>JBGAPX010000047.1:0-25484 GCA_044221045.1 Gemmatimonadales bacterium
TGGTCCTCGTCTGCCTCAGCGGCCGCGGCGACAAGGACGTCGCGCACGTGGCCAAACTGCTCGGGACCGGCTAAGTGACCCACGGCATGCCAGCACCGGTGGTGCTGCCGCAGCAACAGGTCGAGGAACTGCTCCGGACCCTGGTGAAGGGCCTCCGGGCCTTCCAGATGTACCTCCCCAACAACCCCATCTACCAGCGCGCCGTCGGCAACGTGCGCGCGGCCTTCCAGCCGATCTGGGCCGCCGGCGTCGACCGGCTGGTGCTGCAGGTGGTCGAGACCGACATCGTCTGGGAAGAGCAGGTGGTCTACCACCAGCCCAACAAGGCCGAGAGCCTGGCCTGGGGGTTGTTCAAGGACGGGATGCGGGTGCTCACGCTCTTCCCCGGCGTGGAGGAGGAGGAGATCGTCCGCTTCCTCGAGATGGTGCAGCGCTCGCGCACCTTGCAGGCCGACGCCGGGGACGACCTCCTCACGCTGCTGTGGGAGCAGGAGTTCGGGTTCATCCAGTACCACTTCACGGAGTTCATCCCCGACTCCGGCGTGCCCGGGCTTTCCGGCGAGGGCGCCTACAGTCAGGCGCCGCCGACCGACCCGAACGCGGTGCAGGAGCAGGCCCGGGAGACCCAGGGCAAGGTCCAGGAGGAGGCGCCGCCCCGGAAGAGCGGCGTGGTGGACCTCGAGGACTTCGACTCCACGCTGTACTGGCTGGACGATGCCGAGATCAAGGCGATCGCCGACGCCATCGAGGAGGAGTACCGCCAGGACCTGCGCGCCAACGTGCTGGGCATCCTCTTCGACATCCTGGAGCAGCGGACGGAGGAGGCCACCCGGGGCGAGGTGATGGGGCACCTGGAGACCTACCTGCCGCACCTCCTCAACGCCGGCGACTTCCGCTCGGTGGCCCTGATCCTGCGCGAGACCCGGCTGCTGGTGCGCCGTCCCGAGGAGTTCACGCTGGAGCAGCGGGAGCGGATGGACGCCTTCACCGGGCGGCTCTCGGATCCGGGGGTGCTGCAGCAGATCCTGCAGTCGGTCACCGAGGCGCAGAGCCCGCCCACCGAGGACGACCTCGGCGAGCTGTTCCGGGAGCTGCGCCCCGCGGGCCTCGAGACGGTGCTGGTCTGGCTGCCCCGGCTCCCCGCCGCGAGCGCCATCCACAAGCTGCTGGCCTCCGCCGCCGACCGCCTGGCCGAGACCACGCCGCAGGAGGTGCTGCGGCTGCTGCGCATGCCCGAGAGCGAGGCGCTGCCGGCGGTCATCGCGCTGTGCGGACGGCTCAAGCTGCAGGCGGCGGTGCCCGGCCTGGCCGACACCCTGGGCCACCCCACGGCGTCCAGCCGGCTGGCGGGGGTCACCGCGCTCGACGCGATCGGCACCCCCGCGGCGCTGCAGGCGCTGGAGAAGGCGGTGGAGGACGCCGACCGCGAGGTGCGGATCGCGGGGGTGCAGGCGCTGGGCCGCCGCGGCTACAAGGGCGCGCTGCGGCGCATCGAGCCGGTGGTGCAGGGCAAGCTCACCCGCGAGATCGACCTCACCGAGCGGATGCGGTTCTTCGAGGCCTACGCCATGATCGCCGGGCCGGGCTCGCTCGAGAACCTGGCCGGCATGCTCTCCGCGGGCGGGCTCTTCAAGCGCAAGGAATCGCCCGAGGTCCGGGCCTGCGCGGCGCTCGCGATCGGCCGGCTCAAGTCGGCGGAGGCCCGCGAGGTGCTGCAGAAGTACAAGGACGACAAGGAACTCGTGGTCCGCAACGCGGTGAGCCGCGCCCTCCGCGAGGCCGGCGCATGACCCGCGACGCCACCGGCATGCCCGCGCCCGAGGACAAGGTCGGCAACGACGCCTTCCTGCGGCAGGCGGGGCGCAACTTCCTGCTGGCGATGTACACCGGGCTCCGGAGCCTCAAGCTCTACCCGGTGGAGAACGCCACCGCGCAGAAGGCGCTCGACGAGCTGCAGGCCGCGGCGCTGGCCCTGCTCACCCCGCTGGGCGAGATCGAGCTCCGGCTTTCCGGCGACTTCATCTTCGTCAACGGTACCCGGCTCCGGCTGGAGCTCGACAACTACGCCTCGTTCTCGAACCTGCTGGCCGCGCTGCGCGCGGTCGACGTGGGCGAGATGAAGGTGGCGGCGGGCGTGGAGCGCCGCGAATGGCAGGTCTTCCTCGGCGTGCTGCTCTCGCTCTCGGGCAAGGGCGGCACCGAGGTCAACCCCGAGGCGCTGCTCGACCTGCGCGACAAGCTGGCCGTCGCCGGGGTGACCCACCTCGACCTGGAGCCGCCGCTCGAGTCGGAGGAGAAGCTGGCCGAGGCCGAGCGGGCCCGCGAGGTGGCCAAGCGCACCTACTCCCACGGCGTGGCGGTCACCAAGGACCTCATCAACAGCGTCCGCCTGGGCCGCACCACCTCGGTGGCCAAGGTCAAGCGCGCGGTGCAGGCCATCGTCGACCAGGTGCTCAACAACGAGACCAGCCTCATCGGCCTCACCACCATCCGCGACTACGACGAGTACACCTTCACCCACTCGGTGAACGTGTGCATCCTCTCGGTCGCCATCGGCAAGAAGCTCTCCCTCACCCGGCTGCAGCTCTACGACCTGGGCCTCGCCGCGCTGCTCCACGACGTCGGCAAGGCGCGCATCCCGGTCGAGGTGCTCAACAAGACCGCCGGCCTCACCGAGGAGGAGTGGAAGACGATGCAGACCCACCCCTGGCAGGGGGTGTTCACGCTGTTCAACATGCGGGGCTACGGCGAGATCCCCTACCGGCAGATCGTGGTCTCGCACGAGCACCACATGAAGACCGACCTGACCGGGTACCCCCGGGCCATCCGGCCCCGGAAGATGGGCATCTACTCCCGGATCGTGGCCGTGGCCGACGGCTACGACGCCGCCACCACCCGGCGCAGCTACCAGACCGTGCCCATCCAGCCCGACCAGGTGCTGCGCGAGATGTGGGAAAACCCCCGCCGCGGCTACGACCCGGTGCTGGTGAAGGCGCTCATCAACCTGATCGGCATCTACCCGGTGGGGACCTGCGTCATCCTCGACACCTTCGAGGTGGCGGTCGTCTCGGCCGCGAACCCCGACCCGGGCTTCATGAACCGCCCCATCGTGCGCATCTGCATTGACGTCAACGGCGCCATGACCGGCCCGCCGGGCCGCGAGGAGAACCTCGCCGCCCAGGCCGCCGACGGGACCTTCCTGCGCTCGATCGTCAAGGTCACCAACCCCGACCGGTATGGGATCATTGTCGGCGACTACTTCGTCTGAGTCGCGGCTGGCCCGGGCCTGGGCCGCGCTGGCGCGCGAGCGTCGCACCGCGCTCATCCCCTACCTGACGGCCGGGCACCCCGACCGCGCCCGCAGCCTCGAGGCGATCCGCCGCGCCGCCGAGCACGCCGAGATCCTCGAGGTGGGCGTCCCCTTCAGCGACCCGCTCGCCGACGGCCCCACCATCCAGCGCTCGAGCTTCGAGGCGCTGGAGCACGGCATGACCCTGGCCGGCACCCTCGACCTCATCGCCGAGGCCCGCATCGACCGCCCGGTGGTGGTCTTCAGCTACCTGAACCCGGTGCTCCGCTACGGCGTCGACGAGTTCCTCCGCGACGCCGCCGGCCTCGGCGTGGCGGGCCTGCTGCTCACCGACCTCCCCGCCGGCAGCGATCCCGCGCTGGAGGACAAGGTCCGCCACAGCCCGCTCGACCTGATCCGCCTGGTGGCGCCCACCACCACCGGCGCCCGCCTTGCCGAGGTGGTGGCGGACGCCGCGGGGTTCCTCTACCTGGTGGCGAGGCTGGGCGTCACCGGCGCCAGCCGCGAGCTCGCCACCGGGCTCGAGGGGTACGTGGCCCGGGTGCGCGCCGCGAGCCCGCTGCCGCTGGCCGTGGGGTTCGGGATCAGCACCCCGGCCCAGGCCCGGGCCGTGGCGCACCTGGCCGACGGGGTGGTGGTGGGCAGTGCCCTGGTGGACTGCCTGGGCCGCGACGGCCCCGCGGCCGCCGGACGCCTCCTGGGCGAGCTGCGCGCCGCCCTCGACCAGGCCGACCGTGAGCGCCGTCCGTGAAGGCCTCCCCGCGCGGACTGCTCGAGGGCTTCGCCGCGCTGATGTCGTGGGGCGGCACCGTCCTCGGGCTGGCGGCGCTCGTGCTGGACCGCAGCTGGATGGAGCGCCCCTGGCTCGCCGGTGGCGTGCTGGCCTTTGCCATCCTGCTCCGGCGCGGCCAGATCCAGCTGTCCAAGTTCTCCTACCTCACCCAGATCGGCATCGTCGCGCTGGTGGGCGCCGTCACCCTCGGGCCGGGCATCGTCGTCTTCGCCCTGGGGCTCGGGACCTTCATCGCCGATGCCTTCTGGCAGCGCAAGCTCCTGAGCGCCGCCTGGATCAACGCCGGCCGCGAGGTGCTCGGCTTCCTCGCCGCCTTCGGGGCCTACAGCGTAGTGCTGCTGCGCTCCGGCGCCAACAGCCCGACCCTCGACTTCCTTCCCGCGGCGCTCACCCTCGCGGGGATGTACTTCTTCTGCACCCGCGCGCTGTTCTACTTCACCCTGCTCGTCCGCGCCAAGCTCGAGGCGCACGAGCGGCTGATGATCCTGCGCTACGAGATCCTCTCCTTCCTGCTCACCCTCATCGGCGCGGTGATCGCCGCGGGGGCCATCCACAGCCTGCCGCCCGAGGGGTGGCTTACCGTGCTCGGGACCCTCGGCGTCCTCGGGGTGCTCACCAGCCGGATTCTGGAGGAGGCGATCGCGGCCGAGGAGCTCAACAAGATCCACGCCCGCGAGCGGGTCATCACCAGCAACCTGTCGCTGCAGGACGCCTTCACCCAGCTCGAGGAACTCGCCAACCGGGTGCTCGACTGGAGCGACTTCCGGATCTACCGGGCCGGCGGCGGCGCCCTCACCCTCGCCTACCGCGGGGCCCTCGGGTGGCCCGACCGCCGCGATCCCCCCTTCGACAGCGCGGAGCTGCGGGCCCGGGTGATCGCCACCGGCGAGACGGTGGTCGTGCACGACGCGCGCACCGATGACCGGATCCTGGCGCCCACCCCGGACGCCGTGAGCATGCTGGTGCTGCCGCTGCGCTTCGGCAACGAGTCCATCGGCACCCTGGAACTCGACCACCACAAGCCCCGCACCTACGGCAAGAAGGAAACGGCGGCGGCGGCCACTTTCGCGGCGCAGCTGGCGACCGCCATCCATATCGCCGACCTGCGCCGCCCGCTGGTCGACACCGTGGAGCGGGTCGGCGCCGAGGTGCGCACCCTGGCCGACACCGCGGACCGGCTGCGCGCCGCCGCCGGCGCCGTGGCGCAGACGGCGCAGGCCATCCGCACCGGCGCCGCCGAGCAGGAACAGCTGGTGGCCGCCGGCCGCCAGGCCACCGAGGGCCTGGTGCAGGAGGCACGCGAGGTGGCCGCCGACGGCGTCGCCGCGCGCGACGCCTCCGCCACGGCCAGCACCACCGCCGCCGTCAACCGGACCCAGATCCAGGACGCGATCGCCCGCCTGGTCGAGCTGCAGCGCTTCGTGGGCGACACCTCGACCCGGGTGGGCGAGCTCTACCAGGTCACCAACCGCCTGATCGGCTTCATCGGGACCATCCGCGAGATCGCCGACCTGACCAACCTGATCGCCCTCAACGCCGCCATCGAGGCGGCGCGCGCCGGGCACCAGGGCCGCGGCTTCACCGTGGTGGCCGAGGAGGTGCGCCAGCTGGCGGCGCAGAGCGCCCAGGCCTCGCGCGAGGCGGGGGGCCTGGTGGCGGCCATCCTCGGCCAGGTGGCGCAGATCTCCGAGGAGATGGACCGCGGCACGGGTATCGTGCGCGGGGTGGAGGAACTCTCGGCCAGTGCGGCGCGGGCCCTGACGGACATCGTCGACGGCACCAGCGACGCCGGGGCCCACGCGGAGCGCATCGCCGCCACTGCCGCGCGGCAGGAACAGGCGGTCCACCGGCTGCAGGGGCAGATGGAGCAGGTCTCCGCGGTCTCGCTCCGCACCCTCGAGGACGCCAACACCACCGCCCGGCGCGCCTCCGAGGCCGCCCGCAGCCACGCCGAGCTGGAGCGCGCCATCCGGGAGCTGGCCGGGGTGGCGGAACGGCTGCAGGCGATCGCCCAGCACTTCTCGCAGGAACTATGAACCCACGCGAACGCGTCTACGTCGCCCTCGGCAGCAACCTCGGCGATCGGGAGGGCTACCTGGCCCGCGCCCGGGAGGCGCTGGGCAAGCTGCCCCTCACCACTGTGCTCGCGGTCTCCTCCATCGAGGAGACCGAGCCGGTGGGGCCCCCGGGGCAGGAACGGTACCTCAACCAGATGGTGCTGGTCGAGACCGCGCTCGATCCCGGCCGCTTCCTCAAGCAGCTGCACCGCATCGAGGACGAGAACGGGCGCGAGCGCGGGGAACGCTGGGGCCCCCGCACCCTCGACCTCGACATCGTCCGCTTCGGGACCCGTCGCCTGCGCGACGCCGACCTCCGCATTCCCCACCTCGAACTCCCCAACCGCGACTGGTGGCAGCGGGAGATCGAGGAAGTGGACCGGCTCGCGCCGGCCCGCACCGACGACTGACTCGACCGGGCCGGCGTCCCCTCCGGGGCGCGCGGCTCCCATCCCGGGGTACCGCATGTCCGTTGAACCCAAGTCGCTGACCATCCCCGACCTGCGGGAGCAGAAGGCCCAGGGCCGGAAGCTCACCGTGCTCACCTGCTACGACGCCCTCTTCGCCCGGCTGCTGGATGGGGAGGTGGACCTGCTGCTGGTGGGCGACTCGCTCAACCAGGTCCTCGCCGGGCACGCGACCACCCTGAGCGCCACCCTCGACCAGATGATCTACCACGCCCAGGCCGTGCGCCGCGGCGCGGAGAAGTCGCTGGTGTTCGTGGACCTGCCGTTCCTCAGCTACCAGGTCACGGTCGAGGAGGCGCTGCGCAACGCCGGCCGCGTGATGAAGGAGACCGGCGCCCACGGGGTGAAGCTCGAGGGCGGCGAGGCGATGGCCGAGACCATCCGGGCCCTGGTACGGATCGGCATCCCGGTGATGGGACACATCGGCCTCACCCCCCAGTCGGTGCACCAGCTCGGGGGTTACCGGGTGCAGGGCCGCGATCCCGCGGCCGCCGACCGGCTCCGCGCCGACGCGCGGTTCGTGGAGGAGGCCGGCGCCTGCTCGGTGGTGCTCGAGCTGGTGCCCGCCCCGCTTGCCGCGGAGGTGAGCGCGCTGATCCGCATCCCCACGATCGGCATCGGTGCCGGCGCCGGCTGCGACGGCCAGGTGCTGGTGCTGCACGACATGCTGGGACTCAACGAGGGCTTCCGCCCCCGGTTCCTCAAGACCTACGCCGACCTCGCGGGCGTGGTCCGCGGCGCCGCCCGCGCCTTCAGCGAGGACGTGCGCGCCGGCCGCTACCCGGGCAAGGAACACAGCTTCGAGTGATCGTCGACCTGCGGGAGATCCCGGCGCTGCGCGCCTGGCGCGCGGCGGAACGGGCCGCCGGTCGGCGGGTGGCGTTCGTGCCGACCATGGGCGCGCTCCATGAAGGACACCTTGCGCTGGTGGACCTGGCCGCCACCCTCGCACCGACGGTGCTGATGAGCGTCTTCGTCAACCCGCTCCAGTTCGGGCCGGGCGAGGATTTCGAGCGCTATCCGCGCGACCTCGATCGCGATCGCGCGCTGGCGGCGGGGCGGGGGGTGGCGGCGCTCTTCGTGCCGACCGCCGCGGCGATGTATCCCCCCGGGGCCGAGACCCGCGTGGTCCCCGGCGCCATGGCGGAGCTCTGGGAGGGCGCGCAGCGCCCGGGCCACTTCGCGGGGGTCCTCACCGTCGTGGCCAAGCTGCTCAACCTGGTCCAGCCCGACGTTGCCGTCTTCGGCCAGAAGGACATCCAGCAGGTCTGCCTGGTCCGCCGGATGGTCCGGGACCTGGACCTGCCGGTCGAGATCCGGGTCGGTCGGACCGTCCGTGAAACCGATGGCCTGGCGTTGAGCAGCCGCAACGCCTACCTGTCGAGCCCGGATCGGGCCGCAGCGCTGTCGTTGAGTCGGGCCCTTCGGGCCGCCGATCTGGCATGGCGGGGGGGTGAGGCGGAGGCGCTGCGGCTCCACTCCATCATGATGGAGCAATTCCATATGTCCGAAGGAGTTACGGTGGACTATATTGCCATCGTGGATCCCGACACCCTGCGCCCTGTCGCACGGGCCGACCATGGCACGATCGTCGCTGTTGCTGCCCGTGTGGGTCGGACGCGATTGCTGGACAACCATATCCTCGGGACGGAGTTCTGTTGAGCCTCATCGGTGACGCACGCCCCACCCCCTCCGGGCTCCGGCCGACCTTGCCGGACTGGTCGGTGGTGTCCCCGGCACGTCTCGCGCATATCGAGCGGGTCGCGGGACTGGTGGCGCGCTGGGCGGAAGAGATGGGGGTCCCGGACAGCGAACGGAACCGGTGGCTGCGCGCCGTGTGGCTGCACGACGCGCTGCGGGACGCCCCGGCGCCGGAGCTGGAACGGTGGGCGCCGTCGGCGGCAGGGCCCGTGGAGCTGCGGCACGGGCCTGCCAGCGCCGCGCGCGCCAAGGCCGATGGCGAAACCGACCGCGGCGTCCTCGACGCCGTCCGGTATCACACCACCGGCCTGGCCGAATGGGACATGGTGGGGCGGGTACTCTACTGCGCGGACTTCCTCGAGCCGGGACGGAGCTACCGGTGCGAGGAGCGCGCGGCCCTTACGGCGCGGTTCCCGCAGGACCCCGGCGGGGTCCTCCGCGAGGTGGCGCGCCTTCGCCTGAGCCACGCCGTGGAATCCGGCTGGCCCCTCCCCGAGCCCACGGTCCGGTTTTGGAACTCCCTCCAGGCGCGCGCCGCGGGCTGATCGCCGCCGGCGCCCTGCTGTTGCTGGTCCTGCTGGTCCTCGGCGTGCGTGCCCTGCGTCGCGACCAGATCGCGGGCCACGCCTTCGCTATCCCCTCCACCGAGCACGCCCTGCAGGTCGAAGTCCTCAACGGCAGCGGCCGGAGCGGCCTGGCCCGGCTCGGCGCACGACGGCTGCGGCGCCAGGGCATCGACGTCGTGCTCTTCGGCAACGCCGGCGACTCCACCACCGACAGCACCCGCATCATCCTGCGCCGCGGGGAGCGCGACCGGGCCGAGCGGGTCCGGGGCGCCCTCGGGCTCGGAAAGCTCGAGGTCGCCCTGGACTCCCTCCGGCGCGTGGACGTCACCGTCCTGCTGGGGCCGGACTTCCAACCGGACGAGGAGGGACGGCCCTGACCCACCGGCCCACCTCCGACACCAGTTCGGCGGGCAGGTAGGGCTTGGGCAGGAAGGCGGCGTTGGGCAGCCGGCCACCGCGGCGGGCCACCTCCTCCTCGCTGAACCCGCTGGTCAGCATCACCGGCACGTCCCGGTTCAGCGCCGTCATGGCCGTCAGGACCTCGTCGCCGCCCATCCCGGGCATCGTCAGGTCGAGCACCACGAGCCCGAGCCGCTCCTGCAGCTCGCGGAAGCGGGCCAGTGCCTCCTCTCCATCCTCCGCCGTCGCCACCTCGTAGCCCGCCCGCTCGAGGAACGTCTGCATCAGGCGGAGCACGTCCCGTTCATCATCCACGAGCAGGATGGAGGCGCGGGGCGGGGTGGCGGGCGCCGGAACCGGCGCCGCGGGCGGTCGCCCCGCGAGCGGAAACAGCGTCCGGATGACCGTGCGGCCCGGCGCGGTCTCCACCGCGATGGTCCCCCGGTGGCGGCGGACGATCCCCAGCACCGCGGCCAGGCCCAGGCCGCGGCCGGGGAACCGGGTGGAGAAGAAGGGCTCGAACATCCGCCGCTGTACCTCCTCGCTGATGCCAGAACCTTCGTCCTCCACCTCGAAGTAGACATGGGCCCCGGGCTGGGCCACCTGCGGCAGGAGCGTCGTGACCAGGAACTCCCCGGTGGCATGGAGCAGCCCGGTGCGGATCGTGACCGCGCCCCGGCCCCCGGGCAGCGCCTCGCCCGCGTTGGTGATCAGGTTCACCAGCACCTGCCGCAGCTGGGACGGATCGGCCTCGATCGCGGGGAGGGCCACGGCGGGCTCGAGCACCAGCCGGGCCGATCCCGGCAGCGCGGCCTGCAGCAGCCCGGCGCTGTCGAGGACCACGCCGGAGGGATCCACCGGGCCCACCACGAACTGCCCCCGGCCGGCGTAGGCCAGCATCTGCGCGGTCAGCTCCGCCGCCCGGAGCGAGGCCTGCTCGACCTGGCGCAGGGGCTCGGTGGCCGGGTGCTCCGCGGGCACCGCCGCCCGCGCCAGGTGCGCGTTGCCCAGCACCAGGGTGAGCAGGTTGTTGAAGTCGTGGGCGATCCCGCCCGCGAGCACCCCGATGCTCTCCAGCTTCTGCGCCTCGAGCAGCCGCTCCTGGAACTGCTGGTCGGCCCGCTCCGCCCGGCGCTGCTCGGTCACGTCCTCGTGGATCGCCACCAGCCCGTTGACCTCGCCGGTGTGGTCGCGAAGCGGTGCGGTCGAGATGTTGATCTCGAGCGTGGTGCCGTTCTTGTGCCGTCGGGTGGTGGCGCGCTGCCGCACGCCCCCATCCCGTTGGGTGGCCTCGATCAGCCGGCGGAAGGACTCGCGGCCCTCCGGGGGAATGATCGGCGGGAGACCACCGACCGCCTCGGCCGCGGTGTAGCCGTACAGCCGTTCCGCGGCGGGATTCCACCCCGTCACGATCCCCCCGCGGTCCATGGTCACGATGGGAAGCGGCGAGGCGTCGACCACGGCGCGGACCCGCCGCGTGGCGACGCGTTCCAGCAGCTCGGCGTGCTTGCGGTCGGTGATGTCGCCGGCGATGCCGGAGAGGTGCACCGTCCCGGCCAGGGGATCGCGGACCAGGGTTGCCCGGTCGTGGATCCAGCGCACCCGCCCGTCCGGCCGCGTGATCCGGTACTCGATGTCGTACCCCCCGTCCCCACGGCTCACCAGGGCGTGCCACGCCCGCTCCACCGCCGGCCGGTCCTCCGCCGCGATCGCGGCGAGCCACAGGTGCGGGTCGGCGTACAGCGCCGCGGGCGAATATCCCCAGATCCGCTCGAAGGAGGGGCTCACGTAGAGCACCCGCTCCGGGTCCGCCTGCGTGAGCCAGAACACCTCGGTGCTCTGCTCCGCGAACCGGAAGAACCGTTCCTCCAGCTCGCGGATACGGTGTTCGCTCTCCTTCCGGCCGGTGATGTCGATGGCGGCCCCCGCCATGCGGACCGGATGCCCGGCGTCCCACACCGCCTGCCCGTGCACCATGAACCAGCGCCACCCCCCGTCGCGCGCCCGCATCCGGTACTCCACCACGTAGGGGGTGTGCTGCTCGAAGTGCTGGCGGATCTCCGCGAGCACCCGCTCCCGGTCCTCGGGGTGCAGCGCTTCCTCCCAGGTGCGCACGTGATCGGGGAGCTCATGCTCCGCGTAGCCAAGCAGGGCCTTCCAGTGCGGTGAGAAGAGGACCTCGCCGGTGCGGACGTTCCAGTCCCAGACCCCGGCGTGCGCGCTCGAGGCCGCGAGGGCGTACCGCTCCTCGCTGCGGCGGAGCGCCTCGGCCGCCTGCCGGCGACTGGTCACGTCGCGGCAGAGGGCCACGATCGTGCCGTCATCCTGGATCGCCGCGTTGATCTCAATGGCGACCACGGCGCCACCGGCGTGCTGGTAGTCCACCTCCAGGTTGGTCACGCTGCCCACCCGTGCCGCCGCGCGGACCTCGGCGGCGTTGCGCTCCACGTCGTACGGCGCGGTCCACTCGGTGACGCTCCGCCCGCGGATCTCGGCGAGCTCCCGGTGTCCCGTGAGGCGGACGTACTCGGCGTTGGCGTCGAGGACCCGCCCCTCGGAGTCGATGATCACGTAGCCCGTGGAGGTCAGGTCCACCAGCGTCCGGTACTTCCGCTCGCTGGCGCGCAGGGCCTCCTCGATCCCGCGCCGGGCGGTGATGTCCACGAACGCCGCCACGGCGCCCCGCGCCCGGCCGGCCTCGTCGCGCAGCGGGATGACGTTGCCGAGCAGGTGTCGTTCCTCGCCGTCGTCGAAGCAGACGGTCTCCTCGAAGCCCCGGAGCTCCTCGCCGCGGCGGGCCGCCCGCTGGATCGGCAGGTCCTCCGGGGCGAGCACCCGCCCGTGCTGCCGCACCTCGAAGTGCCGCGGGGCGTCGGGGCTGGAGAGGGACAGGTTGCTGCCGGCGGGCATCCGCAACAGTTCCCGCGCGGCGCGGTTGCCGGTGATCTGGGCCGCCTCGGGGTCCCGGGCCAGCCACACCGCCGCCGGCACCACCTCGAGAAGGGAGCTCAGCTCGTTCTCGAGCGCCCGGCTCTCCGCCTCCGCCGCCCGGGCCCGGCTGGCGGTGCCGAGGATCGGGCCGAGCGCGGCCAGGCCCACCACCACCAGGACGGACACGGCCAGCGCCAGCAGGCCCTCGAAGAGCAGGGGGGGGTGGTCCGGGGTGGATTCGATCTCCCGGAGCAGGAAGACCCGCCCGATGCCCATGAGGAGGATGGCGCCCGCGAGCAGGCGCCACGCCCATGGCCGCGAACTGGAGCGCGCCAGCAGCAGGGCCTGCGCGGCCGCAATGATCTGGAGGAAAATCGACAGGATGACGAGCGCCATGGACCCACCCACGCTCCTCGGGGAGCGGCTGGCGCCGCGCGATCGCGGCAAGTCAGCTCAGGGGGGCCGGCGCCCGGTTGGCGGGCGGTAACGGCTATCGCAAGCTAGCGCCGGGCGGGGAGAAAGCCCAGCACCAGGTCCATCACGTTGGTGCCGGTCATGCCGGTCTGGAACAGGTCCCCCGCGGCCGCGAGCGCCGAGTGGCTGGCGTGGCCCGCCAGGTCGGTGCCGGGGTCGCGGCCCGCGGCCGCGATGCGCGCCCAGGTGCCGGCGTCGGCGAACCCGCCGGCGGCATCGGTGGGGCCATCCCGGCCGTCGGTGCCGGCGGCAAGGAGCGTGGCCGGCCGCGCCCCCGGCCCCGCCGCGGCGAAGGTGGCGGCCGCCGCGAGCGCCAGCTCCTGGGACCGGCCACCCGGGCCGGCGTCGGGGGGCAGGGTGACGGTGGTCTCGCCGCCCCAGACCAGAACTGCATGTTTATTCATCCCCCCGTCTTGCGCTCCCGCGACATTTGTGGCATCATAAGTCAGCAGGGTCGAGGCCAGGCGGCGTCCCACCGCGGATGCTTCGCCGGCCAGGGCGGCATCGAGCAGATGGGCCGCCAGACCCCGTGAGGTCGCCAGCCGACAGGCCGCTTCCAGCGCCAGCCGGTTGCTCGCGATGAGGATGGTCTCGGTGCGGCGAAAGGCCGCGTCCCCCGGCTTCGGGGTCTCCGGGATGTCACCGGCGATGGCCGCCTCGAGATGTCCCCGCAGGGCGGCGGGGAGCTGTTCCCACAATCTGGCGGAGCCCAGGGCAGTCTTCACCTCCGCCGCGCTGGACGCATCCGGAACGCAGGGACCCGAGCCGATCGACCCCAAGTCGTCCCCGATGACGTCCGAGATTGTGAAATTTTTCACGTGTGCGGGAGCGAGGGCCGCCGCGAGGCGCCCGCCGGCCCAGCGCGCGAAGCGCTTGCGGATGCGGTTCATGGCGGTGATGTCGAGGCCCGAGCCGAGCAGCAGGCGATAGAGCTGGGTGAGGTCGGCGGGGCTGATCCCCGCGACCGGGGCGCCGATCAGGCTGGTGGTGCCGCCGGAGAGCAGCACCCAGACCTCGTGGCCGGGCGCCACGCCCTGGACGGCCCGGCCCAGCGCCTCTGCCGCCCCGAGCGAGCCTGTGCCCGGCTGCGGGTGATCGCCCACCGCCACGGCCAGCGCGGGGTGGGGCGTCGGACCCGGCTCGGGCACGACGAGGAGGCCGCCGGCGGGTGCCTGGCCCCGTTCGGCGAGCCAGTTCACCGCGGCCGCCGCCATCGGGTGCGCGGCCTTGCCCAGCGCCAGCAGGTGCACCGGGCCGGCGGGTGGTGTGGCAGTATCGAGGGCGGCCCGCAGGGCGGGGCCGGGGGCCGCGGTGACGGCCGCCCAATACAACTCGGCCAGCAGGGCCCGGGGATCCGGGGTCGGGTCGGGTGTCGGCATGCTCGGGTCCGAAGGTCGTGGGGCAGGGTGGGGCCGTATGAACATACAGCCACCCGCAAGCATTCGCGCGGGCGCCCGGAGCGCCCGGTTCGCCGTTTCTTCAGCAGAGGATGGTGCCATGCCTGGTCGCAACTTCCTGTTCGTCCCCGGTCCCACCAACACCCCGGACCGGATCCTCAGGGCGATGCACGTCCCGATGGAAGACCACCGGTCCTCGGCCTTTCCCGAGCTGACCCTGCCGATCTTCCGCGACCTCCGCACGGTCTTCAAGACCGCGACGGGCACCCCGTTCGTCTTCCCCGGCACCGGGACCGGCGGCTGGGAATCGGCGCTGGTGAACACCCTCTCGCCCGGCGACAAGGTGCTGTCGTTCCGCTACGGCCAGTTCAGCCACCTGTGGATCGACATGATGGTGCGCCTGGGCCTGGACGTGACGGCCATCGACGTGGAGTGGGGCGAGGGCGCGCCGCCGGCCCAGATCGAGGAGATCCTCCGCAAGGACACCGCCCACGCCTACAAGGCGGTGTGCGTGGTCCACAACGAGACCGCCACCGGCGTGACCAGCGACATCGGGGCGGTGCGCCGCGCGATCGACGCGGCGAAGCACCCCGCGCTCCTGTTCGTGGACAGCGTCTCGGGGCTGGCCAGCATCGACTTCCGCATGGACGAGTGGCAGGTCGACATCTGCGTGACCGGCTCGCAGAAGGGCTTCATGCTCCCGGCGGGCGCGGGGATCGTCTGCGTGGGGCCGCGGGCGCTCGAGCTCGGCAAGTCGGCCCGGCTGCCGCGCTGCTACTGGAGCTACGAGGACATGCTCAAGGCCAACGCCACGGGGTACTTCCCCTACACCCCGTCGATCCCCATGCTCTACGGCCTGCGCGAGGCGCTGGCCATGCTGCTCGAGGAGGGGATGGAGAACGTCTACGCGCGGCATCACCGGCTGGCCGAGGGCTGCCGCCGGGCGGTGGCCGCCTGGGGGCTCTCGCTGTGCTCGCGCGGCCCGCAGTGGCACTCCGACACCGTCAGCGCCATCATGGTGCCGCCGGGCTTCAACGGCGCGGACGTGATCGACGTGGCCTACCGGCGGTACAACTTCGCCCTCGGCGCGGGGCTCAACAAGGTGGCCGGGAAGCTCTTCCGCATCGGGCACCTGGGCGACCTCAACGAGATCACCCTGCTCGCCGGCATCGCCGGGGCCGAGATGGCCATGCGTGACGTGGGCATCAAGGTGGCCTACGGCACCGGCGTGGCGGCCGCGCAGGAGTACTGGCAGCAGACCCAGCAGCCGCTGCCGGCGAAGAAGGTGCCGCCGCCGGCCGAGGCCGCCGTGGCGAAGAAGCCGGCGGGGGTCGCGTGAGTCACACCCGCTACGAGCCGGCGCGCCCCCGCCTGCAGCGGAGCGAGCTGGCGGTGCCGGGCTCCAACCCGGCGATGTTCGAGAAGGCGCTGACCTGCGCCGCCGACTACGTCTTCCTCGACCTCGAGGACGCGGTGGCGCCGGCGGACAAGGAGCAGGCGCGGCGGAACGTGATCGAGGCGCTGCTGACCCTCGACTGGCGGGCGCACGGCAAGACGATCTGCGTTCGGGTCAACGGCATCGACACCCACTATTTCTACCGCGACATGGTGGATGTCATCGAGCAGGCCGGCCACCGGCTGGACGTGGTCCTGGTGCCGAAGGTCGGGGTGCCCGGCGACGTCTACCTGACCGACGCGCTGCTCACCCAGATCGAGGCGGCAAAGGGCATCCCGCACCGGATCGGCATCGATGTCCTGATCGAGACGGCGCTTGGCATGGCCAACGTCGAGGCCATCGCGCAGAGCTCCAAGCGGCTGGAGACGATGCACTTCGGGGTGGCCGACTACGCCGCCAGCATGCGGGCGCGGACGGTGAACATCGGCGGGCTCAACCCGGACTACCCGGGCGACCAGTGGCACGCCTCGCTGACCCGGATGATCGTGGCCTGCCGCGCCTACGGGCTGCGCCCGGTGGACGGGCCCTTCGGCGACTTCAAGGACCCCGAGGGCTACCTGCTGGCGGCCCGCCGGGGCGCGGCCCTGGGCATCGAAGGGAAGTGGGCCATCCACCCCTCGCAGATCGAGCTGGCCAACCAGGTCTTCTCGCCGCCCGAGGCCGAGGTGCAGCGCGCGCGGCGGATCCTGGACGCGCTGGAGCAGGCCGCCCGGGAAGGGAAGGGGGCGGCGCAGCTCGACGGCAAGATGATCGACGCGGCCAGCGCCCGGATGGCCAACGTGGTGGTGGAGATGGCCCAGGCGATCGCCGGCAAGCGGTAGCCCGACGCGTCCCGACGGCGCGCACGCCCCGTGCGCGCCCACTCGACCGCCCGCCCGGTAAGGCGCGGCCAGAGGAGGCAGTCTTGGATATCCACGAATACCAGGCCAAGGAGCTGCTGGCCAACTTCGGCGTGTCGGTGCCCCGGGGGGGCGTCGCCTACAGCGCCGAGCAGGCCGTCTACCGCGCCGCGGAGATCGGCGGGGCGCGCTGGGCGGTGAAGGCGCAGATCCACTCCGGCGCCCGGGGCAAGGCGGGCGGCATCAAGCTCTGCACCACCGAGGACGAGGTGCGGAAGGCGGCGACGGAGCTGCTGGGCAAGCGGCTGGTGACGCACCAGACCGGGCCCGAGGGCAAGGTGGTGCACCGGCTCTACGTGGAGGCCGCGGTGCCGATCGAGCGCGAGCTCTACATCGGCTTCGTGCTGGACCGCAAGAGCGAGCGCATCATGCTGGTGGCCCATCCGCACGGCGGCATGGAGATCGAGGAGATCGCCCGCAACGAGCCGGAGACGATCCTGCGCCAGACCATGGAGCCGGCGGTGGGGATGCGGGCCTTCCAGGCCCGCGAGGTGGCGTTCGGCCTGGGGCTGCCGGCGCAGGCGGTGAACCGCGCGGTGACGGTGCTGCTGGGGTGCTACCGCGCCTTCCGCGACCTCGACGCCACGATGGTGGAGATCAACCCGCTGGTGCTCACCCGGGACGGGCAGCTGCTGGCGCTCGACGCCAAGATGGGCTTCGACGACAACGCCCTGTTCCGCCGGCCCAACGTCTCCGAGCTGCGCGACCACGCCGAGGAAGACCCGCGCGAGGCGCAGGCATCGGAGCACGGGCTCAACTACGTGGCCCTCGACGGCGAGATCGGTTGCATCATCAACGGCGCCGGCCTGGCGATGGCCACGATGGACATGATCAAGCACGCCGGCGGCAACCCGGCCAACTTCCTGGACGTCGGCGGCGGCGCCTCGCCCGAGCGGGTGGCGATGGCGTTCAAGCTGGTGCTGCAGGACCGCAAGGTCGGCGCCATGCTGGTGAACATCTTCGCCGGCATCAATCGCTGCGACTGGGTGGCGCGGGGCGTGGTGCAGGCGGTGAAGGACGTCGGGGTGAACGTGCCCCTCGTGGTGCGGCTGGCCGGCACCAACGTGGAGGAGGGGCGCGCGATCATCGCGGAGTCGGGGCTGCCCATCATCACCGCCGACTCGCTCGCCGACGCGGCCGAGAAGGTCGTCGCCGCGTGGAAGCACGCGAAGGGGAACTGACCATGGCGATCCTGATCAACGAGCTGACCCGCATCATCGTCCAGGGCTTCACCGGCGACAAGGCGACCTTCCACGCCCAGAAGATGGTCGAGTACGGGTCGAAGGTGGTCGGCGGCGTGACCCCCGGGAAGGGCGGCCAGAGCCACATCGGCCTGCCGGTGTTCAACACCGTGAAGGAGGCGGTGGACGCGGTCTACCCGGACGCCAGCCTGATCTTCGTGCCGGCCGCCTTCTGCGCCGACGCCATCATGGAGGCCGCCGACGCGGGGATCAAGCTGGTCTGCTGCATCACCGACGGGATCCCGGCGCAGGACATGATGATGGTCAAGCGCTACCTGCGGCGGTACCCGAAGGAGAAGCGCACCACCCTCGTGGGCCCCAACTGCGCCGGCCTCATCTCCCCCGGCAAGTCGATGCTGGGCATCATGCCGGGCCACATCTACATGCCGGGCAAGGTGGGGCTGGTCACCCGCTCGGGCACGCTGGGCTACGAGGCCGCCAGCCAGATGAAGGACCTGGGCATCGGCGTCTCCAGCAGCATCGGCATCGGCGGCGACCCGATCAACGGCTCGAGCTTCCTCGACATCCTGGCGCTGTTCGAGCAGGACCCGGAGACCGAGGCGGTGATGATGATCGGCGAGATCGGCGGCCCGCAGGAGGCCGAGGCGGCGATGTGGGTCAAGCAGCACATGACCAAGCCGGTTATCGGCTACGTGGCGGGCCTGACGGCCCCGAAGGGGCGCCGCATGGGCCACGCCGGGGCGATCATCTCCGCGTTCGGCGACACCGCGGCGGAGAAGGCGGAAATCATGCGCTCCCTCGGGCTGACGGTGGCGAAGAGCCCCGCCCACCTCGGCGAGGCCGTGGCCGAGGCGCTGGCCAGCCGGCCGGCCCGGAAGAAGCTGGTGACCCGGTGAGCGCCCGTCCGCGGGTCGTCATCACCCGGAAGATCCCCGAGGCCTGTGAGGCCGAGGCGGCGCGGCGGTTCGACGCCATCCTCAATCCCTCGGACAGCCCCCTCACGACCGAGCAGCTCAAGGAGGCGCTGCGCACCGCCGACGCGCTGCTGCCCACGGTGACCGACAAGGTCACCGCCGAGGTGCTCGGGGTGGAGGGACGGCGCGCCCGGATCGTCTCCAACTTCGGCGTCGGCTTCAACAACATCGACATCGCCGCGGCGAAGGCGCTCGGCCTGACGGTGACCAACACCCCCGACGTGCTCACCGACGACACCGCCGACATCGCCATGACGCTGCTGCTCATGGCGGCGCGCCGGGCCGGGGAGGGCGAGCGCCACGTCCGGCACCTCGAGTGGACCGGCTGGCGCCCGACCCACATGCTCGGCGCCCGGGTCTCGGGCAAGACCCTCGGGTTGATCGGCTTCGGCCGCATCGCCAAGGCGATGGCCCGCCGGGCCCACCACGGGTTCGGGATGCGGATCCTGTTCACCGATCCCTTCCCGCCCAAGCCGGAGGAGGCCGCGGCGCTCGGGGCGGAGCCGCGCCCCACGATCGAGGCCGTCCTGGGGGAGGCCGACTTCGTCTCGCTGCACTGCCCGGCCACGCCCGAGACCCGGCACCTGATGAACGCCACCCGGCTGCGGCAGATGCAGCGGCACGCCTTCCTCATCAACAGCGCCCGTGGCGACGTGGTCGACGAGGCGGCCCTGGTCACCGCCCTCCGCGAGGGCGTCATCGCCGGCGCCGGGCTCGACGTCTTCGAGCGCGAGCCGACCGTGACGCCTGACCTGCTGACCATGGAAAACGTGGTGCTGCTGCCGCACCTGGGCAGTGCCACCCTCGAGACCCGGACCGCGATGGGCATGCGCGCGCTCGAGAACCTGTCCCTGTTCTTTGCCGGCCAGCCGGTCCGCGACCGCGTGGTGTGACGCTGGAACACCCGACGCCCTACGAGGCGGTGGCGCTCCCGCCCTCCGCCGACCCGCTCGCCGCCAGCGCCGCCCAGTACGCGACGCAGGTGGCCGAGCTGCTGTTCGGGCAGCTGGTGGAGGTGGTCCGGGTGCGGCATCCCTACCTCGAGCGCGTGCTCGAAGGGGGGCCGATCGACCCGTCGTGGACGCCGGAGCAGCTCGAGGCCTGCCTGCGCGCCCAGGGGATCTGGTTCCAGCTGCTGTCCATCGCGGAGCAGAACGCCGGCATGCGCCGGCGGCGGCAGACCGAGACCGAGCGCGGCGCCGAGCAGGTGCGCGGCACCCTGCCGCAGGTGTTCCACGAGCTGGCGGCCCAGGGGATCGCCCGCCCCGACGACGCCCGTCTGCTGCTGCGCGGGTTGCGGGTCCGGCCCACCATCACGGCCCACCCCACCGAGGCCAAGCGGGTGACGGTGCTGGAGCGGCACCGGCGCATCTACCGCAAGCTGGTGGACCTCGAGTCGCCCCGGTGGACCCCCCGGGAGCGGAGCCAGCTGGTCGAGGGGCTCCGGACCGACATCGAACTCCTGTGGATGACGGGTGAGCTCCGGCTGGAGAAGCCCACCGTCCCGCAGGAGGTCTACTGGGGCCTGCACTTCTTCAGCGAGACCCTGTTCGAGGCCACCAGCGAGATGCTCGAGAAGCTCGACCGGGTGCTGGCCAGCACCTGGCCCGGCGAGCGCTTCGAGATCCCGCCGTTCTTCCAGTTCGGCAGCTGGATCGGCGGCGACCGCGACGGCAACCCGTTCGTCACCAACGACGTCACCCGCCGCACCCTGGCGGAGAACCGGGTGGCGAGCCTGCTGCGCTATCGCCAGCGGCTGGGCGAGCTGCTCAAGACGCTGAGCATTACCGAGCGCGCGCTGGAGGTGGGCCCGGCCTTCCGCGCCGCGCTGGAGCGTTCCCTCGCGCAGGTGCAGGATGGCGCCGGCATCGTCGCCCGCAACCCCGGCGAGGTGTTCCGCCAGTTCCTGGCCTGCATGGTCCGCCGCCTCGAGGGCGCCATCCGCCATGCCGAACAGGGTCACACCGCGCCGGCGGCGGAAGGGTACACCTCGGCCGACGAGCTGCTCGCCGACATCCGGATGCTGGAGACCGCGCTGCGCGACGGCGGCAGCGGGGGCCTGGCCGACCAGCTGGTGCGGCCGGTGCGGCGCGAGATCGAGACCTTCCGCTTCAGCACCGTGCGGCTCGACCTGCGCGAGAACACCACGCGGCTCACCCAGGCGCTGGTGGCGCTGTGGCGGCTGAGCACCGGGCGTGACGACGAACCGCCGGCGGTGAGCTCTGCGGAGTGGAAGGCCTGGTTGCTGGCCGAGCTGGCCCGGCCGCGGCGCGGCGACCGGCCGCTGGACTCGGTCCCGGAGGAGGTGCGCGAGACGCTCGGGATGTTCCGGGTGGTGCGCGAGATGCGTTCCGAACTCGACCGGGAGGCCTTCGGCAGCTTCGTCCTCAGCATGACCCGGGAGGTGGCCGACGTGCTCGGGGCCTACCTCCTCGCCAAGGAGGGCGGCCTCTTCGCCGACGAGGCGGGGACCGAGAGCTGCACCCTGCCCATCGTGCCGCTCTTCGAGACCATCGAGGACCTGCACCGCGCGCCGGCCATGATGCGCGAGCTGCTCGGCATCCCGCTGGTGCGGCGCTCGGTGCGCGCGCTCGGCGGCACGCAGGAAGTGATGATCGGGTACTCCGACAGCAACAAGGATGGCGGCTACCTCACCTCCAACTGGGAGCTGTTCAAGGCGCAGGCGCGGCTCACCCGGGTCGGGGAGGAGGCGGGCGTGCCCATCAGCTTCTTCCATGGCCGGGGCGGCTCGGTCAGCCGGGGCGGGGCGCCCCTCGGGCGGGCCATCGCCGCCCAGCCGGCCGGCTCGGTGCGGGGCCGGATGCGGATCACCGAGCAGGGCGAGGTCGTCTCGCTCAAGTACGCCAACCGGGGCACCGCCCAGTACCAGGTGGAACTGCTGGCGGCCAGCGTGATCGAGCACTCGCTGCGGTCGGAGCACGAGGCGGCGCTCAAGCCCACCACCGAGTACGACGAGGCCTTCGAGGCGCTCGCCGGCGGCGCACAGGCGGCGTACCGCCGCTTCGTGGAACGGCCGGACATGCTGGCCTACTTCAGCGCCGCGAGCCCGCTCGAGGAACTCACCCGGCTCAACATCGGCTCCCGCCCCGCGCGGCGCACCGGCGCCCGCTCGCTGGCCGACCTCCGCGCCATCCCGTGGGTCTTCGCCTGGTCGCAGAACCGGCACTTCATCACCGGCTGGTACGGCCTGGGGAGCGGGCTCGAGAACTTCCTCCAGATCCGCGGCGACCGGGGCCATCGCCTGCTGGCGCGGATGTACGAGGACTCGCGCCTGTTCCGCCTGGTGCTCGATGAGGTCGAGAAGACCCTGAGCTACGTGGACCTGGACATCGCCCGCATGTACGCCGGGCTGGTGCCCGAGGCATCCACGCGGGACGAGATCTTCGCCATGGTGGAGGCGGAGTACCGGCGGACGGTGCGGGCGGTGCTGCAGGTGACGGGCGGGACGGAACTGGCGGAGCGCTTCCCCAGGTTCCGGCGGCGCCTGGTGCGCCGGCTGCCGACGATCAACCAGGCGAGCGTGCAGCAGGTCGAGCTGCTCCGGCGCTATCGGGCGGCCGGGGAGGCGGAGCGGGAGGCCTACCTCTCGGCCCTGCTGCTGTCGATCAACTGCATCTCGAGCGGGTTCGGCGCGACGGGGTAGGGGCCCGCAGCGCCGGCCCGAGGTGGAGGGCAGGGGACGGCCCCGGCGCGAGCGCGCCGGGGCCGTCGCTTTCTACTATCCGGCCGGGGTGCCCGGGTGCCGGGCGCGCACCCGGCGACCCTCGGTTTCGACCCGCAGCTGGCCGCAGGCCGCGCTGATGTCCAGCCCGCGGCTCCGGCGGACCACCGCCTCCACGCCCTGGTGTCGCAGCCGGTCGGCGAACTCCCGGATCCGTGCCGGGGCGGTGGGGGTCAGGCCCGGGGCGCCGCCGGGGTGCAGCGGCAGCAGGTTGATGAGCGCCCCCATCTTCCGCGCCAGCCGCCCCAGGTGATCGGCGTCCCGGTCGGTGTCGTTCTGCCCCGCGATCAGGACGTACTCAAAGGTGATGCGCTTGGTGAAGGCGCGGGCGGCCTCGAGCACGGCCGCGAGCGGGTACTTCTTCTCGATCGGCATGAGCGGCAGGCGCCGCCCGGGTTCCGCGGCATGAAGCGAGACCGCCAGCCGGAACTGCTCCGGGCGGGCGGCCAGCGCCGCCATGCCGGGCACGATGCCTACGGTGGAGACCGTGATGTGGCGGGCACCGATGCCGAGCCCCTCGGGGCTGTTGAGGACGGTGAGGGCCACGTCCACCGCCGGCCAGTTCAGCAGCGGTTCCCCCATCCCCATGAACACGATGTTGGTCGGGGTCTCGGCCGGGTACCGGAGGGTGACCTCGCGGGCCTGGCCGGCGATCTCGAACGGGGTCAGGTTGCGGCGGAACCCCATCCGGCCGGTGGCGCAGAAGATGCACCCCAGGGCACACCCGGCCTGGGACGAGATGCAGAGCGTCCGGCGCTCCCCGGAGGGGATCAGCACGGACTCGATGGCCTCCCCGTCCGGGAGGCGCCACAGGAACTTGCGGGTGCCATCCACGGAGCGTTGCTCCGCGGCGAGCTCGAGGCGCCCCAGGGGCCAGTCGCGGTCGAGGGCGTCTCGCAGGGGACGGGGCAGGTCCGTGGCCTCCTGCCAGGAGGGGAGGGGCCGCTGCCACAGGTAAGGCTGCAGCTGCCGGGCCCGGAACGGGGGCAGCCCGTGCGCCGCGCACCACCCGGCCAGGGCGGTGGCTGCGGCCGCGGGGGGGCGGTCGAGAATTCCCACGGGGTCGCTGCGTCTCTCGGGCATGCCGGAAGATAAACCGCCGCCCCCGTGACGCGGTCGTGACGCCACAGGACCGTGGCGGCGATCCGACAGGGTGTGTGGCATTCGTGACCGATTGACCATCTGGACGGACCCTGTCATTTTGGGTCGTCCTTCCCCAGGGGTGGTGCGCGCCGCCCCGATTGCACTCGACGACATCCGCAGTCCCGCCTGGCTGGCTTGGCTTCCCTCCCCCCTGGGATCGCCTCCGGCCGGTTCATTCAACCCTGTTGGAGGCTTCATGCAGAAGAAGCTGCTCGCGTTGGCGTGTTCCGCCCTTCTGGTCGCCGCCTGTTCGGACGGTCCGACGGGCACGACGCAGGAACCGCTGCTCAACGTGTACCGGACGCCGGGCGCCCAGTTGATCCCGGGGCGGTACATCGTGCTGTTCAAGCAGGGCAAGTTTGCGGACGTGGGGGCGGAGGCGCGTCGGATCGTGTCCGGCGAAAGCGGGCGGATGCTCTTCGTGTATGACAAGTCGGTGCACGGCTTCGCGGCCGACCTGTCGGATGCGGCGATCGAGCGGCTGCGGCGCAACCCGAACGTCTCGCTGATCGAGCAGGACGGGATCGTCACCCTCGACGCCACCCAGTCGCCGACCCCGTCCTGGGGCCTCGACCGGATCGACCAGGCCAACCGGCCGCTCGACAACAGCTACACCTATCCCAACACCGGCGCCGGCGTGCACTTCTACGGCATCGACACCGGCATCCTGGGCGGCATCAACGGCACCGCCACCACCCCGCACGTGGACATCGCCGGCCGCCTGAGCACCGGCTTCGACGCGATCACCACCGGCGGCAACGCCAATGACTGCAACGGGCACGGCACCCACACCGCGACCACCGCGGCGGGCACCACCTACGGCGTGGCCAAGGGCGCGACGCTGCACCCGGTCCGGGTGCTGAACTGCGGCGGCTCCGGCTCCTTTGCCCAGGTCACCGCGGGCATCAACTGGGTCACCGGCGACCACCAGGCCCACCCCGGCCAGAACTCGGTGGCCAACATGAGCCTCGGCGGCGGCGCGGATCCGGCCACCGACGCGGCCGTGAACGCCTCGATCGCCGCGGGCGTGGTCTACACCCTGTCGGCCGGCAACAGCTTCGGCGCCGACGCCTGCACCCAGTCCCCGGCGCGCGTCACCGCCGGCCTGACCGTGATGGCGTTCGACATCAACGACCGCCTCGCCAACTTCTCCAACATCGGCACCTGCACCGACCTCGGCGCGCCGGGCGTCGGCATCACCGCCGGCTGGATCGGCAGCCCGACCGCCACCAACACGATCGACGGCACCTCGATGTCGGCCCCGCACGTGGCCGGCGCCGCGATCCTCTACCTGTCCGCCAATCCCGGCTCGACGGTGGCCCAGGTCAATGCCGCGATCATCAACAACGCCACCAACGGCATCATCAGCGGCGTGGGCGGCGGGGCCTTCCCGGCCAACTCGCCCAACAAGAACCTGAACATCCAGTTCATCGGCGGCGGCCCGACCAACCAGCCCCCCGTGGCGAGCTTCACCTGGTCGTGCACCGGCCTGTCGTGCACCTTCAACGGGACCGGCTCCAGCGATCCGGACGGCAGCATCGCCTCGTACAACTGGACGATCTCCTCGGGCACGTCGGTCTCCACCGCGTCGTCGTTCTCGCGCACCTTCCCGTCGGCCCGGACCTTCACGCTGACGCTGACCGTGACCGACAACCAGGGCGCCACCAACAGCACCACCCAGACCATCACCGTCACGGGTGGCGGCGGGAACCAGCCGCCGGTGGCCAGCTTCACCTGGAACTGCACCGCGGCGCACGCCTGCACCTTCACCTCGACTTCGACCGATCCGGACGGCACCATCGCCAGCTATGCCTGGAAGCTGGCGGCCGGCAACACGGTGTCGACCGCGGCGAGCTTCAGCCGGACGTTCCCGTCGGCGCGCACCTTTGCCCTGACCCTGACGGTCACGGACAACGGCGGGGCGAGCACCAGCACCACCCAGACGATCACCGTTCCGTAAGGTCGCCTGTCGC
>JBGAPX010000048.1:0-25371 GCA_044221045.1 Gemmatimonadales bacterium
GGTATCGCCGAAGCCGCGCGGAATAGGTGACGCGGTGCGTGGCTGCCATGGGCCTGGTCGTCGGTGGCGAGGATGCGGGCCTGCCGTGGCTTCCGCTCCTACGGCGCCCCCGGCACCGGCGCCGGCCAGCCGCTCAGCTCGGCGTCGTACGCGGCGCCGCCGGCCATGCGCGCCGCCCGGGCCAGCCACTGCGCGTCGTCGCGGCGGAGCGGATTGTCCCACACCACCACCGCCCGCGCCCCCTCGGGACGATTGGCGAAGAAGGCCGTGAGCTGCGCCGGGATGTCCTCCTGCGCGACCGCGGAGCCGTTGGCCGTGAAGCCGCCGGCATCCGGCAGCCCGAAGGCGAGGGTGTTGTCCGGCCGGGGCTGCGTGGAGTCCATGCCCGGGAGCCGGGCGGCCGCCGGGGTCCGGACCTCGTCGTGGCCGGGCGCGCCGCCGCAGGCCGCGGTGAGCAGGAGCAGGCTGAGGGACACGGTGTGGCGCATGGTCGCTCGCATGAGGGGGTCGTGGTCCGCGCCGGGCCCGGCCGCGGCGCCGCTCAGGGGTACCGGCAGGAAAACTGGTCGCTGGCCTCGCCGGCGCCGCGCAGGTCGCGCGTGAGCGCGGCACCCTCCGCCAGCGCGAGCGGCTCCCACCACTGCCAGGTCGCGGGCCCGCTGGCCCACTCGCCGAACAGGATGTACCGCCCCGCCGGCAAGCCCGCAAACCGGTAGCGGGCCGCCGGGCCCGCCGGCGCGCTGTCCACCGCGGCCTCCCCGAGGAGGCGGTGGATGGCGGCCCGGCCACTCGCCGCCAGCCGGAGCCGGGTCTCGATCCGCGCACCCCGGAGGTCGGTCTCCGCCTCCCACCAGCTGGTCCACGGATCACCGACGGGCGTCTGCATCGTGTCGGCCACCTCCCGCGCGAGCCGCGCCAGCGAATCCTCCACCGCCGCCGCCGCGCGCCGCTGCGCCCGGCACACCGCGTCGAGGCCCGCGCGCAGGCCCTCGGAATCGCGCAGGAGCAGGATCACCCCCACGCCCGCCGGCCGCCGCTCGCCCCGCACGGTGACCCAATACGCGGAGCCTTCCACGGAGCCCGGGCCCTGCTGCGCCCCGGCCGGGCGCGGCGCCGCGGCGATCAGCAGGGTCGCCGTGAGGAGCATGGTCGCGCAGCGGCGGGGCGCCACGCCACCCGTCACTGCGCCTTCTTCCGGCTGCTCGGCCGCGAAACCAGCCGCCCCCGCCCCGAGCGGGCCAGCGGGATCTTCGCCTGCGCCAGCGCGGCGGCCAGCAGCGCCTTCACGTCCCGATGCGCCAGCTGCCGGGCCGAGGTCACCGTGATGTACCGGACCTGCCGGGCCGAACCCTCGAGCAGCCCCTTCGGGTCCGGCAGCCGCGCGCCCTGGTTGAAGTAAAGCGCCACCCCATCCGCGCGCCCGGAGATCGCCACGACCGCATCGATCCCCCGCTCGGTCGGCGAATAGCTGATCACGACCGCATGGCGATAGTCGTAGGTGAGCTCGTTGGCGGTCGGGAAGCGCTTGCGCACCGCCGACCGCACCGCGCGGACGAGCCGCTGGATCCCGGGCTCGAACCGCGCGATGCTGGCCTGCAGCTTCGCCGCCGGTGATGCCTCCGCCCCACGGGTACTGGCTGCCATCACGGCCTCCTGATGCTGGTGAATGATGCCCCCGGGCCGGTCCCGGCGCGAGGCTGCGGCCGCGGCACGGTGTCCGCCGGGAGCGGCCGCTCGACCTCGAGCGGATCGCCCAGGCTGTCCGGGGCCGCGCGGTAGAGGAGGATCCGGGCGTGCAGCCGGCGGCCGGCCGGCACGTGCACGGGGGCGAGCAGCGGCTGGTAGCCTCCCGCCCGGACGGCCATCAGGTGCACGCCGGGGCCGAGCGCCGGCCAGGCGAACCCGCCCCGATCGTCCGACCGCAGCCGGTGCAGCGAGTCCCCGTCGAACCAGATCTCCGCCCCGGCGACCAGGGCGCCGTCCGCGTCGCGGATCACCCCCCTCGCCGCCTCACCCCGTTCGGCGACGCGGACCACGACCCCCGCCTGCTGCGGGGCACCCTGCGCCCGCAACGCGCCGGGCACCGGGCCCATCGCCAGCAGGCAAAGGGCCAGCGCGGGGATCACCGGCACGGTCGTCATGGACGGTCTCGGGGCCAGGTCGCGGTCAGCCGGCGGACGCCGCCGCCCCCTCGAGGTATCGCCGCCATTCGTCGCCCTCCAGCGCGGCCTTGAGCAGCTCGGCCCGGCGCTCCAGGAAACGGCGCAAGTGCCGCGCGAGGACCAGCCGTTCGGCCACGAGGCCGAGCGGCCCGAGCGGCGCCGTGAACCGGAAATGATCGGTGGCGAGGGTCCACCCCGGGTGCGCCTCCCAGGGCTCGAAGCGGTGATCGTGGTCGAATCCCTGGAAGGGACCCCGCACCTGCGAATCGCGGAAGGCGTGCGGCGGATCCCACGCCGTGATCCTGCTGGTGAGGTGGAACCAGAAGCCCAGGTGGCGCGCGCGCCAGGTCACCTCGTCGCCGGCACCCATCAGGCCGGTGCGGACCCCCGCGACCGCGGTCTCCCCGGTGCCCGGCGCCGCCGCCAGGTGGAAGTCGACGCTCCGCGACAGGTCGAAGCAGCGCTCGACCGGCGCGTGGATGCGGGTGACCAGGTGGATGACGACCAGATGGCCTCACTCGGTGGCGGAAGGTCCCGCCCAACCTGCGAAGCCAGGGTCGCGCGCGCAAGCGAGCCGGCCAAGGTCCGGGCCCGCCGGGACCACGCCGTCAGCGGGCCGGCTTGACCACCATGAGCGCCAGCGCCGCCACCGGCGTCAGGATCGCGAAGATCCCCCACCATTCCCAGCGCCGCGAGAGGCGGTGATAGCGCGCGGCGTCCCACGCCTCGCCGTTCGTGGCCGCGCGGGCCAGGTCGCGCAGCTGCGCCTGCAGCGGGGCGATCTGCCAGGCGAAGGCCACTCCCGAGAGGCTGAAGAGCACGATCGCCTGCCAGATCCAGGGCGTGTGCAGCAGGGGCAGGTCACCCACCACCGCCGCCCCGACCCCGAAGGCCACGATGAGCCCCACCCCCGGCAGGGTGAACCAGCGATCGCTGCGGATGATGCCTTCCATGGTGTGGGCGATGATGCGGGGATCGCCGGAGCGGTCGGCGTGCGCCTTCCAGAAGAGGCCGGTGATGATGTTCCCCAGGAACAGCGTCACGGCCAGGATATGCAGCGCCTTGAGCGCGAGGTACATGCAGGCTCCGGGAGGGGAGGGGGAGCTCGGTGCTGCTCCTACGGCCTGGCACGGAGGGGAGATTCAGCGTGGAACGGGCGGGTTGCGTCGCTTCGACCAAGCGTCGGGAATGAGGCACCGCCGGGATGGACGCGTCCACGGATGGAGGCCGGGGCGCGCGGCATCCTTGCGCGTCCGTCAGGTGCTCCGCGGCGACACGCTGAAACCGTGCCCCCGGTACACCGTACCGGACTGACCTCCCTCCATCGGAAGCCCACGTGATGCTCCGACTGACGCTGGCCGCCTTCGCCCTGTCCCTCTACCCCCGGGGGGCGCCGGCACAGGTCGAGGTGGTCGGCCCGAGCTTCGTCGCCCTCTCGGTGGCCGACCTTCCCGCCAGCGTCCGCTGGTATCGCGAGCTCTTCGGCCTGCAGCTCCTCTTCGAGGCCGCCTCCCCCGATTCCGGCACCCGGGTGGTGCTCCTCGGCGGACCCGGCGTTCGGATCGAGTTCGTGTGGCACCGGGATGCGCGGTCGCTCAGCAGCTATGCCGGCGCCCCCACCCCGCCCGACATGGTCCACGGGCCCGCCAAGATCGGCTTCTTCGTGACCGACCTGGACCAGGCGCTGCGGGCCCTGCAGCGGCAGGGCGCCACCATCGAGGGCACCTGGCTCACCCGGCCGGCGCACGTCGCGGCCTCCGACACCCTCTGGACGCGGAATCTCCTGGCGCGCGACCCCGGCGGGACCTACGTGCAGTTCTTCGAGCGCCGGCGCTGAGCGCGTCCCGGACCGCGGCTCAGATCCGGAACCCGAGCGCCACCAGCAGCGACCGCTCGCGCGGCGCCGAGCCCAGGTACTGGAGCAGCGTCGTCTCGAGGAAGAGCTGCGGGCGGCCCTGCCCGAGCTGCACCCCACCACCGGCCAGGAACGCCGCGGAGGTCGTGGTGCGGGTGTCGCGCAGCACCACGCCGCCGCCGCGGTTCGGGATGAAGGCCGTGGGCTCCGAGTGGTACACCCGATACACCCCGAGCCCGCTCCGCAGGTAGGGCTGCAGCCGGCGGGTGGCGCGAGGGGAGTAGCGCGCCGCCAGGCTCACGCCGGAGACCCGCGTCTGGGTCTCGAGGGTGCAGTCGTCCGGGCCGGCATTGAGGCAGCCGTTCACGGCGTGCTGCGAGCGTGAGAGGTGCAGCCCGCGCAGCTCCGCGCCCCAGGCCTTGCCTGGTGGCAGGTACCCGAGCCCGAATTCGAACGACATCCCGGGCGCGAGGCCTTCCGTCCGGGAGGCCGGCGTGCCGGGAATGGGGGAGGAGGTTTCCAGCAGTTCGGGGCCGGCGGCGATGATCGGCCGGAAGGCGCCCTGGCCCGCGAGGGCCACGGGCAGGAGCAGGAGCCCGGCCAGGTGGAGCAGGAATCGGCTTCTCATGATGAACCGTGCGGGGGAGGTACCTCGGAGACGTCGAGGGCCCGTCGAGCCACACCGGGTCGGCGCCCCCGCCGGGTGACCGGACATCAGCGCACCAGCCAGGCGGCGAGGCGCTGCCAGGCCGTCGTCCCGCCCACCAGGAAGCGCACCGGAATGGACGCGGCGAGGAAGATCCCGCCATACAGGAGCGCCGGATGGATCCGGCCCTCCGCTCGCCAGTCGTGCACCCAGGTGCCGGCGATGTACGCGATGCTGCCGCCCAGGGGCAGGACCGGGCCGGGCACGCCGACCTGCACCCCGATCCGGGCGAAGGCCGGCACCAGCAGTGCCAGCGTGGCCAGCAGCATCAGCCGCTTGTGGACCGGGGCGCGCCGCCGGTAGTGGAGGCCGAGGCCCAGCAGCACCACGAAGGCCACGAGGGCGCCGAGCGGCACCGCGAGGAAGGCGGTAGGCGAGAGCTCGCTGATCGGGCTCACGCCGCGCCGCGCGGTCGCGATCGCTGTCGCGTATCCGACGGCGAGGAGCAGGCAGGCCAGGACCGCCGCCCCCACGCCGAGCCGCCGGTGCACCTGGGTCCGGCCGGTGGCGATCAGCGAGGTCTGCGTCAGGTACAGCGCCAGCCACAGCGTGAACAGCACCCCATGCAGGTGCACCAGCGGGGAGAGCGGCGGGGCGGCGATGAACGGCTTGAGGTAGTACGTCGGGGCGAACCCGACCAGCGCCGTCGCGGCGATCGCCAGCGCCATCCCCACGTGGAAACGATGCTCCCGCTGGCGGGGCGGCATGGCGGGCCCGCGGTCGAGCGGGCGGGCGGTGGCATCTGGGGCTGCGGTCATCTTGCGGGCTCTCCGGGGTGAGGGGGCGGCCGCGCTGCGGGACCTGCCGCGGCGGTGGACTACGCCACGCGCTGCGGATTCCAGGTGTGGGTCTCGCCGCGGGCCTCCGTCGCCCAGGCGTAGAGCGCGTCGTACACCACGAAGCCGTGCCGGAGCTGCTCGTGGTCGTCGCTGAAGAGGCGGGAGAGGCCGAGCGAGATCGCCAGCAGGCCGGCGGCCTGCGGCGCGAGGTCCAGGCGCGCGGTGTCGGCGCCCCGGACGATCACGGCCAGCTCGTGGAGGGCGGGGTCGGTCAGCCCATACGTGCGGAGCAGCGCGTCGAACGAGCAGAGCGGGCCGTCGTGGGACAACTCCACGCCCTCGACATCGAACGGGATGGCGCCGGTTTCCTGCGCCAGGCGGCGCACGTCCTCGGGGGCCGCGAACAGGAACTCCGCCTCGGCGTCGATGAAGCGGGCGATGAGCCAGGGGCAGGCGACGCGATCGATCTTCGGGCGGGCGCGGGTGATCCACTGCATGGGGCCTCCGTCGCGGCTGCGCTGAGGGGGGAGGCGGGTCGGGGCGGACGTTACCGCCCAACCTGCCGGCCGGTACGTGGCCGCGCAAGCGCGCGGGGTCGCGGCGGCCCGCCGGACCGGAACCAGGGGGTGGACGATGCGGGCGGTGTCCGGCGACGGCGGATGCCCTACACCGGCGTCCTGATCTCCGGGGAGGCGTCGCGGAGCAGGGCCCGCTCGGCGAAGTCGAGCCGCTCGTGGGCCTCGCCCAGGGCGTGGCGCAGCAGCTCATTGTCGCGCTCGAGGGCCGCGAGCCGGGCCTCGGTGGCGGCATCGACGCGCCCCTCGATGCGGGTCGCCAGCGCGCGGCCGAGCCGGGTGAAGGAGAAGGCGACGAGCCCCGTGAAGAAGAGCCCGACCACCGGAATGAGGGCCATGATGGCGTAACGGTCCATGGTCGTGCCGCTCGATGTGGGAGTGGTCTCCGTACGCCGGTCATCCGGCCGGTGTTTCAGCGGGTGGAACGGCGCCTCAGCTCTTCCCCACCAGCGAGATCCGCTCATCCGGCCGCATGAGCAGCGGCAGCATCCGGCTGGCCGCCATCTCCCGCCCGGGGCACGAGTGGGTCAGCCGGTCCTGGACTCCGCCCGAGCTCCTGGCGGCCGGAGCGCCTGCGCGAGCCCGATGAGGATCCCCTCCGGGCCCCGGATGTAGCAGAGGCGGTAGGCGTCCTGGTACGTGACCACTTCATCCACCACCGACGCGCCGAGCCGGCCGAGCCGGGCGAGGGTGTCGTCGAGGTCGGTCACGGCGAACATCACCCGCAGGTAGCCCAGGGAGTTGACGGGGGCGGTGCGGTGATCGCTCGCGATCGCGGGGGCGTCGAAGCGCGAGAGCTCGAGCCGGCTGTGGCCGTCGGGGGTGCGCAGCATCGCGATCTCGACCCGCTGGCCGCGCACGCCCGTGACGCGGCCCGCCCACTCCCCCTCGATGGGCATGCGGCCCTCGAGGGTCAGGCCCAGTTCGGTGAAGAAGGCGATGGCCGCGTCGAGGTCCGCCACGACGATGCCGACGTTATCCATCCGCTCAACGCTCATGCAGCCTCCCGAGGCCTGCCATCAGTGGTCTCCCGCCGTCCTCCCTCACGGCTTGCCCACCAGCGAGATCCGCTCATCCGGCCGCGTGAGCTGGGCGCTGCCGGAGCCTGGCCCGCGATGTCCACGCCGCCATGAGCGCCGCGGGGCCGTCAGGCCCGCAGCCGGTCGAACGGCCCCTCCACGACGCTGCCATCCCGGGGCCAGCCCTTGGGGCCGAACTCATCGCTGCGTGGTGCGCGGACCTGGGACGGCCGCAGCGGCTCCCCGGTCGCGGTGATGCCCAGCACGTGCCCGGACGCGGTGCGGACCACCTCGAATGTTCGCGCCGGGAACCGTCCGGCGTCGGCGAGGTCATAGAGGTACTGGCCGGAGAGGAGCAGGATCCGGCCGTCGTCCAGGAGGAGGTAATACGTGAGGCCCTCGTCCTCGCGTTCCTCGATCTCGATGGCCTCGCGGGCCGCATACCGGGTGACCAGCGCGGTGCCGGCCGCAAGGTCCGCCAGCGCATGCTCGGCCTGCATGGGCCGGCGCCGCACGTACTGCGTGCAGGCATGGACGGCCGCGGCGACGCCGGCGGAGCCCCAGGCGGCCGCCGGAAGGCCGCGCATCGGGTCGTCCGCCACGAACCCGAGGACGCCGAGGCCGACCACGAACGCGAGTACGCCGAGCGCCACGGCGGCGGCGATACCGGTCCATGGCGTCACGAAGGGATCGCGGAAGGGAGCGAGCTGGGACCGCTCCGCGTCGGTCAGGAGGCGGGTCTCTGGCAGGTGCCGGTCATCCGGTGAAGGTGGCGGCCCGGGCGCGCAGCTGCACGAGCACGTCCGGACCGACGAAGCCGGCCGACCCCGGCGTGCGGTGCTGGCGGGCCGGAGTCGTCAGGGCGCCCGGGCGGCTCAGCCGCCCGCGCGTCGAAGCCGGTAGCGCACCTCCGTGGGCGCCGTGCATCCCGTCGGACAGAGGAGTCGCATGGGCACCGTGTCGGCGAGGACCAGGTCTCCATCCACCAGCTTCCCGCCCAGCGTGAGCGTGGTGCCGCCATCCGACGCGAGGGTCACCTGGGCACCGGCGACCACCACGGTCCCGGAGTCGATCGCGAGGGCGAAGCGCGGGGTGGGGAAGGTGTCCACCCGGGCGTACAGGTCCCCCTGGAACGTGAGGTCGATCGTCTGCAAGCCCGTCGCGACCATCTCCTGGGAGAGCGTCGTGTCCGCGAGGTCCCGGTAGCGGAGGCTCGTCGCCCTCCAGTGCCCCTCGAGGGCCGCCACGGTGAGCGTCGTGGGCCCCGAGGAATCTCCGCACGCGGCGAGCAGCGCCAGCGCGGCGAGCAGCGGCAGGGTCCGGGCGGCAGGTGAAGTGCGGCTGTTCATGGGAAGGCCGGGAAACGGTGGCGAAGGCAATGCGGCCGCGCCCACGATCCCCACCGTGGCGAGCACCGGGAACGCGCCCGGGGAACCGGGCCGTTCCCGCACAAGGTGGCGCGCGGGGCCGGGGGGCGCAAGCCGCCGTGGCCGGTCGCTCCATGGGCTAGCCGGGCGGCAGCCCTCCGTAGTGGATGCCACGGATGAGGGCAGGCCCGAGCTCCTGCCACAGCGGGCTCGCGCCGATGGCATCCTGCGTGAATGTCCCGGCCATGAGCACCAGCCCCCCGGCGAGGGTCAGCGGGTGCAAGCGGCCGCTGGAGCGCCAGTCGTACCCGGCGAGCGCGAGGAGGAACACGAGCGTGACATAGTTGGAGGCCGCACCGATGATCGGTACCCGGGCGGCCGCGGCCCCGAACACCGCCAGGGTCGCGAGCAGGATCAGCCGCTTGTGGAGCGGCGGGCGCCGGCGCGCGAGAAGCGCGGCGACGGCGAAGCCGGTGAACATGGCCAGGTCGGTCAGCTGGCCATAGAAGAAGGCGATGCGCGGGGGTCCGCCACCCGCCCGGTAGTCGCGGGCGGTGGACCACAGCGCCACAATGACACCGGAGGCGACCATGAGGGGGATCAGTACCGCCGCCACGCGCCCAAGGCTGCGATGGCGAGGCACCTGGCGCGCCGCCACGAGGTGGGCCTGGGCCACGAGGAGGGCGATCCACGCGAAGAAGAGCGCGCCATGGATGTACACGAACCAGGGGGCGGCAAAGGCGTGACGCACCAGCGGAAGAAAGAAGGTCCGCGTGAAGCCGAGCAGCACGATGGTGGCGACACCGACGGAGAACCACACCAGGTACAATCGGGGGGCGCGACCCGGTGGCGCGGGCGGTGGGTGGCCATGCCCGCCTGGGGTTCTCATGATCCACCTCGCTTCCTGCGTGGAGGTTCGTTCGCCGCCAGGCACCCGCAGGGGCTGCAGGTCGCGGCGCACGCGAGGCGGCGCCTGCGATCGCCCGGCGTCCCGGCGCGCCCTTCGCGTGCGGCCACGGCCCCTCACCCCGTTCCCACCAGCGAGATCCGCTCATCCGGCCGCGTGAGCAGCGGCAGCATCCGGCTGGCGGTGAGCCACGAGATGCCGAAGGCCAGCAGGCAGAGGTACTCGCCGTGATAGGTCAGCAGCGGGTCCAGCGCCCGCAGGTGCCCTCCGGTGACGCGGTCCAGCGCCAGGGTGAGCAGCGTGGCGAGCATCGCCAGGCCGCACGCCACGTAGATCGCCCCCCGGGCCCGGGCTTCGCGGTGGGCCTTGGCCCAGGCGCGCCGGAAGAAGCAGTAGCAGAGGTACGCCAGCGCCAGGAAGAGCACCGCCGCCGCGGCATAGTGGATGGGCGGCTGCGCCGGGTGGCCGGGGCAGCTGCAGGGGAAGAGCGCCACGCCGAGGCCGGCCACCGCCGCCACCTTGCTGGCCACCATCTCCCGTCGCGACTGGCCGTTGTAGGCCAGGAAGAACGAGGCGGCGGCAAAGAGGAAGCCGATGAACGTGGTCTGCGAGGGGCCGGTCTCGTAGTACGAGGCGCTGATGGACTCGAGCGGCTTGCCGGCGAACCAGGTGGTGAGGTTCGCCAGGGAGAGGGCGACGATGCCCACCATGAGCTTGAGGGTGTGCTCGTCGATCTCGGGACGGCGGGGCAACCGGATCATGGGGGCTCCCGGGGAGGATGAGGAGGGGAGTGGGGGTACCGGGCACCCACAGCGCAGGGGCTACGGCACCGGATCGGGTCGCGGTGGCAGGCGCTGCACCACCTGTTCCGCGTAGCGGCTGACGAACCCGTCCAGCTCGGCATCCCAGGGCTCGAGCTCCGGCACCACGGTGCGGGCGGTGACCAGCGCGCCCGGCGTGGCCACCCAATAGAAGTGAAGCGTATGAAGTGTCGATCCCCGGGCGCCCGCGACCACCAGGTGCCACGCCGGCCATTGGGGCCGTTCGAACGGCGCGCGGAGCGGCCTGAGTGCCAGCACCTCGAGGCGGGACCAGCCGTCGGCGGCGCGGGCGGGGCCAAACTGGGCGCTGAACGCACCCACGAGCGCCGCCAGGCCGGTAGCATCACAGGGCAGCGGGCATGGCCCCGGGGCATCGAGCGGGTACAACCCCACCGTCACCGGTGGCTCTTCAAAGCTCCGCCGGTAGTGCAGCATGAGGTGGTCAGCGGGGGCGGTGGAGGCAGGGCGGGTGGCCAGGTGGTAGCCGCCGACCCGGTCCGGAATCCGGAAGGGGAGGTTTCCGGTGCCGGGGCTGGCCTGGGCCTGCAGGCCGGTGACGCAGGCGAGGGCGAGGGGGACGAGGCCCGAGGACCAGGAAGGCATGCGCTCCGTCGTGACGGGGGCGGGAACCGACCTGCCCAACCTGCGCCCCGGTACCCGGGCGCGCAAGCGAGGGAGATGCCTCCGAGGATGTCGGCATACGGTCGCCCCGCAGGCGTCGGTCGGCCGGATTGAGCGGGAAGCGGTCGTCCGGGATGGCCCGGGGAGAGTGCCACGGCCATGCCGGGGGGACAACTCACGGTGTCGGCAGCATCCACATCGGTCGCCATGGTCGTGTGCGGCGGCTCACACGTGGACCAGCCACTCGCCGAACCGGTGCCACGCGGCAGTCCGTTGTATTCCCCAGGTGAGCACGCGCTCCGCGACAACGACCAGGAGGCCCAGCCACACCGTCACCGCATGGATCCGGCCCGTCACCATCCGCTCGTGAACCGCGACGAGGGAGACGAAGAAGAGCGCGCTCAGGGGGAAGAGGGCGTCCGCCCACGGCTGCGGGCCGACCCAGTGCCCGATCAGGTGGGCTACCGGCGTCGGCGTGATGCCCGCCAGGGCGGCGAACAGCATGAGGCGCTTGTGGGTGCGCGGATGGTGCCGGTACCACAGCGCGGCGCCGACGAAGGCCCCGAACTGCAGCGGGAAGAACAGCAAGGCGACCGTCGCCGACAGGCCGTCCACGCCCGCGGGCAGGGGAAGGCGCGAGATGTCTCCACTCAGGTCCACGCCCCGCCGCGCCTGTGCCAGCACCACGAGCGCGCCCAGGACCACCACGGCCGCCGAGAGGACGGCGCCGACGACCCCCACCTGACGATGTGTGTCGACTCGCGCTGTGGCGACAAGCGTCGCCTGGGCGAGGAACACGAGGAGCCAGCCGACGGACACGAGCGCGTGCAGCACCACCAGGGGTGGCAGGGGAAGCGGCACGGTGCGTCGCGAGGGATCGACCAGCGACGGGGTGAACGCCGCGACGTTCAAGAGGATGATCATCAGCGCGACGCCAACGGAAAACCAGCGATCAACGGCCCGCGTGCGGACCGATGCTCCAGCGACGGCGCGCTGTTCGGGCATGATCGCTCCTCGATGCGTCCAGGGGTCAGATGCTGGGTTGGCGACCTACTTGGTCGCGGCGCGAACAGAGTCCACGCCGGCGAGGAAGGTGCGCACGACGTGGAGCATCGCGGGCGGGTTGTCCCAGGTCGTGATGTGGGCCGCGCCGGGGATGACCGCGAGCGTGGCCCCTGGGGTCAGGTCCGCGAAGCGCCGGACGGTGGCGGGGTTGGCCTCATCGAACTCACCCACGGTGAACAGGGTCGGGACGCGCACGTCGGGCAGGAACGACGTGCCGTCATAGTGCTTGAGGGTCCCGACGATCGTGAATTCGCTCGGCCCTTGCATGTAGTTGTAAATGCGCTCGTTCACGCTCTGGAGGGTGCTGTCGAGGTCCGCCTGGAGCGGGTGCCTCCAGACGTAGCGCTCATAGAAGGCGCCCAGCGCGGCTTGGTAGGCCGGCGTCGTGAAGTCGCCGGTCTGCTCGCTAAGCCGGATCGCGCGCTGAAGCGAATCGGGCAGGGTGGACACGAGTTCCCTCGCATGGCGTTCCCATTCGGGGATGTCGAGGGCCGGGCTTGCCAGGATCAGGCCCGCCACGTGGTCGGGATGGGCGCGATAGTATTCCAGGGCCAGGATGGTGCCCCATGAATGACCGACCAGGAACACCTGATCGCCCGCCAGCGTGCGACGCACCGAGTCGAGCTCGGCGACGAAGTGGGGGATGGTGAACAGCAGGGTGTCCGTGGTGCGGCTCGACTTGCCCCCGCCGAGCTGGTCGTATCGGATCGTGGGCCGATCCACGCCCAGGGAATCAAGGACACGGAGGTAGTAGCTGGAGTACCCTGGCCCGCCATGCAGCAGGATGACTGGCGTGCGAGGTCCTCCGCCGGTGGTGCGATACCAGATGCGTCCACCGGGCACATCGAGGTAGCCCTCCCGGGCGGAGATGGGCGAAGCGGAGGATCCGGCGCCGGGGTGGGGTCTGGACTGGTCAGCGCACGCGGCAGCAAGGGCCAGGGCTGCGAGGGCACACGCACGGAGCATGGCTATCCTCACGGGGTGGCGGGGCATGTCGCCATCGAACGACCCCGCACAAGCTGCGACCCGAGGCTGGTCGGCGCAAGCAGGCCGGCCCACGGTCGGGCGCCTGCTGCCGGCCGCCAACCGATGGCAGGGGGCGGCACCTTCCTGCGATGGTCAGGCTGGGCGCGTACGGGGTTACATGCCCGGTGCCGGGAGATCGGAATTGAAGGCGTCCAGCACGACCTTCCAGGTGCCATCCGGCTGCTTTCGCCAGACGGTCGAGTACTTCCCGCGGTCCACGACGGCGTTGCCCTTGGGGTCGTTGAAGGCGAGCTCGTAGGCGCCGCAGGAGTACCCCAGGTCCCCACCGATCGAGGCTTGGGCGTCTGCCAGCTCCCAATGAATGGTCATTCCCGGCAGGGCGTAGAAGCCTTCGAAGATCCTGCGGATCGCGGCGGCGGCCTCCGTGGCACGCTCCTTCGGCGGCGCGGGTTGAGGCTGGCAAGCCAGGAGGAGAAGGGCGAAGCACACGAGGGGGTGTCTGAGGGCGGCGATGGATCCTCGAGGTGGCTGAAGCGAGAGGGGATTGGGCACTGGACTGAGCGCGGTGCGGCCGAACGCCTGCGCATGAGCTGCAAGGCGCCACTCACCGGCGCCAGTGGCCCCTGCGATGCCCGCGGCGCGTCGACAGCCTCCAGCGCCGGTCAGGCCGCGTCATGCCAGCCCGGCGGCCGCAGGAGTTCTCTCAGGAGCCACCACGCGGCGATGGCCGCGAGCACGAGCAACTGACCCAGGAGCCAGCTCATGTAGCCGGCGGCCCCGCCCAGCCCAATCGATCCGACGAGGAGCGCAGGCCAGGACACCTCGCGTGGGGTCACATGGCTGCCCAGGAAGGCCACGGCCCCCGCGAGGCCGGCGGCCACCAGCATGCGTGGGGGCGGCGCAGGCCCAGGCTGCTGGAGCGGGCGCCCGCGGATCCAGTAGAACGCCAGGATGAGGAGGCCCGCGGCCACCGAGAAAGGGAATCGCTGCCCTCCCCACCACAAGACCCTGCAGAGCCCGAGGCCGACGGCGACCACGATGCCGAGCACGAGCATGAGCTGCCAGCGCGGCCACCCGGACCCATCGCCGCCCCAGCCCTCGATCCAGGCGGGGGGGGCCGGTGGCCCCCCGTCGGGTTCCGCTGCTGGGCGTACGCTCGGGGGCTGGAGGCTGGTCGGCACGGGTCCGAAGAGATGGAGGAGGCGACCTGACGACCCCGCATCGGCTGCAGGGCGCGGCGAGGTCGGGGAATCCTGTTGGATGACGCCTGGTGGTGCTGGTTCCGGCACAGGCCGCCGGCCGCGCCCTGGCGGCTGCATGCGAAGGTTAGCTGGCGCTGCTCCCGGGATCATGCTTCATCAATTCTCCACAGCGGGACGGAGCGCGGCGGCCAGCTCGCGGACGGCGGCGACGGCAGACTGTCGGACGCTCCACGCCATGAGCAGGCCAAAACAGAGGGCAGACGTGAGAAGGCTGACGCGGCCGGCCAGGGTATGGAGGTCCCTGCCAGAGCCGCTCCAGGCCTGACGGATCACGACCAGGCCAGCCACGAAGAGAAGCGTGGGCAGGAAGGCGTCCACGATGAGATAGGAAGGGGAGTTGGTGAGGTAGCCTCGAGCCCGGGCCAGGCGTCGCACTTCTCTGTGGCGCGCGAGCCCGGAGAGCGAGGTCTGCGCCCGGGTCAGGCGGCGGTCGATCTCCGCGGGAATGGCGGTGGCGGAGTCGCGAGAGGTCAGTGTCGACAGGTGGGTCATGGTGACCTGGAGGTACGCCAGCAAACGGCACGACTCCCCGTGCCTGGTAACGACCTCGCATAAGCTGCGTCCCGAGGCTCGCTCGCGCAAGCGAACGGGCCGACGGTCGGTCGCCTGCTGGCGCACGGGACCCGACGGCCGCGGACGTCAGCGTCCTGTGCATGCGCTCCGGCGGCGGCGCCAGCTTCAAGACCCTTCTAGGCAGCGGCCGGCGCGTGCCGGGCAAGCACCGTGCGCAGCTCCGCGACCAACCGGCCCGGCGCCTCAATGCTCACGAAGTGTCCCACCCCGGGGAGCGGCCGCCACTCGACGTCACACTGCGCGTGCTCGTGACTCTGCCTGGCCACGTGGGCGCTCAGGAATCTGTCGCGGTCCCCCCAGATGAGCGTGCAGGGAACCGGAATGGGGCGCCCCAACGCGGTCATCAACCGACGGCGCGCTGACGTACTGAACTGGTCCTGCAGGAACGCGCGATAGAAGTTGAGGGGGCCGGTGAGGTCATGGTGCGTCCTGAACCCCCCCACCAGTTCGTCGACCAGCGCCGCGTTCATGGCCCCCTTGCTCCCTTCCGCGAGCGTGAGGCCTCGTCGGAGCAGCCAACCACCCGCGCCGGTGAGCAGGGTCTCAGGCAGCCACGGGAGCTGGAAGAACACCATGTAGCTGCTGCGGATGCGTTGCCAGTCCTGACCTCGCCGGATGGCGGTGAGCCACGTGTGGGGGTGCGGACAATTGACCACCACCAGCTGGCGCAGCGTGTCCGCGAAGCGGTGCCCATACAGCCACGCCAGGGCCCCACCCCAGTCATGACCTACCAGGGTGAGTGGTGCGTCCGTGAGCTGTGTGACGACGTCATGCACATCGTCCGTCAGCGCCATCATCCCGTACCCGCCCGCCGGCTTGTCGCTCTGTCCGTATCCGCGAAGATCAGGGGCAAGGACGAAATAGTCATCCGCCAGTGCCCCCATGATGGACCGCCAGGAGAACCAGCCCTCAGGAAACCCGTGCAGGAACATCACCGCCGGCTTTCTGGAATCCCCCGCCGTGGCGACGTGCAGGCTGATGCCGTTCGCCTGCACCTGCCGATGGTCAAAGGAAGTCACGGACGCTCCCCGGGAAGGTGCAGCGTACACGATCAGGGACGACGGCCTGGGAGCGCCTCACGGGAGACGTGCCTATTCTGCGAGTGTGTCGCTCGAAGACGTGCCACTGTCACGTGGTGACGCGGCCACACGTCTGCGCATGAGCTGCAGGGGGAGGCTCGTGGACTGTTCCCTCAGCCAGTCTACGCGCCGACCGCTGACAGGTCCATGCGCCGGTTGGGCCTCACGGTGCTGGTACTTAAAGGTCGCGGCAGATCCTCTTGGCGAGGAAGTCGTTGATCTCGCGGTGAGGTGGAACTGTTGAAGTCTTGCCGGCCCGCCGGTTCACGTAGCCGGAGTGACTGCCCCCTTTCCGGAGGAGCTGGCACCCGTGGGAGTCAAGGTGTCGGAAGAGGCCAACCCGCTTCACCCCGCCGGGATCCGGAGGGGTTCCCGGATGACGAGCCGGCCGGCGATGCTCTCCTCGGCCAAGGTGCGGTTCGCCTCCACAACGAGTTGCACGGCCCCGGGCTGGGGCTAGGATGGAGACATTGTTGGGTGAAGCCTGACGACCACGGGTCAGTGGCAGCCGAAGGAAATAGCGCGCGCGAAGCGCGCGCACTCTCTTGGCGAATCACCTGGCGTAGGCACCACCGATGAGCTCGTAACCGAATTGAAACGTCGATGGCCGTAGCACGACGCCGTTGGCGAGCGGATGAGTGCCATGGAGACGCCAAGTCGAAGCGCCCCCACAATCCTGGGCTCGGTGTCCAGCGAACGCCACGCGCACAATGCGCTGCACCGAGGACGAGAGTGGTGGGAAGATTGCCTGCATACCGGCGGATCCCGCTCCCCCGGTAACCGGGCCGGTCGGCAGGCACTCGGCGACGATTGTCAGCCCAGCGACGTCTACCGACCCCCGCCAACTTGAGTCGGACGTCTGAAGAAGCGTCACGGCGCCGTACGTGGCGTAGTGGCCCTTGCCGCGCATGTAGGCGACGTACGCGCTGTCGGGCATCCAGAACTCCAAGGCCAGCAATGGGCGCCCTGGTCCGAGGTCCGTCGCCGGCGTTGATGGCGCGACCCGGGCGAACCACAGCGCCGCGGCTCCGTGCTCTGGCCAATGCGGGGCGCGCCCGTCAATCGTGAATGCTCCCATCCGAACGAATTCGAGAAAAGAAATGCCCCAGTCGCCGTGCGTGGGGTGTTCCGCCAGGTAGTCCGTCGCCCAACGGACCCCGGTCGTGGCCAGCTCGCTCAGCGTGATGAATCGCAATGTTCGTGGAAGGCGGCGCGCGACCGTGGTGGGATCAAAGGTGACGTAGGCGACGATCTCATACGGTTGACCCACAACCCAGTGGGTCTGAGCTCCCTCGGGAAGGGATGGCACCTGCGCGGCCGCGTCTCCAGCAACCAGCGCTGAGCAGGCGAGCGTGACGAGCAGCGGGACCAGCCGCATCAGTCGCCCTTCACCATTGGAAGATTGCCCGCGAATGGGCTGCCGGCGGGCCGTGTGCGAGTTGAACCCACGGGGCTCTGCGGCGAAGGCTGACGCCTGCGCATGACCCGCAGCGCGAGGCTCGTGGACTCCAGGCCTGGGCTGGCCGTGGGGCCGGCCGCTGACAGGATCATGCGGTGGTGGCGCGCTGTGATCGCACCGCAGCCGGAGCGGTCTCGCCCGACTTACCGGTGCAGGGACCAGGTGACCGTCTCGGTCCCAGTGACCCCATTCGCCGCATCGGCGTCCGGATGTTCATGCTCGTCCTTGCCCTCGAGGAGGCCATAGTTGCTGGCGTGACGCTTGTAGCTGTCAATCGCCGGGGCGTCATCGCGCGAGGGCTTGCTCCCGGGCCTTGCGGGGCACCAGACCTGGATCGTGTACTCGCCGGCGTTCGCCGTGTTCGCATGCTCGACGGCGAGCAGGCCTGGCCCGTCAAACGCCGGGTCGCTGGGGCCTGTGACGCGGCACGTGACCCGGCCCGTGGTGACGGCGGCCGTGATGGCGCGGGTCTCGGTGCCATCGGGGGTCTTGAGCGATGCGGTGAGCGTGACGCTGCCGCTGTAATAGGACGCGCAGTTGTACGAGGACAGGGCGTCGGTCTTGCAGCCGGACCAGGAGGGAGCGGCCTGGGCATGCAGGGGAGGCGCGCTCAGCAAGACAACGGCGGCCGCGAGCAGCGGGAGTGACGCGGGGTGACGTGCCATCGGAGCCTCCTGACGGATGAGATCAAGAAAGCTCCCGATCGTCCGGGCGGTAGGACCGTGCCAGGGCAGGTCGGGGGGGGACGCTGGGCATCAGGAGCGCGCGAACGCCCGGTCAAGTCGCAGGTCCGCGGCGCGCTCAACGGCAGTATGTGGCCCCGGGACGGGTGGCGCCAGCCCGGTGCCGCCCGATGGCCGCGCCCTGGCAACGGCATGCGGCTGTCCGTCCGCAGCCTGTCGGTCATCTGGGCCAGGGTGTACCCCCCTGATCAAAGCACAGATTCAAGTCATCGCATGCGAGCGCAATCCGGAAGCCGCGAAAGTTGGCCCGCTCGCCGATGGCCGCGTGCGCGCGCACCTGGATGCCGATCGCCGTGATCGGGTCCTTCCAGGAGCCTCCACGGACGACCCGCTCGCGGCAGTTGCGGGGTGGCTGTCCGGGACGCGCCACCGGGATCTCATAGGGGTCCCCGTTGGCCGGAATCAGGTCGTAGGTGGGCGCGTAACAGTCCTCGAGCCATTCCTCAACGTTGCCAAGCATGTCGGAAGCCTGGAAGGGGTTGAGGCCCAGCATGCCAACCGGTGACGTCCCCGGGTATGTGTCGAGGCAGGCAGGCAGTCTCGCCAGCGGTACGCCGATGTACGTGTTGGCCCGATCACAGTAGGCGCTGGGGGTGGTCGCGGGCCAGTAATACGGGCCGGTCGTGCCGGCATGGGCGAGATACTCCCACTCCGTCTCGCTGAGGAGGCGGTAGTGAGCGCCACTTGTCGCGCTGAGCCATGCGGCGTACGCGCGCGCATCCATCCAGCTGACGCAGGTAACAGGATGCTCCGACGCCTGCAGGGGGCCGGGCAGCTCGGGGAGTAGCCATGACGCGGTGGGCGACAGGGTCACCGGTGTCGGGAAGATTGATGGCCGCGCGACCAGGCAGCCAGCGGACGGCCGGTAGTTCGCCTCTTGAACGAAGTGGGCGAACTGCGCCCTCGTGATCTCGGCGGACACCGCAAAGGAATGCACCGTGATCGTGCGCGTCGGGCTCCCCTGCGAGGGGTCGGTCGCACCTTGCGTCCCTAGCGTGAAGGTGCCGGGTGGGATGGGGTGCGTGACGGGGCAGACGACCTCACACGCGGCCCAGATCCCGGGAGCACTGAGGTCTGGACCTGGCGGGGTTGGTCCTGGACAGGCAGCAAGGGACAGGGCCGGGATCAGCAGGCTGCGCGGAGAGGGACGCATCGCCAGGAGTCTCCACTGGTTGGGGGATACGGGAAGTGATGCGATCTGACGGCAAGTGCTGCCGCGTGCCATGGCGCGGTGGCGGCACAGACCGGCCGGGGTCACTGGGCGCACCCCGGCCGGTCCGGCGGCTGCCCGCTCAGTCGCGGTGCCGCTCCAGGTCCAGGCCGGCACACCGGTCGTTCGCCGAGGGCACGGAGATCCGCAGCACTTCGCCGGGCAGCGGCGGCCCGAAGCCGAGGTGGGAGACGTACAGGTCGCCATCGGGCCCGAAGGTCAGGTCCGTCGGGAAGAACAGGCTGTCGGCGATGATCTCCCGGCCACCCCGACCGTCGAGGCGGGTGATGCGACCGGTGTTCGGGGTGGGGAATCCGTCGAGGGTCGAGGTCTCGAGGACGTGGAGCCTGCCGCAGCGATCGAAGGCCAGTCCCAGGACCATGGTGAAGCCCGTCGCAACCTCCGTGATCTCCCCGCGCGCCGAGACCCGCCAGATCTTCTGCGTGCCCGCCACGGCCGGGAAGACGCCCAGCTGGCTGACGTAGAGTGCGCCGCGACGCTCCGCGACCGCCGTGGGCACCACGTGGCCGAGGGTCGCGGTGAAGTCCGCGAGCCGTTCCACCTTGCCGTTTCCGGGATGGATACGCACAATCTCCCCGTGGTTCGCGTCCACGGCGACCAGCCGGCCCGCCACGGCGGTCATGGCGTACCAGGAACCGTCGGGGTCGAAATCCGGCGGCGCGACGGCCACGGGGTTGGCGGCCTGGTAGGCGCTCAGGTCGGCCACGACATCCCACGTGCCGTCGTGGTGGATGCGCACCAGCGAGGCGGGCACCTCCGCCGACCCGTGGCTGCAACCGCCGCCCGCGACCAGCGCGTACAGGCCGCGGCCACTGAAGGCGACATCGGCGACGCCGAGCACGTCGCCCAGGCCGTTGGCGCCGGAGGGCAGCCCCTGCGCCACGGTGCTGACCTGGCCATCCGGGCTCACCCGGGAGATCCGGGAAGTGTTCCCGTTCCGGTAGGGCCCGAAGGGAGGCGGCAGCTGGGGGCATTGCTCCGGCGTCGTGCTCGAGCTGCCCGCCTGGCCCGCCTCGGCCACATAGAGATACCCGTCAGGGCCGAAGGTCAGGCCGCGCGGGTAGTTGAAACCGCTGGCGAAGACCGTGACCTCCCCGAGGGCAGCCCCGGACGTGGGGCCGCCGAGCCCGCCCTCCGGGCTGTTCGGGTTGCCGCCGCTCTCGCATCCGGCCAGGAGCAGGCCGGACAGGGTGAGCGCGCAGAGGGGTGGACGGAACGACATGATACCTCCGGGTGACGAGCGGGTTGAGGGAATGCCTGCTTGGGAGCCACAACCTGACTCCCGGCCGCCCCCGGATCGTCCTTTTATCGTCCGGTATTCCCGGCGGAGCCGATGAACCGCTCTCCCGAGTCGACGGTCACCCTGCAGGTGCTCGGGCCGGTGTCCCTGCGCCGGGGGCCCGGGCGTTCGCCGGTCCCGGAGCTGACCCAGCCCCGCCAGCTGGCGGTGCTGTCCTACCTGGTACTTGCCCGCCCCCGCCGGCTCCACTCCCGCGACACCCTGCTGGCCCTGCTCTGGCCGGAGGCCGACCAGGCTCGGGGCCGGCACGCCCTCCGCAACGTGCTGCATGCCATCCGGAAGGTGGTCGGCGAAGCGGCGCTTGTAGCCGGTGGGGATGGCCTGGTGGGCGTGGAGCCCACGCAGGTCCACTGCGATGCCCTCGAGGCGGAGGAACGGATCGCCCGTCGGGAATGGGAGCTGGCACTGGCGCTCTACCAGGGGGAACTGCTGGCCGGCTTCCACGTCGCGGGGGCGGCGCCCTTCGAGGAGTGGCTCGCCGGGGAACGCACCCGTGTGCGCGACCTGATGGTGTCCGCGGCCGGTGCGCTGGCCGACGCGCGGCTCCAGGCGTCCGACCTCCCCGGGGCGATTCGCGCCACCGAGCGCCGGATCCAGCTCGCGCCGGGTGAGGAGGCTGCCCACCGCCAGCTCATGCGGCTGCTGGTGGCGCACGGGGAACCCGCGGAAGCCCGCCGGGCATACGACCGGCTCGAGGCGCGCATGCGGACGGAGTTCGACGCCGCGCCCTCACCGGACACCCGGGAGCTGCTGGGGACGCTGCTCCGTTCCAGCGCCCCGGCGCCGCCGGGGCCGGTGGTGCTCGGGCCCGCCTCGGGCCCCGCCGATCCCGCGCCGGAACCGGTCCCCGCCCGGGCGCCGGCCCAGCCGACTCCGCCTCGAGGCTTGCGCGGCTACCTGCTGGCCGTGGTCCTGGTGGTCTTCCTCATCTCTGGTGCCGTGCTCGCCTCCCGCACCGGCCCGGGGAGCCTCCCCCCTCCGGCGACCCTGTTCCTGGCACCGGTGGAGAACGCGACCGGAGATTCGACCGCCACCTGGCTGGGGGAAGGGCTCACCATCTCCCTGCGCGAGACCTTCCGGCGCACCGGGTGGCACCTGGTGCCGGAGAGCCAGGTCCGACGCGCGCTGCGGGAACACTCCACGCCCCTGGCGGCGGCGCGGTCCGTGGCCGCGACGTACCTGCTCTCGGGCCGGGCCGACAGCGTCGGGGGACGGCTGCGGCTGCAGCTGTCGGCGGAGATGCTGGACGGGGAGCAGCCGGCCGCGCGCGCGGAAGTCCTGGTGCAGCCCAACCGCCTGCGCGATGCCGAGCTGGCCGTGGTGCAGCGGGTGCTCGAGCAGCTGCGGCCCGACCTCGCCGCCGATTCCGTCGTGGCGGGGCTGCGGCGGGGGACCGGTGACGATGCGGCGTTTCGGTTCCTGCTCCAGGGGTGGTACCTGTGGGACCGGCGCTATTCCGTGGCCGACATGCGCCTGGCGGCGGCGCGGTTCGACTCGGCGCTGGCGCACGACCCGGTCTTTCCCGACGCCCTCGCCGCCCGGGCCCGGGTGCGCTTTGCGCTGGCGTGGAGCGGCAACATGGCGACGGCGCAGGGACTCGCCGCCGCGCGCGCCGATTCCCGCCGCGCCGTCGAACTGGACTCCACCAGCCGGGTGGCGCTCTCGGTGCTCGGCGCGGTGGAGACGTTTCACGACAGCGCCGCCGGCCGCCGGCTGCTGGAGCGCGCGGTCGCGCTCGACCCGGATCGGTCGGACACGTTCTTCCTGCTGGGGCTGCACTACGGGTTCCGGGGTCAGTACGCGTTCGCGGAGCGGGCCTACCGGCGCGCCATCGACCTCGATCCGCTCACGCCGTTCCTCTACTCGCGCCTGGTCGCGGTGCAGGTGTGCCAGGGCGCCTTCGCACCGGCGCTCGCCAGCATCGCGCAGTGGCGGGCGATCGCCGCCCGCCCGGAACTGGAACCGGACGTCGACTACCGCGAGGCATCGCTGCTGCTGGCGCTGGGCCGGTGGTCGGAGGCGGTGCCGCTGCTCCAGCGGGCGCTGCCTGGGGCGCCGGAACTGGTGGCGGCGCTGGGGCGGGTGCGGTCACGGGCCGAGGTCGATGCCGTGCTACGGGGCGCGGCCGGCCGCGCCGACGCGGCCGAGGCGGTGCGGACGCTCACCGGGCTGAGCCTCGGGCTGGCGCGGGCCTCGGTCGCGATGTGGGGGGGCCGGCGGGACCAGGCGATCCGCCTGCTCCGCGAGGCCCGGGACGCCGGCGACATCCAGCTCCCGACGGCCTGCGAGGAGCCGCAGCTGCAGCAGCTCCTGGCGGTGCCGGAAGTGGCCCACGCCCTGCGGTTGGCACAGTTGCCCTGAACGCAGGGCCCGGGGCCCGCGGACGTTGCCGGGCAGTCGGATCTCGTCGCCGGCGCCCTTGCAGTCATTGCCCGCCGACCCGCAGTCCTTGCCGGCGGAGTTGCAGCCATTGCCCGCCGACTTGTGACCATTGCCGACGGAGTTGCAGTCATTGCCAGCGCAGTTGCAGTCATTGCCCGCCGACTTGCAGCCCTTGCCAGAGGAGTTGCAGTCATTGCCGGCGGAGTTGCAGTCATTGCCCGCCGACCCGCAGTCATTGCCGGCGGAGTTGCTGTCTTTGCCCGCCGACCTGTACTCCCTGCCGGCGGAGTTGCGGTCATTGCCCGCCGACCCGTACTCCCTGCCGGCGGACCCGGGATCGTTGCCGACCGACCCGGGAACCGTTCCGCCCCATCCCGCCGCCCTGCCGGCAGACCCGGGAACACTGCCGCCCGACCCTTCGTCATTGCCGGGCGACCCCGCATCATTGCCGCCGCATCCGGGGCCCCTGCCGGTCCTTGAGGGATCCTTCGGTCGCTGCGCTCCCTCAGGATGACAGTTATTCATGACGGGCCGCCGAGCCGCCGAGCCGCCCAACCGCCCAGCCCCCGAGCCGCCGACCCGCCGAGCCCCCGACCCGCCGAGCCGCCGAGCCGCCCAACCGCCCTACCGCCCTTACCGCCCTTACCGCCCTTACCGCTCCCTCAACGCATACCTCGGATACCCCTCCCGCCCCGACGCCTGCGCCGCCAGGTCGAGGTCCTCGGTGACCCACGGCTCCTCCGCGCAGGTACGCGCCAGCACCGCCCCCTCCGGGCTGATGATCCAGCCCCCGCCGCCGCAGTGGCCCGACGGGTCCACCCGGTTGGATGACAGGCTGTACCCGCCCGAGCGCACCGCGGCCACCACGCCCGCCGCGAACCACCGCGCCAGCGTGCTCGCGGCGGTGGCGCGCGGGGAGAGCACCAGCTGCACCCCCGCCGCCGCGTAGGCGGCGTAGCTCTCGAGCGCCCAGAGCTCGGTGCAGATGTTGAGCCCGAAGCAGAGCGGGCCCGCGTGGTGGGCGGGGAAGGCCCGGTCGCCGCGGCTGAACCACGCCGTCTCCCAGCCGCCGGGCTCCGCCGGCAGGAAGTATTTCCGGCGGAGCGGCACCAGGCCGCCTTCACGGGACCAGAGGTATCCCTCGTTGTAGCGCCGGCCGTCCCGCTCCACCGGGCGCGTCCCGACCACCCGCGCGGCGCCCAGTTCGGGGAGCCGTTCCAGCAGCGCCTCGCCCTGGGCCAGCGCGGCGCCCCAGCGGGCGGCGTCGAAGCGTTCGCTCTCCCAGACCGCGTCCACCAGCGCGAACTCCGGCAGCAGCACCAGCGCCGGCGCGCGGCGCGCCACGTGCCGGCAGAGTCCGGCCCACGCCGTGGCCAGCGCCAGCGGCTCCTGCGGCAGCTCGCACACCGTCACGCGCATGCGCCCGCCCTCACCAGACCCGCACCCGTGCCGCGGGCGCGAGGTACAGCTTGTCGCCCGGCTGCACGTCGAAGGCCTCGTACCAGGCGTCGAGGTTGCGGACGGTGGCGATGCGGAACATCTCCGGCGCGTGGTCGTTGCTCTTGAGCTGGGTGCGAAAGGCCCCCTCGCGGATCCGGGCCCGCCAGCTCGCCGCGAAGGCCAGGAAGAACTCGCGGTCCTGCCGCCGCCGGGTGGCGGCGTCGGTCACCCGGTTGCCCATGTGCCGGCGGTGGGCGTCGAAGGCGGCGGAGAGGCCCGCCAGGTCGGCGATGTTTTCGGAGAGGGTGAGCCGGCCGTCCACGCCCAGGTCGGGGAAGGGGTGATACCCGGAGAACTGCCGCGCCAGCCGGTCGCCCGCCGCGGCGAAGCCGGCGCTGTCGGCCGCGGTCCACCAGCGCCGCTTGCGGCCGGTCACCTCGTAGTCCGCGCCCAGCGGGTCGATGAAGTGGCTGGCCTCGTGGCCCACGATGGCGCCGATGGCGCCGTAGGTCGCGGCGTCCGACGCCGCCGGATCGAACTTGGGCGCCTGCAGCAGCGCCGCCGAGAAGGTGAGGGCGTTCTGCTGGAAGAGGAGCAGCGCCGCGACCGTGTGCGGCGCCATCCACCATTCCTCCGGGTCGGCCGGCTGGCCCAGCCGCGCCAGCATGTGGCGGAGGCCGCGATCGGCCACCCGGCGCTGGTTGCCCAGCGCGTCGGCCGGATCCACCGACAGGTCGTCGTACGCCTCCCACCGTTCCGGGTAGCCCATCCCCAGGTAGAGCGCCGCCAGCTTGGCCGACGCCAGCCGCCGGGTGGCGGGCTGCATCCACGCAGCCCCCTCCACCCGGGCGCGCAGCGCGGCCACCACGTCGGCCGCCACCGCCCGCACCCGCGTCTTCGCCGCCTCCGGGAAGTACCGCTCGGCATACAGCCGGCCGATCGCGCCCCGCAGCGCGAGCTCGGTGGCCGCGAAGGCCTGCTGGACCCGGGACGGCTCCGCGGCGCCGGTCACCGCGCCGCGCAGCATGCCTGCCTCCG
>JBGAPX010000049.1:0-26374 GCA_044221045.1 Gemmatimonadales bacterium
CCTACGCCGCCATCGAGGGCGAGCCGCGCGCCATCCTCGAGGCCGAGCGCCTGGCCAGGCTGCTCGGGTTGACGCCGATTCGACTCCCCGCGGGTGCCAAGCCACGGTACCACGCGGGGGGGGTGATCGCGTCCAACTACCTGGTGGTCCTGGCGGCGCTGGCGGCGCGGGTGGCGGAGGGGGCCGGGATCGACCCGGCGCTCGCGGCGCGGATCTACCTGCCGATGATGCGCGGGGCGATGGAGAACCTGGAGCGGCTGCCACCCGCCGAGGCGCTCACCGGCCCGGTGCGGCGGGGGGACGTGGCGACGGTGGCCCGGCACCTCACCGCCCTGGCGCCGGCGGAGCGGGAAACCTACGTGGTACTCGGGCTCGAGGCAGTGGGAGTAGCCGAGGCGGCTGGACTGTCGGCCGACCGGGCCGCGGCGCTGCGTGCGGTGCTGCGGGCAGCAAGGCCCTAGCTCGGGGCGGCCTACTGGTCGACGATGCGGACGCCGTCGGGTACGCGGAAGGCAAAGGTCTCGGGGCCGACCCGGCGCCCGGTCTGCACCCCGGTGAAGGTGAGGGTTCTGACCTGGCCACCCCGTTCCCGGATCTCGAGTTTCCGGGGCAGGTTGTCGAACTGGTCCAGCCAGACCACTGCCTCGCGGAACGGCAGGGAGCGGTCCCGCGGGGTGAGGACGACCACATCGGCGCCGCGGCCGGCCACCTGGTCGTTCCGGAGCCAGCGGCTCTCGTAGCGCCGGGCCGGGTCGGTGAGGATCCAGGCGAGCACGTTCGGGCCGTAGGTGGGGTCGGTTGGCAGCTTGAGCCGCAGCACCTGGCCCGGCGTGGTGCTCGGGGTATAGACCCAGATATGCTCGCCGTCCATCACGATGGCGTCGCCGCCGGGGTCGGTGAAGCGCATCGCGAGGCGGGATTCTCCGGCCTGGATGATCCGGCCCCGGCTCTCGTAGGTCCCGATCATCGAATCCGCGATCACCTGCTTGAAGTCGGCGGTGAAGGACGTGATCGCCCGGTAGGAACGCGCGGCCTTCTCGATCAGGGCCCTCGGGTCGGGATCGGCCTGCGGCGGGCCGGCCAGGAGCAGCAGGGCGGCGCAGAGCGGCATCATGCGGGCACCCCCGCGGGCTGGGCCACCCGGCGGCCGATGGCCTCGGCGATCAGGCGCACCTCCCGCATCATCCGGGCGAACTGTTCGGGATAGAGGCTCTGGGCGCCATCGGAGAGCGCGCGGTCCGGGGCGGGGTGGACCTCCACCAGCAGGCCATCGGCGCCAGCCGCCACGGCCGCCCGCGCCATCGGGGTCACCATCTCCCGGTGCCCGGTGCCGTGGCTGGGATCGGCCACGATCGGCAGGTGCGACGCGGCCTTCACCACCGGGATGGCGGAGAGGTCGAACAGGTTGCGGGTGGCGGAGTCGAACCCGCGGACGCCGCGCTCGCAGAGGATGACCTGCGGGTTCCCCTCGGCGAGGATGTACTCGGCGGAGAGCAGCAGCTCCTGGATGGTGGCGGAGAGTCCCCGCTTGAGCAGCACCGGCTTGCCCAGGCGCCCCACCTTCTTGAGCAGCGAGTAGTTCTGCATGTTGCGGGCGCCGACCTGGATGATGTCGGCGACCTCGGCCACCTGGTCGGCGCCTTCCGGATCCATCGCCTCGGTGACGATGAGCAGGCCGGTCTCGGACCGGGCGCGGGCCAGCAGCCGCAGCCCCTCGACCCCAAGCCCCTGGAACGAGTAGGGGGAGGACCGGGGCTTGAAGGCCCCGGCGCGCAGCACGGTGGCACCCGCGGCGCGCACTGCCTCGGCGGCGGCCAGGATCTGGGCCTCGCTCTCGACGGAGCAGGGCCCCGCCATCACGACGACCTCCTCACCACCGATCGCCAGCCCGCCCGCGAGCTTCACCACCGTGGACTCCGGGCGCCACTCCCGCGAGACCTGCTTGTACGGCTTGGAGACGTGGATCACTTCGGCGACGCCCGGGAGGGCCTCGAACCGCGAGCCGTCCACCCGGCCGTCGTTGCCGACGAGGCCCACGGTGGTGCGCTGCTTGCCCGGCATGGGCCGGGCGGCGTAGCCCATCTCCTGGATGGTGTCGCAGACGCGGCGGACCTGGTCCTCGCTCGCGTCGGTGTGCATCACGATCAGCATGCGGTGCTCCTCAGACCCGTTCCAGCTCGCCGAGGCGTACGCCCACGATGGACGAGACGCCCGGTTCCTGCATCGTCACACCGTAGACCGCCTCCGCCGCCTGCATGGTGCGGGGGTTGTGGGTGATCACGATGAACTGCGTGGACTTCCGGAACTCCTCGAGCAGCCGGATGAAGCGGCCCACGTTGGCGTCGTCGAGCGGGGCATCCACCTCGTCCATCAGGCAGAAGGGGCTCGGCTTGGTCAGGTAGATGCTGAACAGCAGTGAGACTGCCACCAGGTAGCGTTCCCCGGTGGAGAGCAGGTGGATCCGCTGCACCTTCTTGCCGCGCGGGGCCGCGTGGATGTCGATCTCGCTCTCGAGCGGGTCGTCCGGGTTGGCGAGGCGCAGGTCGCACTCGCCGCCCCCGAAAAGCGTCTGGAAGACGTGCAGGAAGTTGGCGCGGATCGCCGTGAAGGTCTCGAGGAACATGGTCCGGGCGGTGCCGTCGATCTCCCGGATGGCCTGCTGCAGCGACTGCCGCGCTGCCACCAGGTCGTCGCGCTGAGCGGTGAGGAACTCGAGCCGCTTGGCCTCCTCGGCGTGCTCCTCGACCGCCAGCGCGTTGACCGGGCCGATGCCCTCGAGCGCCTCCACGATGCGGCGGGACTCGTTCTCGAGGGTCTCGAGGTCGAGCTCGAGCATCGGCGCCTCGGCCAGCAGGGTGTCGATCGGCTTCTTCCACTCGGTCTCGACGCGCTCCACGATGGACCGGCGGCGACCGCCTGCCTCGGTCATGCCGAGCTCCAGGCGGTGGTACTCGGCGGTGAGTTCCTCCACCCGGTCGCGGTTCTGGTGCAGCGCCAGCTCCGCCCCTTCGAGGGCCGCGGCGGCGGTGGCGGCGGCCTGGTCGGCGTCCTGCGCCGCGACCTCGAGTTCGCTCACGGCCACCCGGCGCTCGCCGCGGGCCTCGATCCACTGTGCCTGCTGCGCGGCGAGCTGGGCGGTGTCGGTCTCGATCCGTTCCAGCTCCCCGGCAAGCGAGACAGACGCCTGGTCGGCCTCGGTGCCGATGCGCAGGGCGCGGTCGAGCGCGGTGGTGGCGCCGTCGATGCGCGCCTGCAGCTGGGCCTCCTGCACCTGCCAGTGCACCCGGGCGTCCCTGGCCGATTCCTGCTGGCTCTCGAGCTCGGCCAGGAGCGCGCGGCCCTGGCCCAGGTTCTCGTCGAGCCGGGCCCGGGCCAGGTCGCCCTCGGTCAGCGCGGCGTCGATCTCCTGGAGGCGGCGCTCGGACCGCTCGATCCGCTCGGTCAGCCCGCGGAGGTTGGCCTCCGCCTCGCTGCGTTCGCGGGTGACGGCGTTGGCGATGCGGATGGCGTCCTCGCGCGTGGCGACGGCCTGGCGCTCCGCCTCGCGGGCCTGGTCCGCCGCGTGGCCGGTCGCCTCCTGCTCCGCCTCGGCCTCCGCGAGTCGCGCCACGGTGGCGCCCAGGGCAAGGTCGGCGCGGTGCAGGCCGGCCTGGGCCTCGCTCACCTCGGTGCCGAGGCTCTCGAGCTCGGCGCGCCGGCGCAGCGGACCCGAGGGGCTCGGCGCACCCGCCAGCACGATGGCGCCGTTGGGGCGGCGCAGGGCGCGGCCCGACGGGTCGAGCGCTTCCGTCCCGGCCAGGAACGCGCGCACCCACGGCTCGGCCGGGCCCTGCGCATAGAGGCGGTGGGGCAGGGGATCGGCACCGCCGATCCCCGCCGGCAGGTGGCTGGCCGGCAGCAGGGCGATGGCGCCGGGCTGCTCGGCGGCGTGCCAGGCGAGGATCGCCGGCACCACGCCCTCGTCGCGGACCAGCACGGCGTGCACCCACTCGCCGAGCAGCCGCTCCGCGAGTTCCGCGTCCTCCCGTCCGGTCCGGATGAAGTCGGAGAGCGGGCCGATGATCGCCTCGCCGAACTGCTCCCGGGCCGCCAGCAGGGCGGCGGCCCCGGGGGCCAGGCCCACGCGGTCGCGCTCGAGTTCCTCGAGCGCCTGGCGCCGGGCGGTCAACTGGGCCAGGCTCTCCTCGGCGGCGCGGCGGTCGGCCCGCTCCAGCGCTTCCCGGCGACGCAGCTCGCCCACCAGGTGCCGGGCCCGCTCCGCCTCGGCGGCGGTGCGCTTGGCCTCGTGCCCGTGCCGCTCCGCCACCTCGACGGCGTCGGCCCGGCGGCGCTCCGCCACTTCCTGTTCGGCCTGGGCGGCCTGCAGCCGCCCGCTGGCCGTGGTGGCCTGCTCACGGAGCGAGGCCAGGTCGGATTCGAGCGAGTGCCGCTCGCCCTCGAGTGCGCGCAGCGTCTGCATCCGCTTCTGGATCTCTTCCTCGAGCTGGCGGACCACCTGCCGCTGCTCGCCCAGGCGGAGCCGGACCTCCTGCTCGGCGGCGGTCCGGGCGCCCAGCTCGGCCTGGATCCGCTCCCGTTCGGCCTGCGCCGCGGCGTGCTCCGCCTGCGCCGCTTCCCGTTCCCGGGTCGCCTGCGACCGGCGGCTCTCCATCTGGCCACGTTCCTCCGAGGCCCGCAGCTTCCGCGCGGCGGCGTTGGCCAGCCGCTCCGCGGCCAGGGCGAGGTCGCCGTCGAGGCGGCCCAGTTCCAGGCGCTCATCGCCCAGGCGGCGCGCGATCTCGGTCCGTCCGGATTCCGCAAGTCCGCGCGCGCGGGCGGCCTCGTCCCGGCGCTCCTCCAGCGCGGTGAGGGCCTCCCGGGCCTGCGGCAGCTCCTGCTCCAGGGTCGCGTGCCGCTCGGCCGAGGTCGACATCTGCTCGGCCAGGTCGGCCAGCAGCCGGCGGGCGAGCGTGAGCTGCACGGCGAACTTCTCCTCCATCAGGCGCACATGCCGTTCGGCCTTGCCCTTCTGCCGGGCCAGGCTGCGGAGCTGGCTCTGTACTTCCGCGATGAGGTCCTCGACCCGCTGCAGGTCGCCGCCGGTTTCCTCCAGGCGCCGCTCGGTGGTCTGGCGCCGGTCACGGTACAGCCCGATGCCGGCCGCCTCCTCGAAGAGCGACCGGCGATCCTCGGCGCGATCCGACAGCAGCCACTCGATCATCTTGGCCTCGATGACCACGCCAGCGTCGGTGCCGAGCCCGGTGCCCCGGAGCAGGTCCTGGATGTCGCGCAGGCGGACCACGGTGCCGTTGAGGAGGTAGTCCGACTGCCCGCTCCGGGACAGGCGGCGGGTGATCTGCACCTCGCGGTAGGCGATCGGCAGGTCGCCGTCGGTGTTGTCGAGGAAGAGCGAGACCTGGGTCACGTTCACCGGCCGCCGGGCGGTGGAGCCCTGGAAGATCACGTCCTCCATCTTGCCGCCGCGGAGGATCCGGGCCGACTGCTCACCCAGCACCCACCGCACCGCGTCGGACACGTTGGACTTGCCGCAGCCGTTGGGACCGACGATGGCGGTCACCCCGTCCTGGAAGGTCAGCGTGGCGGTGTCGGCGAACGACTTGAAGCCGGTGAGTTCGAGCTTCGTGAGCCTCATGCGCGGCGTTCCTGGCTTAGCGGTCGGGTTGGTAGATGAAGAACGGGCGGCCGAGCCGGCGACCCGTGGATTCAGCGACTTCGCGCGTGGGGTAGGGGCCGAGCACCACCCGGAATCCCTCCTCGCCGGCGCGCGGGTCGAGCACCGAGGCGGGGAGGCCCTGCTGGGCGAGCTGCCGGGCGAGCTCTTCCGACCAGGCCCGGTTCTGCGAGCTCGACACCTGCAGGTACACGCGGCTCGCATCCTCGTCGTCGGGCGCCGGCGTGGCCGCGGTGTCGGCCGGCGTGTCCGGGAGCGCGCTCGCGGTGCCCGTCTCCGGAGTCCAGGCGAGCGGCAGCCAGTAGTCGCCCGAACCGTCCGCGATCCGGCCGGCCTCGGGGAACTCGCGGTTGGTGAGGTCGTACGCCACCACGTCCCGGCCCAGCTTGAGCAGCAGGGTCTGCTGGTTGGTGACGGTCGGGAGGTCGGGCGACCAGTCGGCGGCGAAGCCGCCCACGTAGCGGTCCGTCGCCAGGTCCACCAGCCAGAGCGAGTCGGCCCCGGTGGGGTGGATCAGCAGCCAGCGGCCGAACGGATCGACGCGGAGCGCCCCGGCCGGCCCGGGGAGGTCGATCTCCCCCACGCGCTGCCGCGTGAACCGGTTATACACCAGGACCCCGCCCTCGCGCCGCGCCACGTAGAACCGGTGGCCGGAGGGCGAGAACAGCACCGCCCGGGCGTGGCCGTCCACCGGGAGCACCTGTACCGGGTCGGGGTGTTCCGGGTCGGCCAGGATCACGGCGGAATCCGCCGCGATCGCGAGCACGTCGCCCCAGAAGGTGGCGGCGGCGTCGCCGGTCGGAAGCTCGAACCGCTTGGGCTGCTCCCCGGGGTGCAGCAGCGTGAGCCCGTTGGCGGTCCCGGCCGAGATGGCGAGCAGGGTGGCGCCGCGGGTGCCGAAGAGGTCGCGCGGGCGGGCGGGAAGCCGGGTGGCGAAGCGGACCGGGTTGCGGCGGACGAACTGCACGACGCGCAGGCTGTCGTCCACGGTGAAGAGCGTGCCGTCCGGGCCGATGGTCACGTCGCGGACGCTCTGGGCCAGCACGGGACGGGGGCGCGCGGTCTGCAGGTCGAGCGCGACGACCTCGTTCTTCGCGGTCAGGGCATAGACCAGTTCCTGGTCCAGGTCCGCCCCGACCACCCGGCGGAGCGACGGCAGCGGGGTGCTGGTCCGCCAGTCCCACGGTTCGAGTCCCGGCACGTGGTAGAGCGCCGCCGGGCCGCCATCCGCCGGGAGCCGGAGCAGGCTCGAGGGCGGGATGGTCGAAGCGGCGGAGAGACCGTGGGCGTAGGGCTGGGAGCCGGACTGACAGGCGAGGGCCGCGAGGACCATCGCCGCCAGGAGGGGACGGGTTGGCACGGCGGTAATCTAGCCGGGGGGCGAGGGTGGGAAAAGCGCTGGCGCGCAGGGCTCGAGGGCCTTGCGCGCCATGGGGTTGCGCGGTGCCGCGGGCGGTCTAGAAGGCGGGGCCCAGGCTGAGCGTCCAGTACCCGCGGAGCGCGCGGCGTTCCTGCGGGATCGAGTAGTCGAGCCGCAGGATCACGAAGTTGAACAGGTTCATGCGCGCCGAGGCGCCCAGGGTCTGCATCGGGGTCCGCACGTCGATGGGGTCATCGCCGGCGCGCCGGCGCCACCGCAGGGTGTTGCCCTCGTTCCAGGCGATCCCGACATCGTAGAACAGCGCCCCCTCGATCGGCGGGAAGCCGGCGGGGAGGAAGCCCATCCGCGGGTCGAGGATCGGGAATCGCAGCTCGGCGCTGCCCACCGCGAGTTGGGTGCCGACCAGGCGGTCGAGCTCGATGCACCCGGTGTAGGTGCCCGGGTCGGACGTCTTGCATTCGTTGCGGTAATAGCTGCCCGAGGTGTGACCCCGCAGCAGTTCCGTGCTGCCCAAGAAGACCCGGAAGCGATCGGCGTCGCGGCCGATGCGGCCGTAGTACAGGGCGCGGGTGGCGAGCGTGAGGGGTCCGATCAGGTGGTCGTAGCGGCGGTAGTCCCCCAGGCCCTGGAAGTACCGCCACCCCCCGATCGACTGCGCCGCCTCGAAGCGATAGCGGCGGCCGTAGAACGGCGTGACGTAGCCGAAGAGGCTGTTGTCGAAGGTGTACGCCACGGTCGGCTGGATGTAGCTCCCGCCCGACAGGCTTCGCTCCCGCGAGATTGCGTCATCGGTGGGAAACCCGCTGATGGGATCGTAGGGCTCGAGGATCTGCTGCAGCTTGTCGCTGATGGTCGCGGCGGTGAAGCCGAATTCCAGCCGCTGGAACCGGCTGAGGGGGTAGATCCCCTGGATCGACGCCGAGCGCAGGACGATGCGGCGCAGGTTGGTGATGAAGGTGTTCTCGCCCACGGTGGGCGAGTCGACCACGATCCGGCTCGGCTCGAGGAAGTAATACGGCTCCTGGCCGACGCTCACCGCCCAGTTGAGGCGGCGGTTGAGGTTCACGTAGGTGGCGTTGACCAGCGCCTCGCTGATGCGCCCGTTGACGTAGGCGGCGAAGATGAGCTCGTGGTTTCCGAGCATGTCCGAGAGGGCCACCGCGCTGCCGCCGTAGAACCCGCGCCCGAAGGTGTCCCGGGTGTAGCCGATGGTCGGGCGGGCCACGTAGTCGGGGCGGAAGCTCACCTTGTAGCGGTTGACCTTGAATTCCGCCGTGTCCGGCAGCGGGATCTCCACCGAGTCCATGAGGGCGGTGATCGTGAGCGGCCGCACCACCGAGTCCGTCGCGGGGACGGTGTCGGCCTGGCGGAACCCCTCAGGGGTCACGTAGAGCGAGCCGCTCGTGGTCACCGGCCGGGGCGGGGCGAAGGCGCTGTCGCGCCCGACGATCGTGGTGTCCGCCGGGGCCAGGGTCACCGGCGGCTCCACCCGCGCCGAGTCGCGGCCGAGGAGGGTCGGCGGAGTCCAGGGGGCGTGCTTGAGGCCGCGGGGGTGATCGATCGCGTAGACGTCGTACTGGTCGCGCGTGTAGTAGACGAACGCCAGCCGGTCCGCGCCGCGGGCCCAGGAGAGCACCGGCGAGAGCGGCGTGATCCCCTGGGCGCCGGTGAACAGGTCGGTGAGCTGGTAGGTCTGCCGGTCGCGGAGGTCGTAGAGGAAGATGTTGCTCACCCCGTCCCGGTCGGAGACGAACGCGAGCTCCTCGCCCTCGGGGGACCACTGCGGGCTCACGTTCTTGCCCCGCTCCATCCCCGCCAGCACCTCGATCCGGCCGGAGGCCACGTCGTACGTGGCGATCTTCATGTTGCCGATGTGCAGGGTGCCGAAGTCGGTGTCGGGCCCGCGGTCGGTGGCGAAGGCGATGGTCTTGCCGTCGGGCGACCAGACGGGGTGCAGGTCGGCGTAGCGGTCGCGGGTGAGCCGGCGGAGGTTCTTGCCGTCCGCGTTGACGACGAACAGGTCGGAGAGGCCGCCGTCGTAGCCGGTGAAGACGAGTTCCTTGCCGTCGGGACTCCACGACGGCGTGGTGACCCCGTTGAGCTTCACCTGGATGCGCCGCGCCTCGCGGTTGCGGGGGACATCGATGATGACGATGTCGTCCCGGGCCCCGCGCTTGGCGGCGATGGCCAGGAACCGGCCGTCCGGCGACCAGCTCCCGGCCGAGTTGATGAACCGGAAGGTCTCGTAGTTGCTGCTGTAGGAGGACTTGAGCAGCCGCCGGCGTACCTTGCCGCTGGCGGCGTCGGCCAGGTACAGGTCGACGAAGTAGAAGTCCTTCTCGCTGAAGTACGCGACGTCCTTGCCGTCGGGCGAGAGGGCCGGCGCCAGGTGCAGCGTGCCCTCGGAGCGGGCCTCGGTGAGCAGGGGGTCCGCGATGTCGCGGGCCTTCTGGCGGGAGGCCACCTCCGGCAGGTACGTCTGCTGCACGTGCTCCTTCCAGAGCACCGAGAGCTGGCGGTAGTCCACTCCGAGCACCCGCCGGATCGAGCCCTCGAGGCCGCCGCCGCCGGCGAGGGTGCCCTGCATGATCGCGCCGATCGACTCGTCGCCCCAGCGCTGCCCGACGTAGGCCACCAGGGCCTGGCCGAAACGGTAGGGGAAGATGCGGTAGTCGTTCTCCAGCTGCGCGATCGTGGGGATCTTGCCCTCGATGGCGGCGTCCCGCAGCCACATCGCGGTGTTCGGGTCGACGCCCCCGAGCGACAGGTACTCGGCCATCCCTTCCACGAACCAGAGGGGCGGGTTCACGTTGATGATGGTGCCGATGCCGGCGCCGGCCCGGCCGCGGCTCCAGATGTCGTACTGGAACTGGTGCACCATCTCGTGCTGCAGCACGTGTTCCAGCTCCTCGTAGGAGCCGGTGAAGGGCAGGATGATGCGCTGCTTGAAGAAGTCGGTGACGCCGCCGGTGCCCTCGCCCGGCGACTCGCCACCCAGCGCGTTGGTCTGCTGGAAGTCGGAGTGCGAGGCGTACAGGATGATGGGCTTCCGCTCGCGGTACTCGTGGCGCAGGATCCGCGACAGCCGCTGGTAGGAGCGCTCCGCCATCCGCCCCGCGTCGAGCGCCGCCTGTCGCGCCTCGGGGTAGAAGTGGATGTCGAAGTGCTCGGTGCGCAGCACCTGGAAGTCGAAGGTCCGGTACTGGACCTTGTTCTGTCCGAAGTAGTACTGGGCGGTGAGGACGGCGGGGGCGCCGGAGGCCAGGAGGACCGCGAGCGCGAGACGACGGATCATGAGCTCACCTGCCGGTTCAGGCGCCGGACCGGAGCTCCGGCGCATCGCTCCAGAGGCGCTCGAGCTGGTAGAAGCTCCGCGCCTCGGGATGAAAGAGGTGGACGACGAAGTCCACGAAATCGAGCAGCACCCATCGGCCGGTCGAGAGGCCTTCCACGTGATGGGCCCGCAGGCCCCGCCGGCTGAGCTTCTCCACCACCGAGTCCGCGATGCCGCGGACGTGCGCATCCGAGGTGCCGGACGCCACGATGAAATAGTCCGTCGCGTCCGTGAGGCCCCGCAGGTCCAGGACCATGATGTCGCGGCCCTTGAGGTCCTCGATGGCGCTTACCGCCGCCCCGACGTCACCCCCGGGCATCGCGGACGTCCGTTCGGGGCTCATGCCGCGCCGCCCGGGTGGGCCGGGGTCCCATCCTCGACCTGCCAGAACACCGCCCAGGCGCCGAAGCCGACGTGGGCCCCGAGCACCCCCGTGGCCAGGTTCACGAACACGTCCCGGGGGCGGTACGCCGCCACCAGCGCGGCCCGCACGCGGTCGGCCACCTCCGGCGCCTCCGCATGCACGATCCCGAACCGGACTGCCGCCGGTCGCGGCGTCAGCCGCTTCTCCAGCAGGCTCAGGACCCGCGGCACCACGTTGTCCCGCCCGCGCACCCGGTCGACCGGGATCACTGCGCCCTGGCCATCCAGGCTCAGGATCGGCTTGACGTCGAGCATGCCCGCCAGCCAGGCGCGCCCGCGGGTGACCCGGCCGGACCGGAGCAGGTTGTCGAACCGGTCCACCGTGATGAAGCACCCCGACTGGCCCCGGATCCGCTGCAGCTCCCGGACGATCGCGGGGGCGCGCCAACCCGACTCGGCCAGTTCAGCCGCCCGCAGCGCCTGCATCCCGAGCCCGAGCGACGCGGAGGCGCTGTCGACCATATGGACCTGCTCGATGCCCGCCACCCTGGCTGCCGTCACGCCCGACTGGTAGGTGCCCGAGAGCCGGGCGGCCAGCATCACGGACACCACTTCGTCGGCCTCGGCCCGGGCGTCCCGCAGGACCCGGACGAACTCCCCCGGGGTCGGCTGGGAGGTGGTCGGGTGGGCGCGGGAGGTCCGCATCTTCCGGTAGAACTCGTCGGGCTTGAGCTCCACCCGGTCCCGGAAGGTCTGGTCCCCGAAGATGACCTGGAGGGGCACCAGGGTGATGTGATGCCGGTCCAGGACCGCGTCGGGGAGGTCGGCGGAGGAGTCGGCGACCACCGCCACCGGCCGGCGGTCTCCATGGGCCAGCCGCCGGTGCTGAGCCCGCATGTCCTCGGCCTTCGTCTTCTCCACCGCGCCCCAGCGGGCCGCAAAGGTGAAGACGGCATCCGGGGTGTCGGTGTGCACATGGATCTTCAGGATGTCGCCCGCCACCACCACCTGGACCGAACCCCCGAAGGTCCGCACCTGGTTCCGGACCTCGTTGGCGGATGGGAGCTGAGCCCCTCGGATCATCACTTCGGTGCAGTACTGGAAGTCACGCTCGGCCGCCACCTCGACGTGGGCGGCGGGCGCGAGCTCGGCCTCGGTCTCGGCGAACGGGGCGGCCGGGAGGATCGGGTCCCCCTCGATGTAGCGTACCACGCCCTCCAGCATCCGCACGAAGCCCTTGCCGCCCGCATCGACCACGCCCGCGTCCTTGAGCGCCTGCATCAGCTCGGGGGTGCGGGCCAGCGAGACCTCCCCCTCCTGCAGCAGCCGGGTCATGAAGGCAGAAATGTCGGGGGAGTCGGACGCGGCGCGCTCGGCGGCGACGGCCGCCTCCCGGGCGACCGTGAGAATGGTGCCTTCGCGGGGGTCGTCGAGCGAGGCGTAGAGCTGGTCCGCCCCGCGGCGGAAGCCACGGGCCACCTCCGCGGCGGTGGCCTGGTCCTTCCCGCGCATCTGCTCGGCGAAACCGAGCAGGAAATGCGCGAGCATCATCCCGGAGTTGCCGCGGGCGCCGAGGACGGCGCCGCGGGCCGCGGTGGCGGCGGTCTCTCCGAGCGGCGCCTCGCCGAGGGCCTGGAGGGCGTCGGCGACGGCGCGCAGGGTGAGGCTGAAGTTGGTCCCCGTGTCCCCGTCCGGCACGGGGAAGACGTTGATGCGGTTGATCTCCTCCCGCCCGGCGGCGACCCAGTCCGCCGCGGCCTGGAGCGAGCGGGCCAGCCGCGGCCCGTCCACGTACCGGATGGCCACCGACATCGGCCGGAAGCTACTCGGCCACGACCGTCAGGCGGACCTCGGCCATCACCTCGTGGTGCAGGCGGATCGGCACGGTGTGGTGGCCAATCGTCTTGATCGGGTGCTCGAGCTCGATCTTGCGCTTGTCGACCGCGTGGCCCTTGGCGGCGAGGGCGTCAGCCACGTCCTGCGCGGTGATCGAGCCGAACAGACGCTCCCCCTCGCCAGCCTTGCGGGCCAGGGTGATGCTCACGCCGCCGAGGGCGCGGGCGATGGTCTCGGCGCCGGCCTTCTCCTCGGCCAGGCGTGAGGCCCGCGCCTTGGCCTCGGCCACGATCCGCTTGCGGTTGCCCTCGGTCGCCTCGTACGCCAGGCCCTGGGGCAGGAGGAAGTTGCGGGCATAGCCCGGCTTCACCTTGACCAGGTCCCCGGCCTTCCCCAGCGACCGTACGTCCTCGCGCAGAATGACTTCCATGGTTCACTCCCCTTGCTGATCGGCGGCGGCATAGCGCCGCCGGAAGTCCACCCAGGTATCGGCCAGTCCCAGGGCGAAGCACCCGCCCAGCGCGACCGGCAGCACGAACAGCACTCCCACCAGGATCACGAGCAGCACCGGCACCGGGAACCCGTCGAGGGTGCCGGACAGGATCGCGGCGCCGCGGGCGGCGTAGAGCCCGCCCACCACCACCGCAAGATTGCCCGCCAGCGCATTCACCGGCGCCGGGAGCGGGATCACCAGCGTCACCATGCAGGCCACCACCAGCCAGATCAGCTGGTCGCTGAAGCCGAACTCGCCGAAGCGCGGCGCCGGCCGGCCCGCGGGCTGCGCGGCAATCCGGTGGTACCAGGCCCACGCCAGGGCCAGGCCCGGCAGGGCCGAGAGCACCAGCAGGCCCGGAAACAGCTGGGCCATCACCGCGACCCCGTCCGAGAGGGCCCCGACGTACACCCGGAGCGCCTCCATCCGCTCCGGCGTGAGGCCGCCCTGGTCGAGCAGCTGCCGGCAGAAGTCCCAGCCGGTGTGCGCCACCGCCAGCTGGATCTCCTGCCAGCGGGTACCCAGCCACCAGGTCCAGGCGGTGGCCGCGCCGAGGCCGAAGACCGTCGCCAGCAGGGCGCCGGGCACCAGCGGGGTCCGGCCGGACAGCATCAGGGCCACGAAGGCGCCCGTCACGAACAGGGCCCACGCGTGCAGCATCTGCGCGGCGAGACCGCCGGGCTGCCACACGCTCACCCCCAGCCACAGCGCGGCGGCCCCGATCCACGCCCACTCCCGCAGCGTGCGGGGCCGGGAGGCCACCAGCAGGCCGGCCAGGGGCCCCAGCACGAACAGCGGCGGAAACAGCACTGCATAGGCGCCGAGGAGGAGAATCGCCCTCCACGTCACCGGCGGCCGCGCCGCCGCGGGCAGGCTCAGCTCACGCCCCGCTTGATGTACGGCAGCAGGGCGAGGTAGCGGGCCCGCTTGATGGCCACGGACAGCTGCCGCTGGTGCCGCGCGCTGATCCCCGACAGCCGGGCGGGCAGGATCTTGCCCCGCTCGCTCAGGAAGCGCTGCAGCATCTTCTCGTCCTTGTAATCGATGTAGCGGATCCCGGCCTCGGCCAGCGGATCACCCTTGCGTGCGCGCTTCATTCGCCGTTCCTCTCGAACTTTGCGATCCGCGGCGGCGCGGACCGGGGCGTAATCGTGCTCGTCGGCCACGACCAGGAAGCGGAGGACGCTCTCGTCCAGCTTGAGGGCGCGCTCGAACTCGGGGAGCTGGGCGGGCTCCGCCTTGAAGTTGGCGACGACGTAGTAGCCGGTTTCGCGCTTCTTGATGGGATAGGCGAGCGTGCGCTTGCCCCAGTGATTGTACTTCACTGGCTCATCGCCGGGCTGGGGCGTGAGGGCGTGGAAGCGGGTGAGCTTCTCGGTGATGGCGGCTTCTTCGAGCGCACTGTCGAAGATATAGACCGCCTCGTACGGACGGGCCATGACACCTTCCTTTGGTCGTGGTCGCCCGGGCTTTGGTGTGAGGCCCGGGAGGAGGAATGTTGAGCGGCAAAACCTAGTCAGGAGAACAGCTTAGGGCAAGGGCCGCCCCTGGGGGCGGGACGAGAATGGGCCGGGGTGGGAGCCCCGGCCCGGCCGGCGGGAGCGCCCTAGCGGCGCCGGCCGAAGAGGCGCAGGAGGAACAGGAACAGGTTGATGAACGCCAGGTAGAGCCCGAGGGCGCCGACGATGGCGTGGGCCCCGATCCGGTCCTCGGGCAGGGCCAGTGCCATCTCCCGCATCTGCTGGGCCCGGTAGGCGGTCAGGGCGGTGAAGACGATGACGCCGCACACCGACAGGACGAACTGGAACATGTCGTTCTGCCAGAAGATGCCGACGATCGAGGCCACCAGCACGCCCAGCAGGCCCATCATCGCGAACTGGCCCACGCCGTCGAGGTTGCGCCGGGTCACGGTGCCGTAGAGGGCCAGCCCGCCGAAGGCCGCGGAGGTGGTCAGGAAGGTCGAGGCGATCGAGGCCCCGGTGTACGCCAGCAGGATGATCGAGAAGGTCACCCCGTTCAGCGCCGCGTAGGTCACGAACAGCGCGGCTGCCGTGTTCGGCGCCAGGTCGTCGACCCGGGCCCGGAGGTACCAGACGAAGCCGATCGGGGCGAGCAGCACGGCCCAGAACAGCAACTGGTTGCGCACCAGGGCGCCGACGAGTGCCGGCGAGCTGGCCACGAAGAACGCCACTGCCGCGGTGATGGCGAGGCCGGCGCACATCCAGCCGTAGACCCGCAGGAGGAAGGCGGTGACGCGCTCGGCCTGGGCCCGCTGGGCCGCGAAGCCCTCGGTGGCGCCAATCGGATTCGACATCGGACGACCTCTCGGGAGGGGTGAAGGGCCGGAATCTAACGCGGCAGCACGTTCAACGCCCGCTCCCGGCGGACCTGCCGCCCGGATCCCTGCTCCGCCACGGCCACGCTCAGGACGTAGGCCCCGGGCTTGAGGTTGGCGAGGCCGAGGCCGCGCGACACCCGCTCGTAGGAGGCACCCGCCGTGAAGTCGAACCCGACCTGCAGCTGCGGGCGCGCGGTCGGCTTGTCCTCGGCCTTCCGCACCGTGCTGGTGACGGTGTACTTCTGGCCCGCCACCAGGCCGCCGACCTCGTAGAACAGCTCGACCCCGTTGCCCTTCGGCACCGCGTTGAGCGGGTTGAGCGGGATCTTCTCCCCGCCGTAGCTCCACGCCAGGCCGCTCTCGGTGCGTCCCAGGATCAGGTCCGAGAGGATCATGTCGCGGGGGTCGGCGGGGATGCGCACGCTGTCCCGGCCCACGCCGGTGCCCGCCTCCTGGCCGGGCTGGCTCACCAGCGCCCGCACCTGGTAGGCGCCGGCCGGCACCGCCAGCTCCAGCAGCCCCGAGAGGTGCTGGTCACCCCGGAGGGTATCCGGGGCCAGGAAGGTCCGGGTGGTGTCCAGCTGCCGGATCACGCCGGTGCCGCGGTCGAGCGCGATCACACGGAAGTTGATCGGATAGAGCACCCCGGGCCCGCCGTCGGGGCGGCGGCGCGGCACCAGCCGCGTGCCCGGCACCGCGAACACGGTCAGGATCCGCTGGGTCTCCCCCTTCCCGAAGCCCACGCCGTAGACCTGGACGATGGCGTCGAGGGAGGTCTTGTAGTGCTGGGGGTAGCCGTCGGTGGCCACCGCGGCGGCGATCGCGCCCCGGTTGCGCGCCGCTTCGCGCCACAGCACGTCCGCGCCCAGGCGGGTCATGCTCTGGTTGGCGATGGCGTTGTTCACGGACTGGGCGTTGATCCCTGTGCTGATCACGGTCGAGCCGGGCGTGCTGGCCTCGAGGCCGGCCTCGCGCGCGAGCGCCGCGTTGAGGCTCTGGTTGGTGCGCGCCTGGGCTTCCAGCCGCTGGATGCGGTCGGCCAGCAGGGCATAGCGGCTGTCGAGATCGGCGCGGGCATCCAGCATGTCGGCGTCGAGGGGCAGCGACGCGGTAAGGGTGGTGGCGGATTGTGTGCCCAGGGCCCGCGAGCCGAGGAAGTGGAAGACCCGGCGACCCTCCGGCAGGTCGTAGGCCCACGACTCGTTCGGCGGTCCCGCCACGGAACTCACCCGCTTCGTGGGCTCGCCGTGGCGCAGGTACATGACGCCCCGGTCATCGAGCTCCCACTGGGTGCGCCGGTAGGTCCGGAAGGCGGGGATGCCGCCGGCCACCTCCGTCATGACCTCCGCAATGGCGCCGACCTCGAAGAGCGACGACTGGTCCTGCGGCCCGAATCCCTCCGCGTTGGCCGGGACGTCATCGGGGCGGTGCGACAGGAAGTTCTCATGCGCGTAGACCCAGCGGCGCAGGTGCTCGATGAGCCGCTCGTTGGGGGCGCGCAGGTTGAGGGCGTCGCGCTCCCGCCAGAACTGGCCGACCCAGGCCGGCACCGCCGCGAGGGCCAGGGTGTCGAGGACGTCGATCTCGTCCTGCCCGGCCACCCAGCCGAGGTCCTCCCGGTACGCCAGCAGGCCGGCCTCGGTGAGGCCGGTGAGCCCGGCGAGGTACGCCGCCGCCGCCTCCTCCGGGCGCTTGAGCGCGGACAGGGTGCGCGCCTGTTCCACCCCGGCCACGCCCCGGTCCCCGCCGCGGCGCAGGTAGTCGCCCAGGATCTCCAGGGTGCGTTCGTATTCCTGGTTGCCGAAGGCGACGTTGGCGGCGGCGAGGTGCACCTGCGGCGCCGTCCCGGGCACGAATTCCACCCGTCGCAGCGGCTCGGCAAGCATCTTGGGCAGGAGCCTGTGGCCCAGCGAGAGGGTGATGCCGGCGAGGGCGTCGGCCGCCGGGACGAACGTGGAGTCGTTCGCGATGGCCCGGGCGAAGGACCGCAGGGCCGCCTCCCGGTAGGATGCCCCGGCGGGGGAGTAGTTGGTGGCCTTCACCACGAAGGCCCGGCGATAACTGGCCATCTGGGTGACGCCCAGCGCGAACCAGGGATACGGCCAGCGGCCCTCGCCGTCGATGGCCCGCTCCAGCAGCTGGATGGCCTGGTCATACGGGCCACGGTCCTGACCCAGTTCCCCGCGGCGCAGCGCGGCGAGGCCGTTCCGGATGAGACCCAGGGTGCCGCCCACCCGGGCGGCCTCGAGGTCACGCACCTGGTCCACCGTGGTGGCCGCGGCGAGGGAATCGGCGTAGGCAAGGAGCGCCGACCGGTCGGCCGGCGCCTGGGCGTGCAGGGCGGGGGGCAGGCACACGGACAGGCAAAGGCTCAGCAGCCGGGGGGCTCGGGGGGCCATCGGACCTCGGGATCGGGATGGGGAGTCGGACATGGGGACGACCCGCGGGGGCAGGACGGCACAGCCGGTGAAATTCTACCAGTCCCGGTCCCCCGAGCCGGTACTCTTGGGCCGGCGGCCCTCATGGGTGGAGAGCTGCTGGCGATCGCCTCGAGCATGGCGCGGGCCTGCTGGTCGTCCAGCTCATCGACCGACTCCCCCTCATCCGCCGGTCCCGCCCCCGGCGGGGGCGCCCACCGCCGATTGCCGGCTCCCTTCGTACCCTTCTTCGTGGCCGCCCTGCCCGTACTCGGCCCGGCCGCCCATGCCACGGGAACCCTCCTGGCCCACGTCCCCACGGCGCCGCAGCGCGATCTCCAGGTTCCACTTGGCGTCCCGATCGGAGGGGTTGAGCCGCAACGCCTCCTCGTACGCGTCGAGTGAACGCTCCAGGTAGCCGCTCAGCGCGTTGGCGTCCTCGTCCGCCCGGACGAAGGCGTTCCCCATGTTGAAGTAGGCCTCCTGCCGCAACTCCGGGGGGGCGCCGTTGAGCGCATCGCGCCACGTCTTGGCCGCCTCGTTGTACTGGCGCAGCCGGTACAGGGCATTGCCCGAGTTGTACCGCACGTCCGGTCCGCCCTGTTGCCGCAGGACCGTCTGATAGGCCTCGTAGGATTCGAGGTACTTGCCCTGCTCGTAAAGCTGCTGCCCCCGCGCCAGCTGTCGCTGGGAGGTGCTGCAGGAGAGGAGCGGGAGCCCGAGGGCCACGCCCACGGCAGCGACGGTGGCCGCGACCCGCGCGCCGGGACACCGGTGCGGCGGGCGCCCGCTCCGGCCGGTCGCGCGGCGGATGGCCTCCGCGCGCCGAGCAGCAGGTCGGCGAGCAGGCACAACACCGCCACGAACAGGGGCCACTGATACCGCTCCTGCGGCTCGGTGGCGGGCTGCGACGCCAGCACCCGGGCCTCGAGGTTCTGCAGGGCACTCGTCATCTGTTCCAGGGCCCGCGGGTCGTCGTACCGGGCGTACGCGCCGCCGGTGGCCGTGGCGAGGGAGTCGAGGCCGCCCTCGTTCAGGCGGGAGATGATCTGGCGGCCGATGCCGTCCAGGTGCCAGGGGCCTTCCGCGGCGCCGGAATCGTTGGGGATGAGCCCGCCCGCAGCGGTGCCGACGCCCACCGCGAACACCGGCAGCTGGGACTTGACCAGCGCCTCGATGGCCGGCGCGATCGGTCCCTCGTTGCGCTCCCCGTCGGTCACCAGGAGAATGGCCCGTGACCCGATGGCCGTGCCCTCCCGGCGCAGGGCCCGCTCCGCCACCCGGAGCCCGGCGGCGATGTCGCTGGCGGGATCGCCGATGTCGTCGGGGGAGGCGGCGTCGAGGAAGAGCTGGAAGGTGGCGAGGTCGCCGGTGGGTGGCAGCGCAAGGAAGCCCGCGCCGCCGAACACCACCAGCCCGATCCGGTCCCCGGGGCGGGCCGAAGCGAGCTGCCAGGCCAGCCGCTTGGCGGCTCGGAGCCGGGTGCCGCCCACGTCGGCGACCTTCATGGAGCGGCTCAGGTCCAGCGCGACGATGATGTCGCGGCCGGTGCGGGCCAGCGGCTTGGGCTGGCGCCCGATCTGGGGTCGCGCGAGCGCCAGCACCGCCGCGGCCAGGGCCAGCCACCGCAACGCGGACCGGACCCGTGAGCCCCGTCCCGGAAGGAACGAACTGCGCGCGAGGAGGGCCGGGTCACCGAACCGGGCCAGGGCCGTCGCGCGCTCCTGCCGGGCGTGGCGGGCCAGGAGCCACAGCGCCGGCAGCACCAGGAACAGGGCGAACGCCGCCGGCTGCGCGAAGATGCTCACGGCAGCCTCCGCTGCCAGGTGACCAGGAGCAGGGTCTCCAGCAGCACCAGGGCGAGCCCCCACCCGAGCAGGGCGGGGAACAGCTCGTGCCACTCCCGGGTCTCGCTGATCTGCACCTCGATCCGCTCCAGCGGGTCGATCTCGCGCATGACCTCACGGAGCATGTTGGGGTCGGTGGCCTTGTAGAACTGGCCCCCGGTCCGCGTCGCCACGTCCTTGAGGACCGCCTCGTCCCGGCCGGAGAGGCGGGCGTTCACGTTGCGGACCGTCCAGACCCCGTTGAGCGCGACCGAGAACGTGTCGGCGGAACTGAGCCCGATCGTGTGCACCCGGACCCCCAGGGCCCGGGCTGCTTCGGCGGCCTGTACCGGCGACACGTCACCGGCGTTGTTCGCGCCGTCGGTGATGAGGATGATGGCGCAGGAATTCCGCGGCAGGTTCTTGAGCTGGTTGAGGCTCAGGGTGATCGCGCTGCCGATCGCCGTGCCGTCCGGCAGAAGCCCGATCTCGGCCTGCTCCGCCAGCCGGTCGAGCACGCTCATGTCCGTGGTCAGCGGGGCCTGCAGGAAGGCCCGGCCGGCGAACAGCACCAGCCCCATGAGGTCGCCGTTGCGGCGCTCCAGGAACTCGCGCAGGATGGTGCGCGCCACCGACAGGCGGTTGCCCGGCTGAAAATCGGCGGCCTTCATGCTGCTCGAGATGTCGAGGGCCAGGACCAGGTTCCGCGACTTGACCCGGGTGGGCTCCGAATCGCCCGGGACCTGCGGGCGGGCCAGGGCCACCACCAGCAGGCACAGGCCGAGCAGCGCGAGCCACCCGGGCAGCCCGTGCCAGCGGGCGCGCAGGGTGGGCCGCGCCGCCTGGGCGAATCGCAGGGCCGGAAACGCGATCCGCTCGGGAGGAGCGGCCCGTCGGCGCCGCCACCGCTGGATGCCGAGCCACAGCGGGGCCAGCAGCAGGAGGAGGAAGACCGGATCCGCGAAGCGCATCTCAGCCCTCCCCGGATTCGGCTGGCGGAGCCGCGGCGGCGCGCCAGGTCTCGAGCAGGGTCCGGGTGCGGGCAACATGCTCGCCGGCGGTGGCGAGGTCCGGGCGGACCTTCGCGAACTTGACCAGGTCGGCCTCGGCGAGGACCGCTTCGCAGTGGTCCCGCTGTCCCGGGCCGGACAGCCAGCCGGGGAGCCGCTCGCCGACCTCCGCGGTGGTGAGCCCGGGATTGGGGATGGCGCCGACGCGCAGCAGGCAGTCGCGCACCACCGCGGCCACACCGGCGTACAGCGGCACCACACCGTTGCCGCTGGCACGGGCCGCGGTCTCCAGCTCCCTGAGGCGGGCCAGCGCCGCATCGAAGGGGCCCAGCAGGACGTTTGCCGGCGCGGCGCGCGCCGCCCGGACCCGCCCGCTCCGCCGCCACAGCCACCAGAACCCGATGCCGACCGCGGCGAGGAGCCCCACGGCCTGGGCCCAGACCGGCCCGCCCAGCGGCTGCAGCGGCTTGATGTCGCGCAGCTCCGGATTGCCGGCCTCGAGGATCGGGGTGATCTCGATGGACACCGGCATGTGCAGCAGGGTGTCCGGAGGTTCCCCGGCGCCGGCACGGTAGAGCAGGGTGAGTGTGGGCACCGGCTGCGGGCCAAGCCGGTAGAACGCCATCACCGCCCGCCCCCGGTAGACCCCATCGCCGGCGCGGCGAAGGGTGTCTGTGGAGAGCACCCGGATGCCGCGCGGCGGCGGCACGAGGGTCCGGGGGGAGACGTCGATCAGCTCCATGCCGGGCCGGAGCCGTACGGTGATGTCGAAGGTGATCGGGTCGCCGATGGTGGCGCGGGCCCGCTCGGGGGTGAGCTCGAGCGACTGTGCCCCGGCGCGGCCCGGGAGCCCAAGGGAGACGAGGAGCAGGAGCCAGCGCCGCGGCATCGTCAGATCCGGCGGCGTTCGCGGCGGCTGAAGAAGGCCGCGAGCCGCTCCCCGAAGGCATGGCTGGTGTCGAGGCGGAGGAGATCGATCCCGCGCTGCGTGGTGTAGCGCGCGAACTCCTCGTCGAAGGCCCGGCCGGCGGCCTCGAACCGGGCCCGGACGTCCGGGTCGCCGGCGTCCACCACGTCCCAGTCGCCGCTCTCCGGATCCCACAGCGTCACCAGCCCCACGGGCGGCAGCTCGCGCTCCCGCGGGTCGGTCAGCTGCATGGCCATGACGTCGTGACGGGACGCGAGGCGGTCGAGGCCCCGCCACTGGTCCTGGTCCAGGAAGTCGGAGAGCACCACGACGGCGGCCCGGCGGCGCAGCAGCGGCTCGAGGAACTGCAGGGACGCCTCGAAGTCGGTGCCGCGGCCCGCGGGTTCATACGAGAGGACCTGGCTGACCACCTGCAGCGCCTGGCCGCGCCCGCTCTTGGGAGGGAGGAACCACTCCACCCGGTCGGAGTAGAACGCGGCCCCGACCCGGTCGCGGTGCCGCGTGGCCGCGAGCGCGAGCACCGCGGCCACCTCGGCGGCCAGCTGGCGCCGGGTCCGCTGGACGCTGCCGAAGCCGCTCGACGCGCTGACGTCCACGAGCAGCAGCAGGGTGAGCTGCCGTTCCTCGTGGAACCGCTTGACGAAGGGGGTGCCCAGCCGGGCCGTGACATTCCAGTCGATGGAGCGGACGTCGTCGCCCGGCAGGTACTCGCGCACCTCGGCGAACTCGACGCCGCGACCACGGAAGGTGCTGGTGTAGTCCCCCGCCACGAGGTCCCGGACCAGCTCCCGCGTCGTCAGCTCGATCCGCCGGACCTCCCGCAGCAGCTCGGCAGGGGTCACGGCACCGGCACGGCCGCGAGGATCCGGTCGAGCATCTGGTCGGAGGTGACCCCGTCGGCCTCCGCCTGGTAGGTCGGGATCAGGCGATGGCGCATGGTGTCGTGGGCCATCGCCTTCACGTCCTCGGGGAGCACGTAGGCGCGCCCGGCCAGGAAGGCGTGCGCCTTGGCGGCCTTCACCAGGTTGATCCCCGCGCGGGGCGACGCCCCGAACTGTACCATCCCGGTGAGGTCCTTGAGGTTCCACTGGTCCGGGTGCCGGGTCGCGGCGACCAGGTCGAGGATATACTCCTTGATCTTGCCGTCGACGTACAACCCGCGGACGATCTCCCGGGCCCGGAGCACGCGATCGGGGTGGATGACCACCCGGGTGACCGGCTCGGCCTGATCGGTCATCCGGTCGATGATCTCGCGCTCCTCGGTCCGGGTGGGGTAGGTCACCACCAGCTTGAAGAGGAAGCGGTCCACCTGGGCCTCGGGCAGCGGGTAGGTGCCCTCGTGCTCGAGCGGGTTCTGGGTGGCCAGCACCAGGAAGAGGTCGGGGAGCCGGTGCGTCTCACCGCCGATGGTCACCTGGCGTTCCTGCATCGACTCGAGCAGCGCGCTCTGCACCTTGGCCGGCGCGCGATTGACCTCGTCGGCCAGGAGGATGTTGGTGAAGATGGGTCCCCGCTGCACCGTGAAGTCACCTTCGCGCTGGTTGTAGATCAGCGTCCCGATGAGGTCAGCCGGCAGGAGGTCCGGGGTGAACTGCACCCGGCGGCAGTCGCAGTCGATGGTCGCCGCGAGGGTGCGCACCGCGAGCGTCTTGGCCAGGCCGGGCAGCCCCTCGAGGAGCAGGTGCCCGTCCGCAAGGAGCCCGATGAGCAGCCGCTCGAGCAGCACCTGCTGCCCCACGATGACGCGGCTGATCTCGGTGAGGACGGCCCGGAAGTCCGCGCTCTCGGCGGCGATTTCCGGGGCCCGCGCGAGGGCGGAATCGGGGCTGAACGCGTCGAGCGCGCGAGGGGGGGAAAGAGTCATGCGTAATTATACACCTTCTTGACGGACCGGAAGAGGCGCATGCACCTTCGCACCAACCTTGAACGACACCGACTCCGCCCTGCTCCCGCGCCCCTGATGCCGCGCGACCCTCACCCCTCCGGCGCGCGCCCCCGGGGCTTCCCCGCCACTCGATATTCCGTCGTGGCCGCCCTCGCCGATCCCGATCCGGCGGTGCGCGGGGTCGCGTTCGACGCGCTGGTCTCCGCCTACTGGCGGGCAGTCTACCTGCACCTGCGCTGGCGCTGGCAGCGCCTGCCCCAGGACGCCGAGGACCTCACGCAGGAGTTCTTCGCCCGGGCGCTCGAGCGCGACTTTTTCGCGGGGTACGACCCGTCCCAGGCCCGGTTCCGCACCTTCCTGCGGGTCTGCCTGGACCGGTTCGCCGCTCGCATGCACCGCGATGCGCGGCGCCAGAAGCGGGGCGGCGGACAGGAGCCCCTGCCGCTGGACTTCGCCGGTGCCGAGGCCCGGTTCGTGGCCGCCGGCCAGGTCTCGGAGGCGGATGCGGAGGCGCAGTTTCATCGGGAGTGGGTCCGGGCCCTCTTCGGCGCCGCCGTGGCTGCCCTTGAGGCCGAGTGCGCTGGGACGCCCCGGGAGGTGCGCTTCCGGCTCTTCCAGCGCTGCGATCTTGGCGCCCTGTCCGGCGGGGAGCGGCCGACCTACCGGGCGCTGGCCCGGGAGTTCGACCTGCCCGAGACGCAGGTGACGAACCATCTGGCGTGGGCGCGGCGGGAGTTCCGGCGGCATGTGCTGGAACGGCTCCGGGCCCTCTGTGGCTCGGAAGCGGAGTTCCGTGCCGAGGCTACCGCGCTGCTGGGCGTGGACACGGCATGACGGAGCTGCCAGACCCGGCGCTGGACCACCTGCGGGAGGTGCTCCGGGCCCCCGAGGTGCCGGGCGACCGGTACGCCACGGTCGGCCTGCTGGGGGAGGGTGGCATGGGCCTGGTCTATCGGGCGGAGGACAGGGTCCTGGGCCGGTCGGTGGCGCTCAAGGTGCTGCGCCCGGAGATCGCCGACCCGTCGCTCGCCGATCGCCTGAGCCGCGAGGCGCGGATCCTGGCCCGGCTGGAGCACCCGGGCATCGTGCCGGTGCACGACGCCGGGACGCTGGCCGACGGGCGGGTGTTTTACGTGATGAAGCTGGTGCAGGGGGAACGCCTGGATCGCTTCGCCGCCGCCCGGCCGCTCCCCGCGGTGCTCCGCGCCTTCCTCCAGGTCTGCGAAACCGTCGGTTTCGCCCATGCGTCGGGCATCATCCATCGCGACCTCAAGCCGGCCAACATCATGGTGGGTGGGTTCGGCGAGGTGCTGGTGCTGGACTGGGGCATCGCCCGGGTGCTCGGGGATGCCACCGAAGCGGCAGCGCCCACGGGTGATGCCCGGGGGCGGGACCCGGCCGGGGCCGATCAGACGGCGGCAGGCACCGTCCTCGGCACGCCGGGCTTCATGGCGCCCGAGCAGGCCCGGGGCGCCGTGGCCCAGGTCGATGCCCGCACCGATGTCTGGGCCCTCGGCGCCATCCTTCGCGAGCTCACCGGGGCGCAGGCACCAGCGCCCCTGGCCTCAGTCTGCCGTCGCGCCACCGCCCCGGACGCCGGGGATCGGTACGCCAGCGCCGCCGAGCTGGCCGCTGACGTCGCGCGCTACCTCGACGGGGCCCCGGTGCTCGCACACCGGGAGTCGCTGGCCGAACGACTGGGACGCTGGTATCTCAAGTACCAGACCCCGATCATCCTCATCGTGAGCTACCTGGCCATGCGGCTGCTGTTCGTCCTTTGGCGGTCCCGCTAAAGGCGCGGGTGCCCGACGGGTAATGGAAGGATAGACCGCGGTACACCAACACACTTCACGATGGGAGCAGTGGCATGAACAAGCCGATGCTGGGGCTGGCCCTCGGCGGGGTCCTGGGCGCGCTGGACGGTCTCACCGCCCTCGTCTCCGCCCCGGAAGTGGCGCCACAGATCATGGGGATCGTGCTCGGGTCCACCGGCAAGGGACTGGTGGCGGGCGTGATCATCGGAGCCATCGCGCGGAAGCTCAACAGCCTCCCGTTGGGCATCCTGATCGGCGGCGCGGTGAGCGCGCTGATCGCGCTCCCCATCGCCCTCGGCCGGAACCCCGACACCGGGGCTGTGTACTTCTGGGAAATCATGATCCCGGGAGCCATCGTCGGGCTGATCGTCGGATTCGCCACCCAGAAGTACGGCACCGCCCCCGCGCGGGCCTGAATCCCTGACCCCTTGCCCTGAAAGCGATCCGATGCGTCTGACTGCGCTCACCCTGCTCACCGTCCTCGGCGCCGCCGGCCCACTGGCGGCGCAGGCTCCCGCCGGCTGGACCTGGCACACCGACGCCCCCGTCACCTGGGTGGCCAGCGTCGACAAGCCGGTGGACAGCCTCCTGGCCTTCGTCCGGATGCCGCCGGGCTGGCACCTGACGATGGGGCCCGGCGGGGTGCTGTATGAACCACGATACTTCGCGGAAGGGAACTACACCCTCGAGGCGCAGTACTTCCACTTTCCCAACAGCAGCGCCGCGGAGTATGGGCTCATGGTCGGCGGCCGGGATCTCTCAGGCGGCGGCGCCCGCTATGTGGCGTTCGTCGCCCGGGGCGACGGCAGCGTGGCGGCCTGGGAACGGGTCGGCGGCCGGGATCGCATGCTGGCCGAGTGGCGCCGGGCCGAGGCGGTCCGGCCGACGGACGGCAAGGAAGTGGTGGGAAACGTGCTCCGCTTGACGGTGACGGCGCGGGAGGCGGTGCTCAAGGTCAACGGGCTGGACGCGCTGATCCTCCCGCTCGACGGCGTGAGCCTGGACGGGCAGTTCGGGTTCCGCGTAGGCCGGGGGATGAACCTGCACGCGAGCACGCTGACGGTCACGCAGCGGCTCG
>JBGAPX010000050.1:0-25141 GCA_044221045.1 Gemmatimonadales bacterium
GTGCCCTGACGCACGAAGGAGGAGGCGAGGAAGAGCCTGGGGTGAAAGGTGGAGCGGACCATGGCGCTGTCCCCCGCGCGCATGCCGTCGAACAGGCGGCGGGTGACGGCGACGATGGCCTCGCGGTCGGGTGCGTCCTGGGCGGCGAGCGGGGCGGAGAACAGGAGCAGGCCGGCGAGGAGCGCGGCGTGACGCAAGCGAATCATGAAGGGGCAACCAGGGTTGAGGGTTGGGGCTGTACGGTACGGGGGCGGCGGGTGTTTCCCGGGCTAGCCGCGGAGCGCGGCGATCACGGCGTCCAGTTCGGCCACGTCGAGCCCCGCCCCGTCGGGCAGCCGTGGGCCGAGGTGCACTTCGGTCACGCCCGTCTCGGTCACCAGGCGCCGGACGTGGTCGCGGCGCACGCCGCCGCCGGCCAGGATGGTGACCGTGGCACCGAAGCGTCGCTGCAGCGCGGCCAGGGTCGGGGCGCCGGCGAGCGCGGTGGCGGCCCCGCCGGAGGTCAGCACCCGCTCGATGCCCAGCTCCGCGAGGGTGGCCAGCGCGGCGCCCGGATCGGGCGTCCGATCGATGGCCCGGTGGAACGCCACGCCGAGGGGGCGGGCGCGCTCCACCAGGCGGGCGACCGTCTCGCGGTCCACCAGGTGATCCGTGGTAAGGCTGCCCAGGACCACGGCATCGGCGCCCGCCAGCTTGAGGTCGCGCAGGTCGGCGAGCATGGCGGCCACGTCGCCGGCATCGTGGACGAACGACCCGGGGCGCGGCCGCAGCAGGACATGCACGGGGATGCGGACCCGCGCCCGGACGGCGCGCACCAGCCCCGCGCTCGGCGTGACGCCCCCTTCCGCGAGCCCGGAGCAGAGCTCGAGCCGCCCGGCGCCGGACCGTTCGGCCGCGACCGCGCCCGCCACCGATTCGACGCAGGCTTCGACCAGGATGGGCGGCTTCATGGATGGCATTCCGTGGGCGGGGTCGGGGCCGGGCGAACCGGGCGGTCCATCCGCGGGGCCGGCGCGGGCAATTGTAGGGCCCGGCTCCCGACGGGGCAACCGATGGGACGATGCCCCCGATGGCCGGAGGATGTTCCCCGACGGCACGACCCTCATCCCTGTGTGCTCCCCTTGCCCGGGGTCCGGGAATGGGGCATCATGCCTCATCCCTTCCCTAGAATCCCATGCGTATCCATCTGCCGTGCCTCTGCGCCGTCGTCCTGTGTGCCCCCCTCGCTGGCCAGGAGGCGCCGCGACGCCTCACCGTGCCCGACCTGCACCAGTTCCGCGAGGTGGGCGATCCGCAGCTCTCGCCCGATGGCGAGTGGGTGGCGTACACCGTGGGCACGACGCAGCTCAAGGACGACGAGCGCAGCAGCGACGTCTGGATGACGAGCTGGGACGGGCGGACCACCCTGCGCCTCACCACCACCGTCAAGGAGAGCGAGCACACGCCACGGTGGAGCCCCGACGGGCGCTACCTCGCCTTCCTCTCCGGCCGGGAGGACGAGGAGGGGGCCGACCAGCTCTGGCTGCTCCCCCGGGTTGGCGGCGAGGCCGAGCGGGTGACGGAGATCAAGGCCGGCATCTCGGACTACGCCTGGTCGCCAGCGGGCGACCGGCTGGTGGTGGTCATCGAGGACGGCGACTCGGTGGAGGTCTCGCGTCTCTTCCCCGACACCGCCACCCCGGCCCCGGACGCGCCCGCGCCGGCGCCCGCCGACTCGGCATCACCGAAGACGAAGCCCCCGCTGGTGATCGACCGGTTCTACTTCAAGGAGGACTACAGCGGGTACGTGCGCCGCAAGCGGTCACACCTGTTCCTCTTCACCCTGGCCGACCGGAAGCTGGAGCAGCTCACCTTCGGCGAGTACGACGAGCTGGCACCCACGTGGTCGCCGGACGGACGGTACCTCGCCTTCTCCAGCAAGCGGGGCCCAGACCCGGACCGCACCAACAACTACGACGTCTGGATCATCCAGGCCGACCGGGGCGCGGTGCCGCGCCAGCTCACGACCTACTCCGGCCCCGACGGCGACCCGGACCGTGACCGGCCGATCGCTTGGAGCCCCGATGGCCATCGCCTGGCGTACATCCAGGGCGGCCCCGACTCGCTGATCTACTACGCGGGCCCGAACCTGGCCGTGCTGCCGTGGGGTGGGTCGGCGCAGCCGACGCTGCTGACCTCGAAGCTCGACCGTCACGTCAACCGTCCCACCTGGTCCACCGACGGGACGTCGCTGTACTTCCTGCTCGAGGATGACCGCTCGGTCTACCTGGCACGGATGCCCGCCGCGGGCGGGACCATCGAGCGCCTGGCGGGCCAGGGCGCGGTAGTCTACGACTACAGCCTCGGGAAGGGCGGCCGGATCGCGCTGCTGGTAGACCAGCCCTCGCGGCCCGCGGAGGTCTACGCCCTCGAGGGCGGGGCGCTGCGCCCGCTCAGCCACCAGAACGACTCCCTCCTTGCCACCCTCCGCGTGGCCCCGGTGGAGGACATCTCGGTCAAGAGCGCCGATGGCACCGTGGTGAACGGGTTCCTGATCCGGCCCATCGGCTACGAGCAGGGGATCCGCTACCCGACCATCCTCACCATCCACGGCGGCCCGGTGGGACAGTACCAGCGGGAGTTCGACTTCTACTGGCAGCTGCTGGCGGCCGAGGGGTACGCGGTGGTGGCGATGAACCCGCGCGGCAGCTCGGGCCGGGGCGAGAAGTTCTCGCTGGCCATCTGGGCCGACTGGGGCAACAAGGATGGGAAGGACGTGCTCGCGGGCGTGGACTACGCGGTGCGCATCGGGGTGGCCGACCCTGACCGGCTCGGCATCGGTGGCTGGAGCTACGGGGGCATCCTCACCGACCAGGTCATCAGCCAGGACCAGCGCTTCAAGGCGGCGACCAGCGGCGCCGGGATGGGCAACGCGCTCGCCGGCTACGGCACGGACATGTACGTCCGCGAGTGGGAGGCGGAGGTGGGGAAGCCCTGGCAGAACACCGCGACCTACCTCAAGCTGTCCGCGCCGTTCCTCCACGCCGACCGCATCCGGACCCCGACGCTGTTCCTCTGCGGCGAGCGGGACTTCAACGTGCCGCTGCTCAACTCGGAGCAGATGTACCAGGCCCTCCGGAGCCTGGGCGTCCCGACGAAGCTGATCATCTATCCGGGCCAGTATCACGGCATCAGCAAGCCGAGTTACCAGCAGCACCGCTACGAGGCGTACCTGGCGTGGTACGCGGAGCACATCCCCCGGCCCTGAACGTAGGCCGGGGTGAAGCGCGCGCCGTAGCGATCGGCGCACCTTCACCCCGGCATGGGGGCCCGTCCGGGCCTGCGGCTGTGGGGCCGCGATGGGTGAGCGCGGCCACGCGGTGGCGTGCGTTCGCTCGGGAACAGCGAGGGGCGAGCGACTGGCTCCCCCTACCTCGGTGCGCTGGCGGAGACGGTGTCCATAGCGGGGCGCTGCTGGTGGGATATCTTCCCCCCGGACGGCCCCGGACCCTCCTTCCCTGCGGTGGGCACCGTCCACGATAGGGCCCGTCCCGTGGCTGTCAATTGGAAAGTTCTGCCGCCGGCCACCGCCACCGAATTCCGGGCCCTTCCTTCATGAACCACTCCGCCGTCCCCGTACTGGGCAAGGTCGGATTGCCGGCGCCACTGGCCGACCTCGCGCGCCGGCGCTGGGACGCGATCATCGTGGGCGGGGGCCACAACGGCCTCACCTGCGCCTTCTACCTGGCCCGCGCCGGCCGGCGGGTCCTGGTGCTCGAGGCACGGGAGCGGATCGGTGGCGCCTGCACGCTGGAGGAGACCTGGCCCGGGTACCGGGTCTCGCCCTGCGCCTACGTGGTGGGCCTGCTGCACCACCGGGTGATCGAGGAATTGCGGCTCCCCGCGCGCGGCTACGAGTGGACCCCGGCGATGGGTGGCTATTTCGTCCCGTTCGACGACGGCTCCAGCATCCAGTTGTGGGACGACGAGGCAAAGGCCGAGGCCGAGCTGCGCCGGTTCTCCCCGCGCGACGTCCGCGGCCGGCACGAGATGCACGGGCTGATGAAGCGGGTCGTGTACGCCCTCCGTCCCATGGACGACCGTGACACCTGGCTGCACCGGGCGCCGTCGCGGGCGGAGATCGAGGCCCGGCTGGGCCACGACCGGGACGCGATCGGGCTTCTGTTCGAGTGGTCCATGGCCGAGATGGTGGACCGCTACCTGGTCGACGAACGGATGAAGATGGCCTACATGGGCCAGGGCGTGGTGGGCTCCACGGCCAGCCCGTTCGATCCCGGCACCGCCTCCCTCTATTACCATCACTTCTGCGGCCGCCTCGACGGCGGGGAACCTGGCGGGTGGGGGTACGTGAAGGGCGGGATGGGCATGGTCTCGTTCCTCATCCATGACGCCGCGGTGGAGGCTGGGGCCACCGTGGCGGCCGGCGTGCCGGTGGCGCGGATCGTCCCCGGGGAAGGCGTGGAGCTCCTGGGGGGCGAACGGATCCAGGCGCCAGTGGTCGTGAGCAACGCCGATCCCGTGGCCACACTCGGGCTGCTCGGCGCCGACGCCGACGCCGGCTGGAAGGCGCGGGTGGAGGCGGTGCCGATGACCAGCGCCACCGTCAAGTTCAACGCGGCGCTGCGCGAGCTGCCCGACTTCACCGCCCGGCCCGGCACCCGCATGCCGCACCATCTGGCCACCATCAACACACCGATCTCCCGCGACGAGTGGCGGGCGGGCCATGCCGCCGCCACGGCCGGCAGGCTGCCGGAGCGCGTCTGGACCGAGATCTATCTCCAGACCGCGTACGATCCCACCGTGGCACCGCCGGGCCGGCACGTGATGAGCGTCTTCTCGCAGTACGTGCCGCACACCTTCGCGCAGGGCACCTGGGACGATCACCGCGAGGCGGCCGGGGAGCTGGTGCTCGGGTCGATCGCGCGCTTCTGCCGCAACCTGCCCGAGGCCGTGATCGCGAGCGAGACCCTGGGCCCGCCCGACGTCGAGTCTCGCCTGGGGCTGACCGGCGGCCAGATCTTCCAGGGGGAATGCCTGCCCCCGTACATGTGGCAGGACCGGCTCACCTACCGGACGCCGATGCCGGGGGTCTTCCTGTGTGGGGCCTGCACCTGGCCCGGTGGGAGCGTGATCGGCATCAACGGCCGCAACGCCGCTTACGAAGTGCTGGGGCTGTTGGATTAGGCGGCTCGGCGGCTCGGCGGCTCGGCGGCTCGGCGGCTCGGCGGCTCGGCGGCTCGGCGGCTCGGCGGCTCGACGAACCTACGCGATTGGATCAGGCATGCACACGCTGTTGACCCCGCTCCTGCTGGCCCTCCTCGGTTCGCCGGCACCACCGGCGCCCGGGGTGCCCGATTCCACCATCGTGGTGCTGCTCGGGACGGGCATGCCGTATCCCGACCCCAAGGCCCAGGGGCCCGCCACGGCCGTGGTGGTCGGCACCCGGATCTTTCTGTTCGACGCCGGGCCCGGCGTGATGCGCCAGATGACCGCGGCGGGGCTGCCCGTGCGGGGCGGGCCCGTCACCCGCCTCTTCCTGACGCACCTGCACAGCGACCACACGCTGGGTCTGCCCGACCTGATCCTCACCTCGTGGGTCATGGGCCGGCAGCGGCCGCTCCCCATCGTCGGGCCGCCGGGCACCCAGGCCATGACGGATCACATCCTCGCCGCCTGGGCCGAGGACATCGCGGTGCGCACCGATGGGCTGGAACGGGCGGCCCGCGGGGCCCAGGCCGTGACCGTGCGCGAGATCGCCGGCAGCGTCACGGTGTATGACTCGGCCGGCGTCACCATCACCGCGGTGCCCGTCCCCCACGGGAACTGGAAGACCGCCTTCGCCTACCGGATCGACGCGCCTGGCAAGTCGATCCTGATCTCGGGTGATACCCGCCCGAGTGAGGCACTGGAACGGGCCGCGAAGGGCGTGGACATCCTGATCCACGAGGCCTATCCCGAGGTGCGGCTCAAGCCCGAGCCGCGCCCCGGCGGCGACGCCTGGCCCCGGTACATGCGGGCGTTCCACACCTCGGACCGCGAGCTCGGCGCCATCGCCCAGCGGGTGGGTCCGAAGCTGCTGGTGCTGTACCACGTGGTGCGCATGGGCGGCACGGACGAGGAGCTGCTGGCGGGGGTCAGGACCGGCGGCTTTGTCGGACGGACGGTGGTCGGCAAGGACCTCAATCGCTTCTAGGACGATCATGAATCCGTTTCACCTGACCCTCGCGCAGGCGCTCTCCCGGATGCCGGGGCCATACGGTGACCACTACGCCATCCTCCTCGAGCGGGGCACCCTGGAGGTGGGCCTGTACGCGCCCAAGCTGACCGATCTCCAGACACCGCACACCCGCGACGAGCTGTACGTCGTGATGCGCGGGAGCGGCTGGTTCCGCAACGGCCCCGACCGGGTGGCCTTCGGGCCGGGTGACGTGTTGTTCGTCCCGGCCCATCGCGAGCACCGCTTCGAGGAATTCACGGAGGACCTGGCGGTATGGGTGATCTTCTATGGCCCCGCCGGGGGCGAGATCGGGCAGGGGCTCAAGGGACACTGACGCCTGGCAGGGGCGACCCTCGGGCCCCCGCCGCGACTCCACCACGCGTGCCCCCTCCCGCCGGGCCCGCCTGACGCAACCGCGGCTTGCCGACGCCGCCTTGGAACGGTAACCTCCGCCATGCCTCTGGAACCCACGCTCGAACGCGAGTATTATCTGTCGCCTGACAGATTTTGTCAGGAACGGGAGCGGATCTTCGCCCGGGAATGGATGTGCGTCGGGCGGGAGGAGGAAGTGCCTGACGCCGGCGACTACCTCCTGCTGGACCTGGCCGGCGAACGGCTGGTGCTGGTGCGGGGGCGGGACGGCCGGCTGCATGCGCACTACAACGTCTGCCGCCACCGGGGCTCGGAACTGGTGCTGGGCGTGGACCCGAAGCCCTGGGCGGGAAGCGCCGTGGGCCCTGCGGGCACGTTCGTGTCCGGAATCCGGTGCCCCTACCACGCCTGGACCTACCAGCTGGACGGCAGCCTCCGGACGGCGCCTTTCCTCGAGGAGGGCGACGGCTTCTGCCGCGAGGACCTGGCCCTCTTCGGGGCGGCGGTGGAGACCTGGGGCGGGTTCGTCTTTGTCCGGCTGGAGGCGGAGCCGGCGCCCGGGGCGCCGCCGCTGCGGGGGCTCGAGGAGCAGCTGGGTGGCGCGGTGGAGCGGGTACGCCGGTACCCGCTGGCCGAGCTGCGGATTGCCAGGCGGGTCACGTACAATGTTGGCGCCAACTGGAAGGTCATCCTCGAGAACTACAACGAGTGCTACCACTGCGGCCCGGTGCACCCGGAGCTGTGCCGGGTGGTGCCGGCGTTCAGGCAGAAGGGCGGCGCGGACCTGGACTGGGACCGCGGGGTGCCGCACCGGGAGGGGGCCTGGACGTTCACGATGAGCGGGACCACCAGCCGCCGGCCCTTCCCGGGTCTCAACGACGACGAGCTGGTGCGCCACAAGGGCGAGCTGCTGTACCCCAACTTCATGCTCTCCCTGGCCGCGGAGCATGCGGCCGCCTTCACCCTCTGGCCACACGAGCCCGGTCGCACCACGGTTGTCTGCGACTTCCTGTTCCACCCGGCGGAAATGGCACAGCCGGCGTTCGACCCGATGGACGCGGTGGAGTTCTGGGACATCACCAACCGGCAGGGCTGGGTGATCTGCGAGAGCGTGCAGCGCGGCATGACCAGCCGGAAATTCACCCGGGGGTTCTACGCGCCGATGGAAAGCCTGAGCCTGGACATCCGGAACTACCTGACCGACCGCTTGCCGCCCGGGGGCACTGGATCCCCCCCGGGGCAACCCTAACCCGACCGACTCGACCATGGCCGCTCGATCCCGCAACACCAAGTCTGCCAAGCCCGCCCGCAAGACCCGGAAGCGCGCGGATGTCCTGACGCGGTTCTCGTCCACCAGGCAGCCCAAGCGCTACGGCGGGGCAGCCGGCCGCAAGGGCAGCAAGAACCTGCAGGCCAAGCTCACCGAGGCCGAGGTGCGGCAGGCGCGCGCCCTGTACAAGAAGGGCGCGCTCATCAAGTCGCTGGCCCGGAAGTACCGGGTCAACGCCTCGACCATGTCGCTGGCCGTGCGGGGCTTGACCTTTCGGCACGTGAAGTAGATTCCCCCGATGCTCCCGACGCATCTCACCGCCGCCCTCTCGCTCGAGGGGGCGCGGCAGCTCGCCGACGCCGCCATCGCCGCGGCCCGGGCCCGGCAGGCCACCATCGCCGTGGCGGTGGTGAACCCCGCCGGCGGCCTCCTCCTGTTCCAGATGATGGACGGCACCCAGCCGGGCAGCGAGGATATCGCCATCCTCAAGGCCCGGAGCGCGGCGCGGATGCGCCGCTCCACCAAGGTGCTGGAGGACAGCCTCGCCGCCGGCCGCACCGGGTTCCTCTCCCTCCCGGGGATGCTCCTCCTGGAAGGGGGCGTCCTGGTCCGGATCGAGGGCCAGATCGTCGGCGCGCTGGGCATCAGCGGCATGACCTCGGTGCAGGACGGCGAGGTCGCCGCCGCCGCGCTGGCCGCGGTCGGGGCCACGGGCTGAATGGCCACCGCGCTCGCCACCCTGGCCGGGGGCTGCTTCTGGTGCCTCGAGGCGGCCTTCCAGCAGCTGCGGGGGGTGGAGCGGGTGCAATCGGGATACGCCGGGGGGCACGTCCCGCACCCGAGCTACCGGGCGGTGTGCGAGGGTGACACCGGGCACGCGGAGGTGGTGCAGGTGGCCTTCGACCCGGCCCAGATCGCCTTCCGCGACCTGCTGATGGTCTTCTTCACCATCCACGACCCGACGAGCCTCAACCGCCAGGGCGCCGACGTCGGCACCCAGTACCGTTCGGCCATCTTCTGCCACGACGCCGGCCAGGCGCAGGTGGCCCGGGAGGTGATCGCGGAGCTGACGGCCGCCGGGATCTACGACGACCCGATCGTCACCGAGGTCGTGCCCCTCGACGCGTTCTACCCCGCCGACGCCTCCCACGACGATTACTACCGCCGCAACCCGAACCAGCCGTACTGCCGGGCAGTGGTGGCGCCCAAGGTGGCCAAGGTGCGGACCCGGTTCTTCGAGCTGCTCCGGAAGGCGTAGCATCTTGGGCCGGGCCTGATACACGGAAGGGGGGTGGAGCCGATGGCTCCACCCCCCTTCTGCCGTGCCGTCCCGCGGGCGGACTAGTAGCCCGGGTTCTGGGTCACGTTCGGGGCCACCTGGATCTCCGACTGCGGGATCGGGAACAGCTCCCGGAAGGCGGGGATGCCGAGGACGGCCTGGGCGCGGCCGCTGCGCACCAGGTCGGGGAAGCGGTCGCCCTCTTCCGCGAACTCGAGCCGGCGCTGGACGTCGATCCGGTCGAGGATCTCCTGCTGGGTGTTGATGTCGACCCCGAGGGTGTCGGTGTCGAGCCCGGCGCGGGCCAGGATCTGGTTGTAGTTGCTGACCGCGCTGTCCAGCGACCCCTGCTGGGCGAACGACTCCGCCTTGATCAGCAGCACCTCCGCGAAGCGGAGGACGTGGAAGTCCTCGTCGCCGCTGGGAGAGGGGAACTTGGTGCCGTAGGAGCCACCACCCTGCGACCCCTCGACCCAGCCGCCGCCCGACGGGTCGGGCTGGATGTTCCAGGCCAGCCGGGTATCGGTGGAGAGGGTGTCATAGGCGTCGATGAGTGACTGGGTCGGGCCCATCTCGAACCGCCCGGCCCCGCTGCTGAGCAGGTCGGAGAGCCAGTAGTAGCCGAGCAGGCTGAACTGGTTGAGGTTGAACGTCAGGGTGAACACGTTCTCCGGGGTGGAGGCCGCGTCGGTATTGAACAGGTCGGCGTAGTTCGGGGCGAGGGTGTAGCCGAGCGCCTCGACCTCCTGGGCCTTGGCCAGGGCCAGCGCATAGTTGCCCTGGTACAGGTACACCCGGGCCAGCAGCGCCTTGGCGGCCCCCACGGTGGCGTGGGTGGTGGGCGCCGTGGTGTTGCTCATCCGGGTCTCGGCCTCGGTGAGGTCCGCGATGATCTGGGCATAGACCTCGGTGACCGTCGCGCGGGCCAGGTTGGCGGCCGCGTCGGGGTCGGTGATCGGCTGCAGCCGGAGCGGCACCCCGCCGTAGTACTTGACCAGGTTGTGGTAGCTGAGCGCGCGCAGGAAGTACGCCTCGCCCAGGATCTGGTCCTGCTCCACCGGGTCGAACCCGGGGACGTTGGGCACCTTCTCGATGAGCACGTTGGTGCGCTTCACCGCCTCATAGATGTTGTTCCACATGCCGGTCACGTCGGAGTTGTCGGCCTGGAAGTCGTGCTGGGCCGCCTCCTGGTAGCTCGTGAAGGTGCCGGTGTGGTTGGCGTTGTCGCCGTAGAGATCACCGAAGTGGGTGAAGGTGCCGCCGTAGTAGTACCCGTTCTGCAGCGCGTTGTAGGCGCCGGCCAGCGCGGCGCGGGCGCCGGCGGGGGTCTGGATGGTCTTGTCGTCCGACAGCTGGTCGGGCGGGTTGGTATCGAGCAGGTCGTTGCAGGCGCCGGTCGCCAGGATGGCGAGCAGCGCGAACAGGGAGCGCTTGAACATGCGAGCGCCTTTCGGGAACTGGATCATGGTCGTCATGGTTACCACCCCGCCTGGATGCCGAAGGACCAGGTGCGGGCCACCGGGTAGGCGTAGAAGTCGGTGGCGAGCGAGGCGCTGGCAGTCGAGCCATTGCTGTTGACTTCGGGGTTGTAGCCGCTGTAGTCGGTGCTGGTGAAGATATTCTGGCCGCGGACGTAGAGCCGGGCGCTCGAGAGCCGCATGCTGGCGGCCACGGCCTCGGGCAGCTGGTAGCCCAGGGTCAGATCCTGCAGCCGGATGTAGGACCCGTCCTCGATCCAGCGCGAGGAGATCTTGCGCGCATCGGAGTTGCCGTCGAAACTGGCGCGGGGCTGGTCGGTCTTGTCGCCCGGGTTCTGCCAGCGGTCGAGCACGTCGATGAACTTGTTGTCGTAGTTGTACCCGCCCTCGTCCGAGAACACCCGCATCCCGTTGAAGACCTTGTTGCCATGGCTGAACTGGAAGAAGCCGGTGAGGTCGAACCGCTTCCAGCTGACCGTCGTGGTCATGCCGCCGGTGTAGTCGGGCCACGGGTCGCCCACGAAGGTCTTGTCCTCGGTGGTGATGTTGCCGTCGTTGTTGGTGTCCTTGTAGAGCGCGTCGCCGGTGGTCGGGTCGACGCCCAGGAACTTGTAGGCGTGGAACTCGCCCAGCGGGTGCCCCACCGCCACCCGGTTGATGTCATAGTAGCCGGTGGAGAACGGCTGGTCGTTGTACAGCGCGGTGACCTGGTTCCGGTTGAACGACAGATTGAGCGTGGTCACGAGGCGGAGGCCGTCGGCCCGGGTCGGCTGCAGCGGCACCGCGGTGAACACCAGTTCGACGCCGCGGTTCCGCATGGCACCGATGTTGTCGTTGAACTGGATGTACCCGCTGCTGCCCGGGATGGGGCGGCTGAGCAGCAGGTCGGTGGTGGACTTGTTGTACCAGTCGGCGCTGACCGCCGCGCGGCCGTTCCAGAGCTCCAGGTCGAAGCCGAGGTTGGTCTGCGTGGTCTTTTCCCAGCCCAGGGCGCTGTTGCCCAGGTTGCAGGGGTAGTACCCCGGCTCATCGCCGTAATTGGCGGTGCACCAGGTGCTCTGGTACGGATAGTTGCCCACGCCCTGGTTGCCGGTGCGGCCCAGGCTGGCCCGCAGCTTGAGCAGGCTGATGCTCCGGCTGTTGGCCAGGAAGCCCTCGCGGCTCAGGATCCAGGCGGCCGAGCCGCCCGGGAAGAAGCCGTACCGGTTGTCGGGACCGAAGACCGACGCGCCGTCGCGCCGGAACGCCAGGCCGAGGAGGTACTTGCCGTCGAGGGTGTAGTTGACGCGGCCCAGGTACGACACCAGCGCGTTCTCGGCGAAGGTGCCGGAGAACTGGGTGGCGTTGGTGGTATTGCTCACCTGGTGCAGCTTCTCGTCGGTCACGATCTCGCCTCGGACGAAGCTGTTGTCGGTCCGGCTCCGCTCGAGGCTGCTGCCCGCCGTCACGTTGAGCTGGTGCCGGCCGCCCCAGGTGCGGTCGTAGTTCAGGAAGGCGTCGAAGACGTAGCGGCGGCCGTTCGAGTAGCCGCGCTTGGCCACGCCGCCGTACTTGGCGCCGTCCGAGCCGGGCACCAGCGGCGACTGGTACTGCTCCTCGGTCAGGCCGTAGATGTCGGCGCCGGCGCGGCCGGTCAGCTGCAGGCCGTGCCCCAGGTCGTACCGCGCCTCGATGTTGGCCAGAATGGTGTTGGTCAGCGCCTTGGTGGTGTTGTGCGCCGCCAGGTCCAGGGTGTTCACGTACGCCATGCCGTCGGCGATGCTGGTGAAATTGCCGTCCGGCTGGCGCACCGGGAAGTAGGGCTCGTGGGCGATGGCGTTGCCGACGATGCCCTCGAGGTTGTCGTCGGCCTCGATCCGGTTGTTGCGCTCGCCGGTGAGGGCCAGGCCGGTGGAGATGAACAGCCGCGGAGTGGCCTGGAAGTCGAGGTTGGCGCGCCCGCCGAGGCGGCGGTACGCCGAGGTGATCACGACGCCCTTCTGGTCGAACCACGAGCCGGACACCCGGTAGCGGATGCGGTCGGTGCCGCCGGCGGCGGCGATCTCGGCGCCGCTGATCGGCGCGCTGCGGAAGACCTCGTCCTGCCAGTCGGTGTTGGCGCCGGTGGCGGGGAACCAGTCGTCGGGGTCGTAGCCGTCGTTGGCCGCGGCCTCGCGCATGTACTCGAGGTACTGCGGCCCGTTGAGGAGGTCGATCTTCTTCAGCACGCTCTGGCTGCCGTAGTAGCTGCTGAAGGTGACGGTGCCCTTGCCCTCCTGGCCCCGCTTGGTGGTGATGAGCACCACGCCGTTGGAGCCGCGGGAGCCGTAGATCGAGGCCGAGGCGGCGTCCTTGAGCACGTCGATCGAGGCGATGTCCTCCGCGCTCAGGCCGGTGATCGCCCGGATGCCCTGGCCGCCGAGGCCGAGCTGCGACAGGTCCTCGGAGATGACCGGCACGCCGTCGACCACGTAGAGCGGCTGGTTGTTGGCGGTGATCGAGGCCGTGCCGCGCACCCGCACGCTGATCGCGTTGCCCGGGTTGCCGGCGTTCTGGATCACCTGCACGCCGGGCGCCCGGCCCGCAAGCGCGGCGTCGGCGCTGGCGTTGGCCTGCCCGTTCACCTCTTCCGCGGTGACGGTGCTGACCGCGGTGCTGAGGTTGTCGCGCGCCACGGTGCCGTAGCCGATGGACACCATCTCCTCGAGCTCGATGGGCTTGAGCACCAGCGCGAAGTCCACGGTAGCGTCGTCACCCGCCGCCAGCGCGATCCGCCGCGCGGCCGGGGCGTAGCCGATCATCTGCACCCGCACCAGCAGGGTGCCGGCGGCCACGTCGGTCAGCTCATACTCGCCGCTCGCCTTCGTCATTGCCCGCTTGTTGGTGCCGACCACCGAGACCAGCGCCCCTTCCAGCGGCCGCTGGTTGGCCGAATCCGTCACCGTGCCCCGGATCGACTGCGCCGCGGCGGGTGCCCAGCCGAGCACCAGCAGCAGCGCGCCGCCGAAGAGGGCGTGTGACCAACGTCGCCAGGACTGCATACCAGACACCTCCATGAGGGAATTCAGGGACCGCGCGAGCCCGCCACTGTCGCCGCGCCGGGGAGGTGCCCTCGCCCCGTCCGCGGGTCAAAGGTGCTGCCGGGCGGCAGCACGTGAAGCCGGATGTCCGTCCCGCCCAGCGCACCGTCCGGGGCGCCCTGCCCCGCCCGTCGCGCGTCGTATACCACCACGCTGCTCCGCCCGAGCACCCGCCACCGCCCGTCGGGGCCCACTTCGAGGGCCGTGCCCTCGTCGATGCCCACGCCCAGGAACCGGGGGCGCTCCAGGATCACCGCCAGCAGGCGGTTCTGCCGCTCCCGCCGCAGGAAGTGCTGGTCCACGATGGCGGCGGGCAGGAAGCCAAGTCCCGGCACCACTTCGATGGTGCGCCGGGCGATCTCCGGGTACTCGTCGCCGTAGTAGCCGAGGCTGTCGGGACGGCGCTGGTTGCCGGTGAGCATGGAGTCGCCCATGATCGCCGCCCCCGCGGAGGTGCCGCCCACCACCGCCCCCTCGCGGTACCGCCGCCGCATGGCTGCCAGCGCCGGCGTGCCGCCCAGGACCGCCGCCAGCGGCACCTGGTCACCGCCGGTGAACCAGATGCCGGTGATCCCCTCGAGCCGGCCCACCACGGTGCTGTCGGCCGCCTCGGCCCGGCTCAGGTTAAGCACAGTGGCCACGGCGCCGAACTCCCGCAGCTGTTCCGCCTTCTCCTCGCCCGTCGCCAGCGGTTCGTCGCTGGCCATCGGCACCACCGCGATGCGGGCCCGGCCGGGCCCGCCCGCCAGCGCCACGAACCGGGTGACGAGCGAGTCCGGCTGGCTCCCTCCGCCCACGATCAGCAGGTGCCCCCGGGCCTGGCCCGCCAGCGCCGTCGGGGCCGCCAGGGCCAGCAGCAGGAGCGCGCCCGCCCTCACCCGCGCCGGGCCTCCGCCAGCGGCGCCGGCCGCAGGGCGGCGTTGGCCCCGAGCTGCACCGAGATGCGCCGCGCCGTCTCGACCAGCGCGCGCTGCAGCACCGCCCGGCGGTCCCGCGTGAGCCGCGACGCCTGGGCCCCGAGGCAGAGGGCCGCCACCGTGCGACCGGTGTGGTTCTCGATCGGCGCGCCGATGGCGGTGTAGCCGGGCTCGAGCTCCTCGATGGCGGTGGCGTACCCGCGGCGCAGCACCTGGGTCAGCTCCTCGCCCAGCCGCGCCATCGACACGATGGTCCGCGGGGTGAAGCGCGGCAGCCGGCCCCGGGTGGCGGCGAGGAACTGCCGCCACGCGTCGCTCCGCTCCTGCCGCGCCGCCGCCAGCAGCACCTTGCCGGTGGCGGCCGCGTGCGCCGGCCACCGGGCACCGACGAACTCCCCCCAGCTCCCCTGCCGCCGGCCCCGCACTTCGTCCAGCACCAGGATCTCGGTGCCCGCGAGCATCTCGAGGCTCACCGTCTCGCCGGTGGTCCACGCCAGCCGTTCCAGCTCCGGCCGGGCGATCGACTGGAAGTCGATGGACCGTTGGGCCAGCGCGCCCAGTTCGATGGCCCGCGGCCCCAGCCGGTAGCTGCCGCCCGGCCGGCTCCGCTGCACCATGCCCTCGCGCTCGAGCACGCCGAGCAGGCGCAGGGTGGTCGGCTTGGTGAGCCCCAGGGTCCGGGACAGGTCGGCCAGGGTCCACTCGCGCCGCGCGTCGCTGAACACCCGGAGGATGGCGAAGGCCCGCGTGACCGTCTGGGTACCGCCCGGCCGCGCGGAGGGAACCGCAATGGAATGGGGTTTCACTATGTGGACTAAGGTTCAGCTTCACAGGCAAGGCGTCAAGACCCCGTTCCGGCCTGTGACACCTCCCCTCTGGCGCGGACTGCCCGCGCCCCACACCTTCCCGGCCCCATGCGCACCGACTACGACTTCATCGCCCTCGGCCTCGGCGGCCTCGGCAGCAGCGCCGCCTACTGGCTGGCGCGCGGCGCCGGCCGCGACGTGCTCGGGCTGGAACAGTTCGAGCTGGGTCACGTCCGGGGCGAATCGCAGGACCACTCGCGGATCATCCGGCTCTCGTACCATACCCCCGCGTATGTGAGGCTGGCCCGGCGCGCCTACGAGTCGTGGGCCCTGCTCGAGGCCGACGCGCGGGAGAGCTGCATCCTCAAGTGCGGCGGCCTGGACCTCGCCCCGCGCCAGAGCCGCATCCCGCTCGACCCCTACCTGTCGAGCCTCTCGGCGGAGGGGGTGCCGTTCGAGCACCTCGACGCCGCCGAGATCCGCCGCCGGTTCCCCCCGTTCACGGTCACCGACGATTGCCACGGCATCTACCAGCCGGACGGCGGCATCGCCATGGCGGCGCGGGCCAACGCCGCGCACCAGCGCATGGCCCGCGAGCACGGGGCCACCCTGCGGGACCGGACCCCGGTGACGTCGGTGCGGAGCGTGGGCGGCGAGGTCGAGGTGGTCGCGGGTGACGTCGCGTACCGCTGCCGGAAGCTGGTGGTGGCCGCGGGGCCCTGGAGCAACACCATCCTCGGGATGCTCGGCCAGGCCCTCCCGCTCGAGGTCACCCAGGAGCAGGTGACCTATTACGCCACGCCGCACCTGCGGGAGTTCGAGCCGGGCCGGTTCCCGGTGTGGATCTGGATGGACGACCCCTGCTACTACGGCTTCCCGGCTTTCGGCGAGGCCGCCACCAAGATCGCGCAGGACGCCGGCGGCCGGCCCACCACCCCGGAGGGCCGCAGCTTCGAGCCTGACCCGGAGAACTTCGCCCGGGTGCACGCCTGGGCGGAACGGTACCTGCCCCGTGCGCTGGGCCCCGTGCTCTACACCAAGACCTGCCTCTACACCCTCACCCCCGACCGCGACTTCGTCATCGACCGGGTGCCGGAACACGAGGACATCGTCGTGGCGATCGGGGCGGGACACGCGTTCAAGTTCGCCTCGGTGATCGGGCGGATCCTGAGCGAGCTGGCGCAGGCCGGCACCACGCCGTCGGACCTCGGCGGGTTCAGCATCACGCGGCCGGTCCTGCGGGAACTGAACCCCGCCCGCCACTATATGCAGTAGCGATCCCGGACCAGGCCGACTGCAGCTGACGGGTGTCCGATTTCCGAGTCCTAGCGGGTCACGGCGGGAACATTTAAATAGGAATCACAACTGGTCGTGGCGCCCCCCCCGGACGCCCGCCGCCAACCTCTGGTATGCACCCAGACCCGAGTCGTCCCACCGATCAGCGGCTGCGCGCCGCAGTCGAGTCGTCCCCGAGCGGCATCCTGATGAGCGATGCCGACGGGCAGATCGTGCTCGTCAACCGCGAGATCGAGCGGCTGTTCGGCTACGTCCGGGAGGAACTGCTCGGCAAGCCGGTGGAATTGCTCGTGCCCGCGCGGTTCCACGGGCACCACTCCCAGGACCGGCGCGACTTCACCACCAGCCCCAAGGTCCGGGCCATGGGCGCCGGGCGGGAGCTGCACGGGCGGCGCAAGGATGGCAGCGAGGTGCCGCTGGAGGTGGGCCTGACGCCGGTGATCACGGAGGAGGGGCTCTTCGTCCTCGCGTCGGTCGTCGACATCAGCGCCCGGGTGGAAGCGGAACGGAACCGGCGGGAACTCGAGGAACAGCTGCGGCAGTCGCAGAAGCTCGAGGCGGTGGGCACTCTGGCGGGGGGCATCGCACACGACTTCCGCAACATCCTCAACGGCATCATCGGCTACGCCGAGCTGCTCTCCAAGTCGCTGCAGGGCCGGTCCGAGGGCGCTGACCTGGCCCAGCTGCGCACCTACGCCGACCGCGGCCGCCAGCTGGTGGACCGCATCCTCACCTTCAGCCGCCGCTCGGAGACAGTCCGCCAGCCGATCCGGCTGGGCGCCTCGATCGACGAGGTCACCGGCCTGCTCCGCGCCACCATTCCCACGACGATCGACATCCGGGTCGAGGTCCGCGCCGACGCGCCGCCGGTCATGGCCGACCCGACCTCGGTGCACCAGATCCTCATGAACCTGTGCACCAACGCCGCCCATGCCATGGCCGAGGGCGGGACGCTCAGCATCGTGGTGGAGCCGCTCTACGTGCGCGACAGCATCGCCCGCGCCAACCCCGACATCCATGAGGGGCCCTACACCCTCCTGACGGTGCGCGACACCGGCTGCGGCATCGATCCGGCCGTGGTGTCCCGGGTATTCGACCCCTTCTTCACCACCAAGCCCACGGGGGCCGGCACCGGCCTCGGGCTCGCCATGGTGCATGGCATCATGAAGAGCCACGACGGGGCGGTGCGGCTCGCCAGCACCCTGCACGAGGGCACCGAGGTCCGCTGCTACTTCCCCGCGGTCGAGGCCGTGCTGACCGAGGTGGAGGCGGCCCACCAGGAGGTCGTGCCCGGCGCCGGCGAACGGATCCTGTTCGTGGACGACGAGCCCCCGCTGGCACGCCTGGGACAGCGCCGCCTCGAGGGACTGGGCTACGCCGTGACCGTGGCCACCTCCGGGGGGCAGGCGCTGGCGCTGTTCCGCGCCGACCCCAACAGCTTCGACCTGGTGATCACCGACTTCACCATGCCCGACCGCACCGGGCTCGAACTGGCCGCGGAGATCGCGCGGACCCGCCCGGGCATCCCGGTGGTGCTCACCACCGGGCACGTCGAGGAGTTCTCCCAGGAAGTCCTGCAGAACTGCGGCGTGCGCGAGGTCCTGATGAAGCCGGTGATGCTCACCGAGCTGGCCCGGGCCATCAGCGGCGCGCTCCGCTCCACCACCACCAGCTAGCCGGGCCGCCGGCGCGGGGTAGATTGCGGGGACCCCTCACCGCCGAGCCCCCCGCCTGACAGGCCTTCGCCGTCCCGACCGCTCCGGCGTCCGCTGGGAGATGATCGGCCTCGCCTGCGTGGCGAGCTTCATCGCGTACATCCTCCGCATCAACATGTCGGTGGCCGGCGAGGCCCTCGCCGACGACCTCAGCCTCTCCCGGGTGCAGCTCGGCGTGGTCCTCGGCGCCTTCGCGTGGGGCTACGCCCTCTTCCAGTTCCCCGGCGGCCTGCTCTGTGACCGGCTCGGCGCCCGGCGCGCGCTGACCCTGATCGTGGTGGCGTGGGGCGCCTGCAACCTCCTGCCTGGCCTGCTCCCCGGCACGGCGGTGCTGCCCCCGCTGGCCCTGGTGGGGGTGCTGGCCCTGCTGCGCTTCCTCATGGGCGCTGCCCAGGCGCCGATCTACCCGATCATCGGCGGCGCCACGATCCGGCTCTGGTTCCCGGTGTCGGCCTGGGGGTTCCCCAACGCGGTGACGAACGCCGGGGCCGCCGTCGGCTCCGCCGCCGCCGGCCCCCTCATCGGCTGGCTGGTGGTCACGCTGGGGTGGCGGGCGTCGTTCCTGGTCACGGCGCCCGTGGCGTTCGCCTTCGCCGCCGCCTGGTGGTGGTCCTATCGCGACCATCCCGTGCAGCATCCCCGTGTCTCGGCGGTGGAGGCGGCGTACATCGCGGGGGATCGGCCCGCGGCGGACGCGGAGCCGCCCCAGCCGGGCGCCTGGCGCGCGCTGTTCCGCAACCGCAACCTGCGCCTCGTGACCCTCAGCTACTTCTGCAGCAACTACCTCTTCTACTTCTTCTTCAACTGGCTGGTCATCTACCTGGTGGAGGAGCGGCGGTTCACCCTGCTGGAGGGCGGCTGGTACGCGGCCGCCCCATGGATGGTCGGGGCGCTGGGAGCGCTGGCCGGCGGGTTCATCACCGACCGGCTCTCCCGGCGCCGGGGCATGACCTTCGGCTGCCGCTGGCCGGCGCTGGTAAGCCTGCTGTGCGCCGGCGCCCTGATCTTCGCGGTGGCCCGCGCGGAGGCGCCGCTGGCGGCGGTGGCGCTGCTGTCGGCCTGCCTCGGGTTCCAGCAGGCCACCGACCCCGTCTACTGGGCGGCCACGACCGCCGTCGCGGGGCGCGAGGCGGCCGCCGCCTGCGGCGTGCTCAACACCGCGGGCAACGTGGTCGGCGGCATCGGCGCGCTGCTGGTGCCGCTCACCGTGGATGCCTTCGGCTGGCCGGTGGCCCTCGGCACGACGGCGGGCTTCGCGGTGGCCGGCGGGCTGCTCTGGCTCGCGGTGGACCTCGAGGGGTAGCGGGCGGCGGTCGCTGGACGCTCCCCCGCCCGCGCGATACGTTCCCCGCGTCACCCGCCGTCTCCCCCTGTCATCGGAATCCGACATGCGCATCGCGCGGCGCTGGCTCGTCGTCGTCCTCACGCTCGCCGCCCCGCTGGCGGCGCAGCAGCGCCCCGCCCCGACACCGGAGTCGGTGGCGGCACGCATCGACGCCCTCGCCCTCCAGTACCAGGCAGAGGGCCGGGTGGCCGGGCTCTCGGTGGCCGTGCTGTACGAGGGGCAGACGGTCATTGCCCGCGGCTACGGGGTGGCCAACCTGGAGACCGGCGAGCCGGTCACCGACACCACGCTCTTCGCGGTAGGCTCGGTGACCAAGCAGTTCGCCACCGTCTCCGCGCTGCTGCTGGTCGAGGCGGGGAAGCTCTCCCTCGATGACCGGGTGTCGAAGTGGTACCCGATGCTCACCCGGGCCGGGGACATCCGGATCCGGGACCTCGTGGCACACGTCTCGGGCTATCCCGACTACTACCCGCTCGACTTCGTGGACCGGCGCATGGCGGCGCCGGCCACCACCGAGAGCATCATCCGGCGCTACGCCACCGGGCCGCTCGACTTCGAGCCCGGCACCCGCTGGTCCTACAGCAACACCGGCTTCCTGATCCTCGGCCGCATCATCGAGCGGGTGTCCGGCATGCCGTTCGGGCACTTCCTCGAGACCCGGATCTTCCGGCCACTGGGCATGCGGCACACCCGCTTCGAGCCCGACCCGAAGTCCCCGGGGGTGGCCCGCGGCTACAACTCATGGGCCCTGGGCCCGCTCGAGCCCGCGACGCCCGAGGCCGGTGGCTGGACCGGCGCCGCCGGCGGGATCTACGCCACCGCCGCCGACATCGCGCGCTGGGACCTGGCGCTGATGACCGGCAAGGTGGTTTCCGCCGAGAGCTGGCGCTTCCTCACCACCCCCCGGCGGCTGGCCGACGGACGCAACACCGGCTACAGCGGCGGGCTCGACGTGGGCCAGCGGAATGGCTGGCTCACCCTCTCGCACGGCGGCGCCGTGAGCGGGTTCATCGCCGGCAACACCTTCGCGCCCGGCAGCCGCTCCGCCGTGGTGGTGCTCTCGAGCAGCGAAACCGGCGGGCCCGGCAGCGGGTTCGGCATGGCCGCCGCGGGCCTGCTCTTCGGCACGCCCGCCCCGGCGGGGATTGCCGTGCCCGCCGACAGCACCACCGCGAGCGAGCCCCCGGCGCCACCGGAGATTCACGGGCCGCCCGCGGTGGACGCGGCCCGGGCGCTCTTCGCGAGCCTGCAGCAGGGGACCGTGGACCGGGGCACCCTTTCCGAGGAGTACAGCTACTTCCTCAATGCCCACCGGGTGCAGGGCGCCCGGGACCGCCTGGGCCCCCTGGGCGAGCCGAAGTCGGTGCAGCTCCGCTTCCGGACGGAGCGTGGCGGCATGGAGGTAGCCGTGGTGGCCTTCGTGTTCGAGGGACTGACCGTGCAGGCGCTGATGTACCGGACGCCCGACGGCAAGATCGAGGAGTTCCTCCTCAACCCGCAGTGAGGCGCGCCATGAACCGCCGTGACGCCGTCCGGCTTACTGCCGCCGGCACGCTGGGCCTCTCCCTGCCGGCCGAAGCGCCGGGCCCTCGCGCCGCCGCCCCGCCGGGCCACCGAGCCGTCGAGCCGCCGAGCCGTCTGAGGCAGTCCGTCTGCCGCTGGCCGTTCGGCGACCTCCCCGATGCCGAGTTCTTCCCGCTGGTCCAGCGCCTGGGCTTCGGCGCGGTGGACCTGCTCACCGAGAAGGAATGGCCCATCGCGCGCGACCATGGGCTCATCTGCTCCATGGGCACCCCCACCGAGCGGCGCGACTTCATCCGCCGCGGCCTCAACGACCGGGCCCATCATCCGCTCCTGGTGGCCGAGCTGGAGCGGGCACTCACCGAGGCGCCGGGCTTCGGGGTCCCCAACGTGATCGCCATGGTGGGGAACCGGGAGGGGCGCGACGAGGCGGCCGGACTCGAGGCCTGCGTGGAGGCGCTCGACCGGGTGAAGGGACTGGCCGAGCGGCAGGGGGTGACGATCTGCCTGGAGCTGCTCAACAGCAAGGTGGACCACGCCGACTTCATGATGGACCGGATGGCGTTCGGGCTCCGGCTCATGTACGCGGTGAACAGCCCCCGGGTGCGGCTGCTGTACGACATCTACCACATGCAGATCATGGAAGGCGATGTCATCCGCACCATCCGCGACCATGGCCACTGGATCGGCCACTACCACACGGCGGGGAATCCAGGCCGCCACGAACTCGACCCGACCCAGGAGCTCAACTACGCCGCGATCGCCACCGCGATTGCCGACACCGGCTTCGCGGGGTGGCTGGCCCACGAGTTCATCCCGACCCGGGCCCCGGAGGCCGGCCTGCGCGACGCGCAACGGATCTGCGGGGCATAGGCTGCTCGGCAGCAGCGTGGCGCCGCGCCGCGGTTGACGCCGGCGCGTGCGCCCCGGAGATTCGAGGGATCGTTTCCCGCTTCCCGCTTCCTTCTTCCCCTGGCGCCATGTCTCAACTCTCCCCGAGGACCGACCCCTACGACGTCTGCATCATCGGCTCCGGCGCCGGTGGCGGGATGGCGGCGTACATGCTGACCAAGGCGGGCGCACGGGTGGCGCTCCTCGAGGCCGGCGGGATGTGGGACAACACGAAGGACTCGGCCATGCTCACCTGGGCGCACCAGTCGCCCCGGCGGGGCGCCAGCACGCCGGACCGCCCCTTCGGCGAGTTCGACGCCTGCATCGGCGGGTGGAACGTGCCGGGCGAGCCGTTCACCCGGGCGCCGGGCACCAAGTTCGACTGGTGGCGGGCCCGGATGCTCGGGGGGCGCACCAATCACTGGGGGCGGATCTCGCTCCGCTTCGGCCCGCACGACTTCAAGGGCAAGTCCCGCGACGGCCTGGGCGAGGACTGGCCCATCGGCTACGACGACCTCAAGCCCTGGTACGACGAGGTGGACCGGCTGGTGGGGATCTTCGGCAGCGTCGAGGGGCTGGAGAACCACCCCGACGGGGTCTTCCTGCCGCCGCCCCGGCCGCGCTGCTGGGAGCTGCTGGTCAAGCAGGCGGCCGACAAGCACAGGGTCACCTGCATCCCCTCGCGGCTCTCGATCCTCACCCGGCCCCACAACGGCCGCATGGGGTGCCATTACTGCGGCCAGTGCAATCGCGGCTGCGCGGTGAACGCCAACTTCAGCTCCACCAACGTGCTGGTGCTGCCGGCGCTGGAGACCGGGCGGCTCACGCTCGTCACCGGCGCCATGGCGCGCGAGATCACCCTCGACGCCCGCGGACGCGCCGACGGCGTGCTCTACATCGACAAGGCCACCCGCACCGAGCGCCGCATCGACGCCCGGGTGGTGGTGCTCGCCGCGAGCGCCTGCGAGTCAGCGCGGATCCTGCTCAACTCGAAGTCCTCGCGCTTTCCCCAGGGGCTCGCCAACTCGAGCGGCACCGTGGGCAAGTACCTCACCGACACCACCGGCACCGACGTGGGCGGCTTCATCCCGCGCATGGTGGACCACGTGACCCACAACGAGGACGGCGTCGGCGGGGCCCATCTCTACATGCCCTGGTGGCTCGACAACCGGAAGCTCGACTTCCCCCGCGGCTATCACATCGAGATCTGGGGCGGGCTGGGCGCGCCGTCGTACGGCTTCATGGGCGGGATCCAGAACTACCCCGGCGGCGGCGGCTACGGCCGCCAGCTCAAGGACGACTACCGCCGCTTCTACGGCGCCACCATCGGCTTCTCCGGCCGCGGGGAGCAGATCCCCAACGAGGACTGCTTCTGCGAGATCGACCCGGACGTGGTGGACCAGTACGGCATCCCGGTGCTCCGCTTCCACTGGAAGTGGACCGACCATGAGCTCAACCAGGTCAAGCACATGCAGGAGACCTTCCGGGCCCTCCTCGCCGAGATGGGGGGCGAGGTCTGGTCGACGATGCCCACGAAGGAGCAGGGGTACGGGATCGCCAACGGCGGCTCGATCATCCACGAACTGGGCTGCGTCCGGATGGGCGCCGACCCGGGGCGCTCGGTGCTCAACGCGCAGTGCCAAGCCTGGGACGTGAAGAATCTCTTCGTGACCGATGGCGGGTCGTTCGTCTCCCAGGCGGACAAGAACCCCACCTGGACCATCCTGGCGCTGTCCATGCGCGCCAGCGATCACATCACGCAGGCCATGAAGCGGGGGGAGTTGTGAGCGGCGGCTCGGCGGCTCGGCGGCTCGGCGGCTCGGCGGCTCGGCATGAACCTGGAGCGGACGAATGACTGAGGTCAATCGACGGCAGGCACTGGAACTCCTGGCGGGGATCCCGTTCCTCGCGGCGGGGCTCTCGCCGGAATCGGTGGCGCGCGCGGCGGCCCAGGTGCGGGAGCATCTGATCGCCCAATCGCCCGATCGCCCAACCGCCTTCACCCCGTCGTTCTTCACCGACCACGAATACGCCACCGTGCGGATGCTGGCGGAACTGGTCATCCCGCGCGACGGCCGCTCCGGCGGCGCGCTCGACGCCGGGGTGCCGGAGTTCATGGACTTCATCCTCGATGAGAACAAGGGGATGCAGACCTGGATGCGGGGCGGGCTGGCCTGGCTCGACACCGAGGCCCGGGAGCGCTTCGGCCGGGAGTTCGTGGACCTGGCCGACGGCCAGCGCCGCGCCATCCTCGATGACATCGCCTGGCCCAGGCGGGCCCGGCCGGACATGAGCCAGGGGGTCGCGTTCTTCAACCGCTTCCGCGACCTCACCGCCTCGGGCTTCTTCTCGAGCGAGATCGGGGTGAGGGACCTGCGCTACCAGGGCAACGAGTTCGTGATGGAGTGGCAGGGCTGCCCGCCCGAGGCGCTTCGCAAGCTCGGCGTCAGCTACGACTGACCAGCGCGGGGCTAGCTCTCGAGCCCCTGCAGGAACTGCAGCACCACGATCTCGTCCCGGCGCAGCGCCGCGGTGGGCCGTTCCCGCGGCGCGGCGGGCGGCGGCGGCGGCGGCGCCACGACCTTCTCGCGGTACGCCTGCAAGACCCCAGGATGCACGTAGTACTGCCGGCAGACCGCGCGGGTGTTGCCCAGTCGGGCCGCCACGGCGTCGATGGCCGCGATGATGGCCCGCTCCGCATCGCGAGCCGTCTCCACCACCCCGGTGGCCCGGAGGTGCTGCGCCGCCAGCATGGTGCCCGCCCAGGTCCGGAAGTCCTTGGCCGTGAGCCCGGGGCCCGCGATCTCCCGCAGGTAGTCGTTGACGTCACCCGAGGAGACCGCCTGGCGCCGGCCCGTCTCGTCGACGTACTGGAACAGCTCCTGGCCCGGCAGGTCCTGGCAGCGCTGGATGATCCGCGCGATGCGCCGGTCGGTGAGCGTGATCGTATGCTGCACCCCGCTCTTGCCGCGGAA
>JBGAPX010000051.1:0-24895 GCA_044221045.1 Gemmatimonadales bacterium
GCATGGTCAGTCCTGCCCCGGCAGGCGGATGCCGCCGCCGGCGGGCGCGCCCGCCTGCCCGGGCAGCTGGTGGGCCCGCGGCTGCTGGGCGCGGACATTGGCGAAGTCAGGATCGCTCACGAAGCCGTTGCCCTCGAGGTGCTGCCCGGGGCGGTCGAAGACGAACGGCCTGGTCGAGGAAATCTCCCGGCTCCGGGCATCGTAGCGCAGCTCGTTGCTGGTCAGGCGCTTGCCGTCGGGCGTCTTGCCCACCACGTGCTCCCACGCGGTCATCGAACCGTCGCGCATCTGGTAGAGGCCGGAATCGGCCGTCACGGTGGAGCGCTCCAGTCCGTTCGCGTCGAAGAAGGTGACGGTCACCTGCTTGAGCCGCGCCAGCTGGGTGGGCTCGTAGATGTAGGCAGTGTCGGCCAGCACCCGGGTGCGGCGGACCCCGTCGGTGGTGATGAGGTGCTCCATCCGGGTCAGGACCTGGTCGGCCGTGTCGGCCGCCGTGACGGTGACCGTCGGCTTGACGCCCTCCTCGGAACAGGCGGCCAGACCCCCTGCCCCGAGCCACAGGAGCAACCCCGCGCCCCGCACACGCCTCATGCCGGTTCTCCCCGGTCCTCGAGATAGACCTGCACCGCTGCGTCCCAGCGCCCCTGGGCCCGCAGCAGCAGCTCGATCGCTTCGCGGACGGCGCCCGCGCCACCGCTGGCCCGGGTGGTGTAGGCCGCCAGGCGCTTGACCTCGTCCACCGCGTTCGCCACGGCGAGCGGCAGCCCCACCCGCCGGAGCACCGGGATGTCGGCGAGGTCATCGCCCAGGAAGGCCACCTCGTCCCACCCGATGCCGCGACGCAGCAGCATCTCGGTCATTGCGGGCACCTTCCGGGCGCCGCGGTCCTGGATCACCTCGTCGATCCGGAGCTCGGTGGCCCGGAGGGTGGTGGCGTCGGAGTACCGCCCGCTCACCCACGCCACCAGGAGCCCCATCCGCCGGGCCAGGCCCATCGCCAGGCCGTCCTGGATGTCGAACTGCTTGAACTCGATCCGCTGCCCATCCACCAGGCCCAGGTAGATGGCGTTGTTCGTGATCACCCCATCGACATCGAGGGCGAGCAGCTTGACCCGGCCGGCGACGGCGCCGTCGATCACTCCGGCCCCCGGCGGGCCGCCCCGGCGCCGCGGCCGCTGCGCGCGGCGTGCCACACATCGAGGGCACGCTCCACCAACGGCTCCAGCTGTTCCAGCGGCCATTGGGTGGCCGCGTCACTCGGCGCGTGCTCCGGTTCCGGATGAGTCTCGAGGAAGAACCCGTCAGCGCCGGCGGCCGCCGCCGCGAGCAGGAGGCCGGGGACGTGACCGCGCTGGCCCCCACTGGCCCCGCCCGTGCCCTGCCCCGGCTGCTGCACGGCGTGGGTGGCGTCGAAGAGCACCGGCGCCAGGCAGGCCTCCCGCAGGCGCGCGAAGCTCCGCATGTCCACCACCAGGTCCCCGTACCCGAATGTCGTGCCCCGCTCGGTCACCGCGAGGTCCAAGCCGCCGGCGGCACGGACCTTCTCCGTCGCCCCGGCCATCGCCTCCGGCGCCATCCACTGCCCCTTCTTGATATTCACCGGCCGGCCGGTGCGCCCCGCCGCCAGCAGCAGGTCGGTCTGCCGGCAGAGGAAGGCCGGCACCTGCAGCGCGTCGGCCACCTCGGCGGCGAGGGCAGCCTGTCCCGGCTCATGCACGTCGGTGAGCACCGGCAGTCCGCTCTCCCGGCGTACCCGCTCGAGCATCCGGAGCCCCGCCTCGAAACCCGGGCCACGCGGCGCATCGCCCCGGGCCCGGTTGGCCTTGTCCACGCTGGCCTTGAAGCACACCGGGATGCCCAGCCGTACCCCGAGCCCGGCCAGCCGCTCCGCCACCCGGGACATGACGTCGCCCGGCTCGACCACGCAGGGCCCGGCCACCAGCAGCGGCGCCCCGCGGAAGGTCCAGGTCATGTCAGCGGCTGACCGCGGCCACCGCCGGCTTGGCTTCGGCCGGAGGCCTCTGGCGCCGTTCCAGCGCCGCCGCAATGAACGCGGCGAAGAGCGGGTGCGGCCGGGTGGGCCGGGACTTGAGCTCGGGGTGGAACTGGCAGCCGAGGAACCAGGGATGGTCGGGCAGTTCGATGATCTCGACCAACCCCCCGTCGGGCGACTGGCCGGAAAGCCGCAGGCCGTGCTCGGCCAGCACGTCGCGGTAGGCGTTGTTGACCTCCCACCGGTGGCGGTGCCGCTCGCTGATCTGCAGCGTGCCGTACGCCTGGGCCGCGCGGGACTTGTCCCGCAGCCGGGCGGCGTACGCGCCGAGCCGCATGGTGCCCCCCATGTCCTTCACTTCGCGCTGGTTCGCCATGAGCGCGATCACCGGCGCCTCGCACTCGGGCTCGAACTCGGTGCTGGTGGTGTTGGGCATGTCACAGACGTGGCGGGCAAACTCGATGATCGCGACCTGGAGGCCGAGGCAGATGCCGAAGAACGGCAGCTGGTGCTCGCGGGCCCAGCGGATCGCCTCGATCATGCCCTCGATGCCGCGGATGCCGAAGCCGCCGGGCACGAGCAGGCCGTCATACTGCTCCAGCAGCCGGCCGGCCGCCTCCTGACTGGTGAACTGGTCGCTGGAGAGCCAGTCGATCGCCACCCCGGCATCGCTGGCGATGCCGCCGTGGATCAGCGCCTCCTGGACCGACTTGTAGGCGTCGTGCAGGTCGGTGTACTTGCCCACCACCGCGATGCGCACGCCGTGCTTGGGCCGCAGGATCTTCTCGACCATCGCCTTCCAGCTGCCGAGGTCGGGCTCGCGGGTCTCGAGCCGCAGGCGCTCGCACGCCACCCGGTCGAGGCCCTGCTCCCGGAAGCGCAGCGGGATCTCGTAGATGGACTTCACGTCGGGGCTCTCGACCACGCAGTCGAAGTCGACGTTGCAGAAGCCCGCGATCTTCCGCTTGATCTCGGGGCTGATCGGCTGCTCGCTGCGGCAGATCAGGATGTCCGGCTGGATCCCGATCTGCATCAGGTCCCGCACGGAGTGCTGGGTGGGCTTGGTCTTGAGCTCCCCCGCCGCGGCGATGTAGGGCACCAGCGTCAGGTGGAGGAACAGCGCGTTGTCCCGGCCGACCTCCTGCCGGAACTGCCGGATGGCCTCGAGGAACGGGAGCGACTCGATGTCGCCGACCGTGCCGCCGATCTCCGTGATCACCACGTCGTGCCCCGGGGCGGGGCGACGGATGGCGTTCTTGATCTCGTCGGTGATGTGGGGGATGACCTGCACGGTGGAGCCCAGGTACTCGCCGCGGCGTTCCTTGCCGATGACGTTCTGGTAGATCCGGCCGGTGGTGATGTTGTTCTGCTGCGAGAGCGAACGATCGATGTAGCGCTCGTAGTGACCGAGGTCCAGGTCGGTCTCTGCGCCGTCGTCGGTGACGTAGACCTCGCCGTGCTGGAACGGCGACATCGTGCCCGGGTCCACGTTGATGTACGGATCGAACTTCTGCATGGTGACCGTGAGCCCGCGCTCTACCAGGAGCCGCCCGAGCGAGGCCGCCGCGATGCCCTTCCCGAGGGAGGAGACCACCCCGCCCGTCACGAAGATGTACTTGGTGCTGGTGGTGCCGTTGGTCATTGGTCCTCCTCCTGAGCGAGCCAGTATGCCTCCGCGCGGCGCAGGTCCTCCGGGGTGTCCACCCCGGGGCGCGCGGGTTGTTCGAGCCGCGCCACCCCCACGGTCATGCCGTGATGCAGGGCGCGGAGCTGTTCCAGGCGCTCCGCCGTTTCCGCGGGGGACGGGGGGAACCCGACCCACCGGGCCAGCGCGGCGCGCCGGTAGGCGTAAACCCCGACGTGCTGCCAGTACAGGTCCCGGCTCGGTCCGCCGGGGTCACGCCGAAATGGGATCGGAGCCCGCGAGAAGTACAGCGCGTGCCCGCGATGGTCGGTGACCACCTTGACCCGCGCCGCGTCGGCCACGTCCTCCGGGGCCAGCGGCGCCGCGGCCGTTCCGACGTCGTCCCCGGCAACGGTCACCCGCTCCAGCGCACCCCGCAGCGCCGCGGCCGGCAGGAAGGGCTCATCCCCCTGGATGTTGATCACGACATCGTGGTCGCGGAATTCCGGACGGGCTGACACCTCGGCCACGCGGTCGGTGCCACTCTCGTGCTCAGGCCGGGTCAGGACCGCCCGGACTCCGGTCAGTTCCACCACCCGGGCCACCATCGTGGAATCGGTGGCGACCACGAGCTCGTCCACCAGTCCCAGGCGCTGCACACGCTGGATGACGCGGGTCACCAAGGGCTCGCCGGCCAGGGGCTGCAGCGGTTTGTGGGGGATGCGGGTCGAGCCGAGCCTGGCCGGAATGACACCGAGGACGCGCATTTCCGAACGTAATAAAGCCGCCCGGTCCTGTCAAAAGTCGTGCCGGGCGGCCAAGGGAGCTAGGGCATAGCCCCTAGCTGATTATCCGTCAAGTGGTTAGGCGACTCTGGCCGCCCGGTCGGTCCGCCAGGCGGCCGCCAACCGCAGGAAGTTGGACAGGAGCTCCCGACCCGCGTCCGTGGCGATCGACTCCGGGTGGAACTGAACCCCGAACTGGGGCTCCGTCCGGTGGCGGAGGGCCATGACCTCCTGGCCCCGGGGCCGGTCCATCGACCAGGCCGTCACCTCGAGCTCGGCGGGGAAGTCCTCGGGGGATACCACCAGCGAATGGTACCGCATGACGGTGAGCGGGTTGGGCAGCCCCTGGAACAGGTCGTCCCCCAGGTGGGTCACCTGGGTGGTCTTCCCGTGCATGAGCCGGCCCGCCCGCACGACCCGCCCGCCGTAGGCCTCCCCCATCGCCTGGTGGCCAAGGCAGACGCCGAGCAGGGGGACCCGACCGGCGGCCGCCCGAATCAGCGGGATGGAGATCCCGGCATCCCGGGGTTCGCCGGGCCCGGGCGAGATGATGATGGCCTCGGGGGCGAGGGCCAGGGCCTGGTCCACGGTCAGCGCATCGTTGCGGTAGACCACCGGCTCCGCCCCGAGTTCCCCGACGTACTGGACGAGGTTGTAGGTGAAGCTGTCGTAGTTGTCGAGCACCAGAAGCATGGAATCGCCGCCGGTCAGGGTCGCGGGGGAGCAGGTGGTGCGGGCGCACCTACGGTGGTCGACGCCGGCGCCCCCGTGGCGGTCGCCGCGACTCCCTCCCGCTCCAGCTGCACGCGCGCCTGCTGCAGCTGGCGGGCCACCTCACCCATGACGGAATCCGCGATGCGGTGGCCCAGCCGGGCCAGCGAATCCACCTGCTCTGGTGGCAGCCCGCCCATGTGCTCCACCGCCCCGAGCCGCGCCTCGTCCGCTTTCATGCGGTCAATCATCGCCCGCATGGCGGTGCGAGCGGAATCGGCCCGCCGCTGGACCACCCGTCGCTGCGCGGCCCCGAGGCTGGCCGAGGAATCCTCGAGCTCGTCGGCGCGGGAGCGCAGGTCATCCACGGAGTCGGACCGGGCCTCGATGCGGTCGCCCAGGGCCTCCCGGAGGGAATCCACCTTCGCCTCCATGGCCGCATGCACCGGATCGGGGATACTGTTCACGTGAAGGCCGTTGTGGTCCAGGCGGATCTCCGTCCGTCGCAGGTCGGCGACTACCTTGACAGGCAGGAAGAGCGGAAAGCTGTCGGGCATCCCCTGGAGCCGGACGGTCCCGAACTCCTCGGCGCCGGCCGGGGCCCCGCCCGCCGGGGCACAGCGGAAGGTCGTCCTGTCGTTGATCCGCTCGACGTCGTCCACCACGAAGACGCACTGGCGGAGGCGATCGGGGCCGACGGAGTCAGCCAGTTTGACGAGGACGCGGACGCCGGAGAGGTGCTCCGGGTCCTGGCGGAGGAACTCGACCCGGCTGAGGCTGCCGAGCTTGCTGTCGTCGACCCGGAACGGCAGCAGGCCGATCAGCGGGATCGGGATGGGATCGGTGCTGTTGAAGGTGCTGGTGACCTTGGACTTCATCGCCCGGAAGCCGGTGATGAGCGCCATGCCGATGGCGAAGACGCCCACGGCACCGGCGAAGATCCTGATCCAGTAGTTTCGCATATCCTGCTCCCCCGGGGCCCGACCGAAGCGGGAAGAGTGTTTCATCTAGAGACGCACGCGACCCGCCGTTGGTTTCAGGCGGCGCGGGCGGGAGGCCGGCCGTGATCCACGTCCACGAGCTCACGAAGGTGTACGGGGCCCTGACAGCAGTGCAAGGGCTTTCGTTCCACGTCCCGCCCGGGGAGATCCTCGGCCTCGTGGGCCCGAACGGCGCCGGCAAGACGACCACGCTCCGAAGCCTCGCCGGGATCATCCCGCCGACGCGAGGGGAGATCCGCATCGCTGGGCAGGACCTGGCGCGCTCGCCGGTGGCGGCGAAGGCCGCGCTGGCCTTCATCCCGGACGAGCCCCAGCTGTTCGACTACCTGACGGTGCGCGAACACCTGGGCTTCGTGGCCCGCCTCTACCGCCAGCCCGAGGCCGTCGCGCGGGGACCGGCGCTGCTCGCGGAGCTGGAGCTCGCCGAGAAGGCCGACAGCCTGGCGAGCGAGCTCTCGCGCGGCATGCGCCAGAAGCTGGCCATCGCGTGCGGACTGCTGCACCAGCCGCAGGTCCTGATCCTCGACGAGCCACTCACGGGGCTCGACCCCGTGGGGATCCGGCGCATGAAGCGCACGATTGCCGCGCGGGCCGAGGCGGGCGCGGCTGTCATCCTGAGCTCCCACCTCCTCCCCCTGGTCGAGGAGCTGTGCACCCGGGTGCTGATCATCCAGAATGGGCAGCGGGTGGCGATGGGCACGGTGGCGGAGATCGCCGCCGGCCGCCCGGAGCTGAGCGGGCGTGGCCTCGAGGACCTGTTCCTCTCCCTGACCGGGCACGCGGACGCGCCGCGACCGTGACCGACGCGGCGCTGTACCTGCTGCGGTGCACCCTCCGGAACCGTGCCCGCCGGATGCTCCGGCAGCTGCGGAGCCCCCGCTACGCGCTCGCCGTGCTGGTCGGCGTGGCCTACCTGGGCCTGGTGCTGTTCGGGCAGCGTGCCAACCCCGGCGGCGGCGTGGCAGCCCGCGCGGTGGCCGGCGGCGGGACGGTCCTTCTGGTGCTGCTCGTGGCCAAGTGGTGGCTGCTCGGGGCCGACCGGAGCGCGCTGGCGTTCGCTCCCGCCGAGATGCAGTTCCTGTTCCCCGCCCCATTGTCGCGCGCCACGATCCTGGGCTACAAGCTGGCGCGCAACCAGTTGCTCATCGGGTTCAACGTGGTGCTGTGGACCGTCCTGTTCTGGCGCCGGGGGGATGGCACCCACCCGCTGCAGCACATGCTCGGGCTGTGGGTGTTCCTCACCACGCTCTCCCTGCACCGCCTCGGAACGGCGCTCACGCGCGACAGCCTGCTGGCGCACGGCGGCGCGGGGTGGCGACGCGGGTGGCCCGCGGTCGTTGCGATCGCCGGCCTCGTGGGCGCCGGGTACGTCGCGGTTGGACGGATGGAGCCGCTCACCGCCGATCCCTTCGCCTGGCTGCTCCGGCTGTGCGGAACCGCCCCCCTCGCCTGGGTGCTGTGGCCCTTCCGGGTGGCCCTTGCCCCGCTCGCGGCCGATGCCGGCTGGGCCTTCGCCCGGGCACTCCCTTCAGCGCTCCTGCTCATCGTCGCCCACGGCTGGTGGATCCTCCGGGCCGATCGCCGCTTCGAGGAGGCGGCCATCGAGGCGAGTGCACGCCGCGCCGAGATGCTGGCACGCTGGCGACGGCAGGGCACGGTGGCTCCGCTCAATCCCGCGGTTCACCGGCGCCGGCTGCCGCTGGCCGCCGGCGGGTCGCCCATCCTGGCGATCATGTGGAAGAACCTGACCCGGCTGCTTCGGACCACGAGCCCCGGATTCCTGCTCACCCTGTTCCTCGTGCTGGTGGGAATCGTGGTCGCCGGTGGCTTCCTCGGGGACGGCGGCGGCAACATGCTCGGCTTCGTCGGGGGACTCGCCCTGGCCTGGGCAGGCGTCCTGACGGTGTTCGGGCCCCAGTGGGTCCGCGTGGACCTGCGGGGCGAGGTGGAGCAACTCGACCTGATTCGCTCGTGGCCCCTGCCCGGGCGGGAGATCATGACCGGGATGATCCTCTCTTCCGCCTCGGTCCTGACCCTGCTGCAGCTGATCCTCGGCGGGGTCGGCATCGGCGCGCTGCTGGCGCAGGGCACCCTCCCGGTCGGCGCCATCGAGGCGGTGGCGCTGGCCCTCCCGGCGCTCCTGGTGCTGGCCGGCATCAACATCGTGTCGCTCGGCATCCAGAATGGCGGTGCGCTCCTCTATCCGGCGTGGGTCCGCACCGAGATCAAGCCCGGCGGCATCGAGCAGATGGGGCAACACCTGCTCACCGCGGGCGTCTCCTTCCTGCTCCTGCTGCTGTTTCTGCTGGGTCCGGCGGCGCTGGGCGGCGGCATCGCCTACGTCCTGTTCGGGCGGATCGCGTGGTGGGCCGCCTTCCCGGCCGGCATCGCCGTCGCGGCCGCGCTGCTGCTCGAGGCATTCCTCCTGGTCGACTGGCTGGGTGACCGCCTCGAGGCCGGCGCCCGGGACGCCGACGGATAGCGCCCGGCCTCGGCGCCGGCCCCCACCCCTCAGGTTCCGCGGGGCGCTGCCGATACCTCCCGATAGCCTGACCCTCAGCTGCGCCTCCCACTGGCAACCCGGAGCCTGGCGAACCGTGCACCTCCTGCGAGCAGCCCGTTCCCCGCTCGGTGATCGCCGGGCCGGGGACCGTGCATCGCCCACGCTGCGCCGGTGAGCGGCACGACCGGTGCCCGCCTGGCCCGGGCGTTCCTGGGCTACCTGCTCGGCGTGGTGGTGATCGTCACGCTGGTGCCCTTTGACTTCGGCATCCCGGCAACCCTGCACCTGTCGGGGGAGCTGAACCTCGCCGACGCCATCGCGAACGTGGCGATGTTCGTTCCCCTGGGCTTCCTCGCACAGCTGACCCTTGCCGCCGAAGACCGGCTGGCGCTCCGTCCCCTGCTGCTCGGGATCGCCCTCAGCACCATGGTGGAGACGGCCCAGCTCTTCCTGCCCAGCCGCTTCCCCTCCCCGGTCGACGTGTGCACCAACGGACTCGGCGCATGGCTCGGCGGGTTCACCGCGGCCATGCTCCGGCGACGGATCCAGGTCACCCCGGCCCTGATCGGCTCCCTGGCGCTGGAGCTGCCCCTGATGGGACTGGTCTACCTGCTGGTGCCCCTCCTGTGGGTGAGTGGACTGGCCGCCGTGGGGGAGCCCGCCCGGCTGCTGCTGGCGGCGTTGCTGGGCCTCGCGGGCGCGCAGGTGCTCGGCGCGGTGTATCGCCATCGGCTGGGCCCGGCGGGCGCCCTGCCCCTGGGGCGGGTGGCCGCTGGCGCGGCGGCGTGGTTTCTCATCGGCACCGTCGCGGGGCTGGCCACCGCGCCGCTGGCGGTGGCGGCCGGCTGCGGGGTCATCGCGGGCGCCACCTGGCTCTCAGGCGCGGAGCGCCGGCCAGCGAACGCGCTGGAGCGCCGCTTTGAGGCCGAGACGCTCCGGCGCGTGGCACCCGTGCTCGGGCTCTACCTGGTGCTGCAGGTGAGCTGGCCGCCGTGGTCGGCGCTGGCGGCCTGGCACGCGCAGGCCGGATTCGGCCATGCATGGGGAGCCACCGGCACGCGGGAGATCCTCCAGAGCCTGGAGCACCTCGCGGCGTTCACCGTCCTCGGCTACGCGATGGCGGAGGCCCGTGGGCGGCGCGAGGGACCCTTCCGCGCATCACTGGGCGCGCTGGTGGGCACCGGCCTGGCCGTCGCAGCGGGGCTCGAAGTGCTCGCGGGATTCCACCGGGGGCCCGGCGGGAGCCTGGTCCGTGCGCTGCTGGCCGCGGGCACGGCGGTCTATGGCGGGGGGATCTACCACCTGCAGCGGGACCACGTGCGCTGGTTGCTGGCGCGCGGGCGGTCAGTCCCCACGGAACCGCACGTACCGCAACGCGAGCGTGGGCAGGACGAAGAGCGACAGCATCGTCGAGGTGACGAGGCCGCCCAGGATCACGATTGCCATGGGGCCCTCGATCTCGCGGCCGGGATCGCCGCTGCCGAGCGCGAGGGGTAGCAGGGCAAGGCCCGTCACGGTGGCCGTCATCAGGATCGGCCCGAGGCGCTCGCTGGCGCCGCGCAGCGCAGTCGCCGGCTCCCACTGCTCCCCTTCCTGGTGCACCAGGTGATCGTAGTGTGAGACCAGCATGACCGCGTTCCGCGTGGCGATCCCGAACAGCGTCACGAACCCCACCAGCGAGCCCAGCGACAGCGTCGCGCCCGAGAGGGCCACTGCGGCCACGCCACCCACGAGCGAGAATGGCAGGTTGGCCAGGACGAGCAGCAGACGGCCCGGCTCCGCGAAGGCCAGCCACAGCAGCAGCAGGATGACCGCCCCGGCGAGCAGGCTGTGGACCAGCAGTTCCCGCTCGGCGTCGCGCTGGGCAGTGGCCGTCCCGGCGAGTTCCGCGTAACTGCCGGCGGGGAGCACGCCGGGCCGCGCCAGTCCGGCCTCGAGTTCCCGGGCAAAGTCCGCAACGTCCCGGCCGCGGGTGTTCGCGGTGACGGTCTGGACACGCCGGGTGCCCTGGTGGGCGATCAGGTACCGCCCCGTGGACCGGCCGATGCCGGCCACGCGGCTCAGCGTGGTGACCCGCCCATCGTCACCGCGGAGCGGCAGGGAGCCGAGGTCCTCCGGCCGCGCGCGCGCGGCCGAGTCGAGGAGGACCACCACGTCGGTGGCGCGCGCACCATCGTAGACCTGCCCCACGCGGGTGCCCCGGGTCGCGGTCTCGACGTCCCGCAGCACGTCGTCGCCGCGGAGGCCGGCACGGGCGAGTGCCGCCGGCCGCAGCCGCACAGTGACCTCGGGCACCACGGCGGGCGGTTCATACTGCACGTCCACCGCGCCCGGGATGCCGCTCGCCAGCCGGGCCACCCGGCGCGCACCCGCGTCCAGGCTGTCGAGGTCCTCCCCGAAGATCCGCACCACGATCTGCGCCGTGGAGCCGGTCAGGGTCTCCTCGATCCGCTCGGTCAGGAACCCGCGGATCGCAAAGCTGACGCCCGGAAATCCCCGCAGGTTGGCGCGCAGGCTGTCCTGGACCGTGCGGGCGTCGGCGCCCTCGAGCGGCCTGAGCTCAACCTCGATCTCGCTGTAGTGCGTGCCCCAGGTGTCCTCGGAGAGTTCGGCCCGCCCTGCGCGCTGGGCCACGGCCAGCACCCGTGGATCCCGGGCGATGGCGGTGCTGACCATGCGGCCGAGCCGCACCGACTCCTGCAGGGAGGCGCCGGGCACGGCGGCCATGTGGACCACGTAGTGCCCCTCGCGGAAGTCGGGCAGGAACGACGAGCCAAAGAATGGGAGCACGGCGGCGGCCGCGGCGCAGACCCCCAGGGCGCCGGTCGCGACCAGGCCGGGGCGCGGCAGGAGCCGGGCGAGCAGGCGCTCGTAGCCGCGGCGGAGGGCATGAAGCAGCCGCGGCTCGCGAGCGGCGCCCGCGGCACGGCCCAGCAGGACCAGCGTCAGCGCGGGCGTGACGGTGAGCGCCACCACGAGGGAGGCGAGGGTGGCGAGGATGTAGGCCATCCCCAGCGGAAGGAAGAGGGCCCCCTGCACCCCGCTCATCGTGAGGACCGGCGCGAAGACGAGTGCCACCACGAACGTGGCATAGACCACGCTGTGCCGCACCTCGATCGAGGCATCGCGCACGACCGCCAGCGCGGCTCGGGGCTGCGGCAGCCGCGCATTCTCCCGGAGCCGGCGCGCAATGTTCTCCACATCGATGATCGCGTCATCCACCACCTCGCCCAGCGCAATGGCCAGGCCGCCCAGGGTCAGCGTGTTCAGGCTGTAGCCGAAGCGGTCGAGGACGATGATGGCCGCGAGAAGCGACAGGGGGATGGCCGACAGGGAGATCGCGGCCGCGCGGAGATCGAACAGGAACAGCAGCAGCACCACCGAGACCAGCACGCCCCCGACCAGCAGCGCCACCGTGATGTTCCGGACCGCCAGGTCGATGAACGAGGCGGGGCGGAAGAGGTCGGGGTGATAGGTGAGCTGCTCCGCCGCGATCGTCGGTCCCAGCTCGGCCAGGACCCGCTCGACGGCGCGGGCCACCTCCTTGGTGTTGGACCCCAGCTGGCCGGAAACCACCACCACGATCCCGGGGCCGCCGTTGATGCTGCCGTCCCCGAACTTGGGTTCCGCGCCCTCGCGCACCGTGGCGACGTCCCGGAGCCGGAGACTCGCGCCATCCGTGGCGCGGAGGAGGCTCTGCCCCAGCGCGGCGGGCGTGGCCAGCTGGCCATCGGTGCGCACCACGATCCGCTGGTTGGGATCGTCCAGGACGCCGGCCCCGCGGACACCCGTGGCCCGCCCCGCTGCCTCCACGACGTCGGCCAGGGAAAGGCCGTACTGGACCAGCCGGGCCGGATCGACCTGGACCTGGAGCTGGCGCACCTCGCCCCCGAAGACCGCCACCTTGGCCACGCCGGGCGTGGCCAGGAGTCGCGGTTTCACCACCCAGTCCACGAAGGTGCGCTGCTCCATCGGGGTGCGGTGCCCGGAGGTGAATCCCACCATGAGCACCGTGCTGGACGACGAGGTGAGGGGCGAGAGCACCGGCGGCTCGACGGCCGCGGGCAGCCGCCCCCCGAGGGTCCCGAGGCGTTCCGCGAGGAGCTGGCGCGCCTCACGCACCGCGACGCCGCGCTCGAGCACCGCGGTGATCACCGAGAGGCCCTGGATCGACTGCGAGCGCAGGATCGCCACGCCGTTGACGCCGTTGATGGCGTCCTCGATCGGCTTGGTGACGAGCACTTCCACCTGGTCGGGGGAGAAGCCAGGCGCCTCGGTCTGGATCGACACCTGGGGTGGGGCGAACTCGGGAAAGACGTCGAGCCGCGCCCCGCCCACGATGGTCAGGCCGTAAGCCACCAGCGTCGCGGCCAGCCCGATCACGACCCCGGGCCGTGCCACGGCAAACCGAACCATGCCGTTCAGCACGCCGCCGCTCCGAACATCACTCCCCGACTTCCTCGCCCACGGTGATGCGGGCGCGGAACTCCTCGGAGAGCAACTGCCCCGCCCCGGTGCTGACCACCCGATCGCCGGGGGCGAGTCCCTCGGTGACCAGCCAGCCACCGGATACGGGAACGGCGTTGGCCACTCGGACCCGGACGAACCGCCCGGGCGCACGCTCGACGTACACCCAGGTGAGCGCGTCCCATTGCACCACGGCCGCGTCCGGGACCTGAACCGCACCGGCCGGGGCGGCCGGGTCGGGGAGAATTGCCGAGAGGAGGACACCGGGCCGGAGTGCGGCGGTGCCCGCGAGGCGGTAGTGATAGGCGGGAAGGCGCGTCAGGGGATCCGCTCCTGGCGCCGCGCCGGCCAGGCGGCCAGTGAAGCGGGTCCCGCCCCGTCCGAATCCGAACGCCAGGCTGGGCGGGGGTGCGGCTCCGTCGGGCCAGGCCACCTGGACCAGTGCCTGACCGTAGTCCACGAGCTCGAGCAGCGGCTGTCCGGGCTGGACCTGCTCACCCGGTTGTGCCAGCAGGCGGGTGACGGTTCCGCCGCGCGGCACCGCGAGCGGCCGGGCATCGCCGACCTCCGCCACCGCCTGCCCCGAGGCGAGCACGTCGCCGACGCGGGGCCACGGGGCCTCGCCGGCGGGACGCAAGAGTCCGCCCACGGCCGCACGCACAGTGGTGGTGGCCCCGGGATCCTCCACCACCACGGCCGGGAGCTCGAGCTCGGGGCGGGTCGTGGCGCGCGCGAGCACCGTCAGGCGGATCCCCAACCGCTCCCGCAGCGCGCTGTCGATGGCGATCCCGGCCGACTCACCCACCGGCACCAGCGCGGCGGGTTCCACCTCGTCGCCCTCCCCGGCGTCCCGGTCCGCCCCGCCACGACAGGCCAGGGCGGCGAGGAGCACCGTGGAGAGGATCATCCTGTGCGGCGACTTGCACATCATCCCGCCTCCAGCTCAGCGTTCGGATGGCGCATCGGCGCCCATCCGCCATGCCAGGTCATCCGCGGCGGCGCGTTCCGCGCCCGCCAGCTCCACGGCCTGTCGGTCGAGACGGGCCACGTCGGCACGGGCCAGGGCCACGTCGAGCCGGCCCACCTCGCCCCGCCGCCAGGCGGCCTCGAGTGCGGCCAGCCGCGCCACCGCGGGGGCCGCGTCGAAGGCTGCACGCTCGCGCGCCACCGCCTGGCACGCGGAGAACGCGGCGTCGACCTCGCCCAGGACCTGTGCGGCGGCCTCATCCACTCGCGCCGCCGCGACGACCCGCGTGGCCTCCGCCTCGCCGATCGGCCCCCGGTTCCCGTGCAGCACGAGGTCCGGCAGCGCGATGCCGAGGGTCCACTTCCCCACGCCATGGTCGAAGAACATGCCGGGGCCCAGGTCCAGGTCCGGCCAGCTCCGCGCCACCTCCAGGCGCAGGTCCGCTTCCGCCTCCTGGTAGCCCGCCAGGGCCACGCGCAGGTCCCACCGGCGCTCGAGCGCGGCATCGAGCCAGGCGCGCCTGGCCGTGTCCGGCGGGCAGCCCACCGTGTCCCCGACGAGCGGGCCGATGGCCTGGAGCGCCCCCTCCGGGACTCCGGCCTCCGCCGCGAGGGCGGCACGCTGCCCGGCGAGGAGGCGGGCGAGCCGGGCATCTTCCTGGACGGCAGCCGCATGGTCGGCGCGAACCCGGGCGAGTTCAACGGCGCCAAGCGCGCCCGACGCATAGCGGGCGTCCGCCAGCACCAGGACCGAATCGAGTGCCTGGCGCAGCGCTCCTGCGGCCGCCGCCGTGCGCTCGAGGGCGGCGAACTCGGCGGCGGCCCGCCGTACTCTGCCCTCCAGTCCCCACCCTTCCGCCCGCCCGCGCGCGATCGCGGCGAGCACCCCGGCCTCGGCCCGGGCCTGCCGGGCCCCGCGCTTCCCGCCGAGTTCCACCCGGAAGAGCCCGGTGAGCGCCAGGCCCCAGCGTGAACTGCCGTCGCGGCCGCTGAACGCGAATTCCGATTCGGTGGCCACCCCCGGTGACGGACGCACCCCCGCGGTACGGAGCGCGGCACGGGCGGCCGCGACCTCCGCGTCGGCGCGGCGTCGCGCCGGCGACCGCAACCAGGCGGCCCGGGCCACGTCCGTCGCGCGCCAGCGCCCGGGAGCCGGCGCCGCTCCCGTGGAGTCGAGTGCCGCCAGCACCGCCGGGGCATCGAGCCGTGCCTCGGTCCATGCGTCGGCGGAGGGCCGCTCGATGGGGCGCGGCGTGTAGTGCGCGCACGCCGCGAGCCCCAGGAGCAGCAGCATCCCCCTGCGGCCGTCAGCCACGGGGATGGAACTGGCGATGGACCGAACGGAGGTATTCGCGATCAACGTGGGTGTAGATCTGGGTGGTGGAGAGGTCCGCGTGACCAAGCATTTCCTGCACCGCCCGAAGATCGGCGCCGCCCTCGAGCAGGTGGGTGGCAAAGGTGTGCCGGAGGGTGTGCGTGGTCACCCGCTTCCGGATGCCGGCCGCGCGGGCCAGCCGCTTGACGATGCCCCACGCGCCGACCCGGGAGAGCGGCGCCCCCCTGGCGTTCAGCAGCACCCGGTCCCGTGTGGCCCCGCGATCGAGCCCCGGCCTCACCTGGTGGAGGTACAGCGACACCGCCCCGATGACACTGCGGCCCACCGGCACCAGCCGTTGCTTCGAGCCCTTGCCCATCACCCGGACGAGCCCCTCGGCCAGGAGCAGGTCCGGCACGGTGAGCCCGCAGAGTTCCGAAACTCGCAACCCGGCGCCGTACCCCAGCTCCAGCAGGGCCCGGTCCCGCCACGCCAGGGGCGCGTCCGCCGCCGGCGCGGCGAGCATCGCCTCCATCTCCGGGACCGAGAGGGTGTCCGGGAGCCGGCGACCGCGCCGCGGCATCTCCAGCCGGTCGCTGGGGTCCTGCTCGACCCGCCCTTCGGCGATCAGGAATCCGTAGTAGGTCCGGATGGCGGAGGCCTGCCGCCGGATGGTCGCGGGGGAGAGGCCCAGATCCTTGAGCGCGAAGATGAACTCCCGGACCTGCTTGCGGGTCACCGACCCCGGCCCGCCCACCCCGCGCTCGTCGAGCCAGCCGACGAACCGCGTCAGGTCGCGAAGATAGCTCTCCACCGTGTTCGCGCTATGCCCGGCCTCGAGCGCGAGGTAGTCGCGGAACAGCTCGAGCAGGAAGGCGCGCCGCGCCGCCTCCGCGCGGCTCACGAGCTGGCCAGCCGTCGGGCCTCGGCGAGATCCTCCGCGGCCAGTCCGAGCAGGTCGCCGGCCCGCCGCATCACCCGTTCCTCATGGAGGCTCAGGGTGCCGTCGCCCATCGCGAGGCGGTAGAGCCGCTCGGCCAGCGCGATCCGGCGCGTCCGGTCGTAGGTCTCGGTCACGATGGAGGCGAGCTCGGCGGTGTCGGTGATCGGGGCGCCGCCCGCGGTGGAGGGACGAGGCTCGGTGCTGCCCGCTGCCCAGGTCCGCCGCAGCCGCTCGGCCAGGGCCTCGCGCTCCTCGAGGGAGAGCCCCGGGTCGGCGTGGGTGAGTTCGTGCAGCAACGCGGCGGCCCCCCGGGTCGCCAGGTCGCCATCAGGCAGCGGCGCCGCTTCGGGCGACTGGTCGCCCATCGCGTACCGGATCAGGCGCAGGATCCGGCGGCGGCGCGGGCCCGCAGCACGGGACCGGCGCCACAGCCACCAGCCACCCAGGCCACCCACCACCACCGCCAGCACGGCCAGGGTACGGTTCAGGTGGCCGATGAATTCGTGAATGGCCGCCCACTCCTCGCCCACGCGCATCCCGGCCCACACCAGGCCGGCATACCACAGCGCCGAGGAGAGCGCCATCGGCAGCAGCGCCCGCAACGGCGGCAGGTTCACGATGCCCACGAAGGGCGCCAGGAAGGTGCGAAAGCCTGGCAGGAGCCGCGCGAGGAAGATGCCCACCAGCCCGAAGCGCAGGTACTCGCGCTCCATGCTCAGGATCGCCTCGGCCGGGAGCAGGCGGCGGCCCAGCCGGCTCACCAGGAACCGGCGGCCGTGCCGGCGCGCCAGCAGGTACATCCCGATCGCCCCCCCCATGTTGGCCGACCACGCCACGAGCCAGACCCACAGCGGGGAGACGGTGGTGTGCTGGGTGAGGAAGCCGCCGACCGCCGTGATGACGTCGGACGGCATGGGGGGGAAGACGTTCTCGAGGAGGGTGGAGAGGCCGAGCGCGAGGTAGATCGTGAGCGGTGGCAGCTCGACAAGCCAGGCCACGAGCCGCTCCATCAGCTGGTCTCCAGGGTCGCCACCGCGATCACGGCGATCCCCTCGCCCCGGCCGATGAAGCCCATGCCCTCGTTGGTCTTGGCCTTGAGGCCCAGGGCCGCCACCGGGATGCCGGTGGCCCGGGAGAGGGCCTCGGCCATGGCGGGAAACCAGGTTCCCAGCTTCGGCCGTTCGGCGATGACGGTGATGTCGGCCTGCCGCGGCTCGAACCCGCGGTACCGTACCAGCTCGCAGGCCTGCCGCAGCAGCTGCAGCGAGTCCGCCCCCTTCCATTCGGGGTCCGTGTCGGGGAAGAGCCGGCCGATGTCCCCGGCCGCCGCGGCGCCCAGGATGGCGTCGGTCAGGGCGTGGGCCACGGCATCGGCATCGGAATGGCCGGCGAGACCCTTGTCGAAGGGGATCCGCTGGCCGCCGAGGATGAGCGGCCGGCCGGCCTCCAGCCGGTGGGAATCGTACCCGATGCCCGTGCGGACCATCAGGCGACGGCCGTGGCCGGGGCGTCCACCATCGAATAGTCCTGCCGCCGGCGCCGCGGCTCGAAGCCGGCGTCCCGGATGACCCGCTCCATCTCACCGATGGTGCTGCGGTGGGTGGTGCCGGCCGCCGAAACCACGTTCTCCTCCATCATCAGGCTGCCGTAGTCGTTGGCCCCGAAGCGCAGGGCCACCTGCCCTACCTTGTGTCCCATGGTGACCCAGGACGACTGCAGGCTCGGCACGTTGTCGAGCACGATGCGCGCGATCGCGAGGGTGCGCAGGTAGGTCACGGCATCCGTCTTCTTCACGTCCGACAGCTCCGGCGTGCCCTCGGGCTGGAGCGGCCAGCAGATGAACGCGGTGAACCCGCCGGTGCGGCGCTGCACCTCGCGGACCCGGAAGAGGTGCTCGATCCGGTCGGCGTTGGACTCGCCCATGCCGTACATCATGCTCACCGAGGTGCGCAGTCCCTGGCGGTGGGCCTCTTCCTGCACCCCGAGCCACTCGTCGGTCTGGGCCTTCTTGGGCGCCACCCGCTGCCGGACCGCGTCGACCAGGATCTCGCCGCCGCCGCCCGGGATGCTGTCGAGGCCCGCCGCGCGGAGTTCGCGGATCACCTCGGCCACCGGCATCCGGAACCGCTCGCTGAAGAACACCACCTCGGAAGGCGAGAAGCCGTGGATGTGGATCGGGTGGTGCTCCTTGATGTAGCGCAGGAGGTCCAGGTACCAGGCGAAGGGGATGTACGGATTGTGCCCGCCCTGGATCAGGATCTGCACCCCGCCCAGGTCCTTGCACTCGTCGATCTTCTGCCCGATCTGCTCGAAGGAGAGCACGTAGCCCTCCCCGTGCTTCGGCCGCCGGTAGAAGGCGCAGAAACCGCAGTCCGCGACGCAGACATTGGTGTAGTTGATGTTGCGATCGATGATGTACGTCACCACCGGGTCGGGGTGGTGCCGCCAGCGGGCGCGGTCAGCGAGGTCGCCCAGCTCGAGCAGGCTGGCCCGCTCGTAGAGCGCGAGGGCCTCGCGGAACTCGCCGGACGTGCGGTCGATCGTATCCATGCTGTTGCCCCGGTTCCGTGTCTCGGCGCGGGCTCCTGCCCTACGCCGCGGTGATGAAGCTGAGGCTGCCGTCGGGCACCAGCCCGTCCGCCGCCAGCCGCCGGAAGAAGTCGGTCAGGCCGGCCAGGTGCCGGTACGAGAAGCCGTAGTCGAGGTCATCGAAGTAGGCCCGGCAGGTGTCCCGGGGAATCCCCGTGGTGGCCCAGGCCTGGTCGGCCAGCTGGTCGAGGTGCTCCAGCCCCCAGGCGCGCGAGGCCAGCAGCTGCTGGTGGACCCGCCGCACCGACACCTGGTCGGCGTTGCGCCGCGCCGCCCACACTGCGAAGACGAAGGGCAGCCCGGTCCACTCGTGCCACGCGGCCCCGAGGTCCACCTGCACCGGGTAGGTCTCGCGGGCCGCGAGCAGCAGTGCGGCGTCCCCGATCACCAGCACCGCCTCGTGCGGAAACTGCGCCAGGGCGTCGAGGTCCGTGGGCTCGGCCCGCACGGTGGCGAAGCGCGGCTGCACCCGCCAGCGGTGGCGGCAGAGCAGCTCGAGCAACAGCACCGAGGTGCGGGACGACGACGTCCGGAGCACCGGCTCGCCATCGAGCTGGTCCACCGGCCGCCTGCTGAAGAGCTTCACGCTGTGCACCGGCCCGTCGCAGCTGATGGCCAGTCCCGGGAGGAGGTGATACGCCGCGGCGTCGCGGGCGTATTCCACCGCGCTGATCACGCTCAGGTCCAGTTCACCCGCGGCCAGGAGGTCGTTCAGGTCGGAAGCGGTCCCGCTCACCAGCTCGGCCTCGGGCGTGACCAGCCCGCGGTCCATCGCTCCGTAGACCGGATAGCAGTTGATGTAGGGGATGCGGCCCAGCCTCATGCCGGCACCAGCTCCGCGTCGGCCTCGTCGAACTGCTCCCGCACCGGCTGGTACAGGCTGTTCCGCTCCACCGGGCGCTTCCCCGCGCCGCGGATGAGGGCCACCAGGTCGCCGTACTGCATGTGCATCTGGGTCTGGGCCCCGGCCTCGTGGTACACCCGCTCGTACACCACCGTCCCCTCGACGTCGTCGCAGCCGAAGCTGAGCGCGATCTGCGACAGGAAGGGCGTCACCATGGGCCAGTGGGTCTTCACGTGGGGGATGCTGTCCAGGAAGAGCCGCCCGATGGCGATGTTCTTGAGGTCCTCGTAGGCGGTGGTGGCGCTGCCCACCCGGCCGAGCTCCTCCCCCAGCTCGTTGTGGTCGGGGTGATACGCGAGGGGGATGTAGGTCAGGAACCCGCCGGTCTCGTCCTGCAGCGACCGCAGCATCGTGAGGTGCTCGATCCGGTCGTCCGCCGTCTCCACGTGGCCGTAGAGCATGGTGCAGTTGGTCGGGATGCCGAGCTGGTGCGCCTCCCGGTGCACTGCGATCCACTCCTCCCCGGTGAGCTTCCGCTCCGCGATCGTGGCGCGGACCGCGGTCGAGAACACCTCCGCGCCGCCCCCCGGCAGGCTGGTGAGCCCCGCGGCCTTGAGCGCCAAGAGCACGTCGCGGACACTCGCCTGCTCGATCCGCGCCAGGTGCGCGATCTCGACCGCCGTCAGCGCCTTGATGTGGATGTGCGGGAAGCGCTCCTTCAGGCCCCGCAGCATGTCGGTGTAGTACGAGAGCCGGAGCTTGGGGTGCAGCCCGCCCACGATGTGGAACTCGCTGGTCGGGGTGCCTCGCGCCTGTTCCGCCTCCGCGTACACCTCCTCGAGGGTCCGGGTGTACGCGCCGTCCTCCTTGGGCATGCGCGCGAAGGAACAGAACACGCAGGTGTTCCGCAGGATGCAGACGTTGGTGGGATTGAGGTGCTGGTTGGCGGAGAAGAAGACCCGGTCGCCGTTGCGCCGCTGGTTGGCGAAGTCCGCGATGCGCCCGAGGCCCAGCAGGTCGGTGGTGGCGTAGAGCGCCCGGGCATCCGCGGCATCCAGGCGCCGCGCGTCGAGTACCTTCTCCGCGATGGGGCGCAGCGCCGGGTCCGCGAGCCGGGACGGGTCCAGGGTAAACGGCATCGTATGTCCTTGGCGGGTAGCGACTTACTCTCGACGCCCAAATCTAGTGCCTTGCCCCGCCTCCGGGCCACCCCCTAGGGCATCAGGTCAAATGTCCACAGCGGCGCTGGTCCCTGCCCGCCGACCCAGAGGAGATACAGCTTCTGGCGTACCCGGTCCACGGTCATCATTCCGGACCAGGAAGCATTGAAGCAGTCCTCCACGCTCCCCTCGCCCTTGAGCTCGCCCACCTGGGCGAAGCTGGAAGCCTGGTATACGAGGATGCTGGGGCCGCAGGTCCGGTAGCCCTGGACAAAAAGCAGGTCCTGCACCGGGTCGCGCGCCATCGTGAGCGCGGTGAATGAGTCCGGCATGGCCACCGGCGCCCGCACGCGCTGGCCGGAGGTGGCGTCGAGCACGTAGATCGAGTCCCCGAGCGGAACCTGGTAGTAGTAGGCGCCGAGGACGTAGAGGGTGCTGCCATCGGCGCCGAAGTCCGCCCACTGCACCGCGCGGACGCCGGTGATGGTGAAGGCCGTGTCGCCCGTGCGGGTATCGAAGACCGGGGAGCCTGGGAGCGACGTCGCGACGTTCGACATGGCCAGTCGATCGCCGCGGGGGGAGTAGAAGAGGGTCCAGGGGTCTTCGGCAGGCAGGTGTGAAACCGGAACCGGCCCATAGGTGTCGGTCCAGTGATTATAGCTGACCAGCCACGTGCTATCCGTCAGCTGCGCGGCCAGCCGAACAGGGGTTCCCTGCCCGAACGGCGCCACGGCCACCGGCTGGGGCCCAGGCCAGAGTTGCCAGACCTTGAGACTGTCGGTTGCGTCCTTCAGCAGGAACCGGTCTGCCCGGTAGCTGATCCCGGCGCCGTAGTAGCCATTGGGTGTGTACAGGCCGGAGTGCAGCACTGACGTGCCACTCACCGGGTCGACTTCGACCACCTCGAACTCATTGACCGACTGGTTGTACTGCGCACCGATGTAGACCGGGCCCGTGCCATGGGTCGCGGCGACGAGGGCCACCTGCGGAACCGGGGAGATGTCGACTCTGGATGCCTGCCCGACTCGCCCGACGGCCCCGATCGCCTCCGGCCCATGCCCGGTCGCGAGGAGCAGGTGGATCGAGCCGGATGGCCCGATGGGCAGGGTGAAGGCCACGGTGGAGTCGTCGATCCGGCGGAGGAGAACGGTGTCAGCCCCCGCAATCACCGCAGGAAGGCTGGTCCGGCCGCGGAAGAAGCCGGAGCGGATCGTGACGCTGCCCCCGCTCCACTGGGTGGCGGGGGCGAGGGTGTACTCGTACTGCTCAGGCGGGGTGGTGGGCTGCGCACAGGCGGCCAGTAACGGCGCGAGGAGCAAGAGCGACTTCACGCACATCTTCCCTCCCTCACGTCTGCCTTCCCCAACCCTGCACCACCGGTTCCGGCCTCGTCAAGCCGGCGCACTAGAACGCCTCCGTGGCCCCGATGGATATGCCCCCGCCCCCGAATGACGTGAGGGTGTAATCCACCCGCAGGTTGAGGGGATCGGCCGGGTTCACGTTGAACCGGAGCCCGGCTCCATAGGTGAACTTGACCTCGTCCAGCAGGTCGCTCCCCGGGCTTCCGAAGACGTTGCCGGCCGCCCCGAAGACCACGTACCCGAATCGCCCCTTGAGGTGCCCCCGATAGTCGGCCTGGGTGACCAGTTCGTGCCGGTCCCTGAACCGCCCGAGGTACACCCCGCGCATGAGTTCCTGGGTGTTGCTGTTCGACAGCAGCGCCATCGACTGGATGGGCGCCTCCTCCCCATTGAACTCGGCGTAGGCCGACAGGGCGATCACGTCCCGACCGGCCCGCACCGGCAGGTAGGTGCGGGCGTCGAGCACCAGTCGACCATACTGATAGTCGCCCCCGAGGAAGTGGTCGTGCCAGAGGAAATCCGCCTGCAGATAGTGACCGCGCGTGGGCGTGGTCTGGGAATTCCGGCCGTCGACCAGCACCGAGACCCCCGCTCCCGCGGTGACCCCACCCCGGCCCCCGGGCAGCCCCGCGGGGATGGCGGCCGGGAACTGCCAATCCACGTGGCTCGCGGTATGCCGCCGGAAGTAGGGGCCCGCGTACAGCTGTCCACGCACGCGCCGCAGCACCCGGCCCTCGAGCCGCAGGAACCGGAGCTCCATCAGGTTGGAGTCGGCCTCCTCGGTCCGGGGGCCGATGCCGTAGTAGAAGAGCGGGAAGTACCCCGCATCGATCGAGGCGGTCAGCCACCAGTCGCTGCGCGGCGTGAACAGGCTCGTGCCGAGGAAGGTCAGCCACTGCTTCTTGGTGGTGTAGGCGAAGTTGGCCGCGAGGTAGGACGGGCGGGTCGCCTCCGCCATCGCCTGTCCGGGCCACTTGAACTGGTACCCCCCGGCGACCCCCATCTGCAGCTTGGTCTGCGGAGCGTAGCTCAGGTACGGCAGCCCGATGAGCCGGCCACGATAGGGCCTGGTCGCGGCGGAGTCCGCAGCCGAGTCCGCGGCCACGGGCATCTCCTGGGCCGCGCCGGGATACGCCATGCCGAGCAGGAGCGCGAGCGTGATTCGGGTGCGCATCTAGTGGTCCCCATGGGTCGGGACATCCCCGCCCGCTTGAAGCGGGAGCGTGGGGAGGTAGCGCGGCGGACGGCGGTGCCGCGTCGCCTGCTCGTAGGCGTAGGCCATGCCCAGGAGCGCGGGCTCGGTCCATGCCCTGCCGAAGAACGAGAGCCCCACCGGGAGCTCGTCCACGTAGCCCATGGGGACAGTGATGTGCGGGTACCCGGCGACCGCCGCCGGCGTGGTCACCGATCCGGTGAAGTGGTCACCGTTCACCAGGTCAATCGGCCAGGCGGGGTTCCCGGTCGGCGCCACCAGCGCGTCGAGGCGATGCGCCACCACGACCTGGTCGATCCCCTCCGATCGCCAGAGCCGACGGGAATTGGCCAGCGCCCGCCGGTAGGCCGGCGTGGTGAGTGGCCCCTTCCCCGCCGCCTCGATGAGCGTCTCCTGGCCGAAGTGCGGCATCACCCGAACCCGGTGTGATTCGTTGAACGCGATCACGTCATCGAGCGTCCGCATCGGCGCCCGCGGCCCGAGGCCGGCCAGGTAAGCGTTCAGGCCCGCCTTGAACTCGTAGAGCAGCACCTGGAACTCGTCAGCGCCGCGGTCGTCCGCATGGGGCAGGTCGGCAGGATCCACCACGATCGCGCCGAGGGCGCGCAGCACGTCGAGCGCGTCCTCGAACCGGGCATCCGTCTCCGGGTGATACCCCGTGAAGCCTTTCCGGGTGACCCCGAGCCGCTTGCCCCGCAGCGCGCCGGGGTCGAGAAATCTGGTGTAGTCCGGCACCAGATGGCCGGCTCCGTGGCGGGTAGCCGGATCCCGGGGGTCAACACCGGTGATCCCGCCCAGGAGCAGTGCCACATCCGTGACGGTGCGGCCCATCGGGCCGGCGGTGTCCTGGCTGACGGAAATCGGGATGATGCCGCTCCGACTGACCAGGCCCACCGTCGGCTTGAGCCCCACCAGCCCCATCGTGGCCGCCGGACAGGTCACCGATCCATCGGTTTCGGTCCCGATCCCCGCCGGGGCATAGCTGGCGGCCACCGCACCACCGGTGCCAGAACTGGACCCGCATGGGGTCCGGTCGAGGACGTACGGATTCCGGCCCTGACCTCCCCGGCTGCACCAGCCGCTGGAGGACCGCGGGGACCGGAAGTTCGCCCACTCGCTCATGCTGGCCTTGGCCAGCAGCACCGCCCCGGCGGCCCGGAGCCGCGCCGCCAGAAAGGCATCCCGCGTGGCGTGCGAGCCCTCCAGGGCGAGGGAGCCCGCCGTGGTTGACATCCCATCCGCCGTGTCGATGTTGTCCTTGAGCACCACCGGGACACCGTGCAGGGGCCCCCGGACGTCGCCCCGGGACCGCTCGCGGTCCCTGGCCGCGGCAACTTCCAGGGCCTCGGGGTTGCTCTCCAGAATGTGGTGAAGCGAGGGACCCTGCCGGTCCAGCGCCGCGATCCGACCCAGGCATCCC
>JBGAPX010000052.1:0-24503 GCA_044221045.1 Gemmatimonadales bacterium
ACCCAGATCGACATCCATACGCCCTGGTCCGCGCTCTCGTCGCCCGCGACCCCGAAGGTCTGGGTGTTGGACCCGCGGCCGCGCCCGCCCTGTCCGCCCTGGCAGAGAAAGATCGTGCAGGCCCCGGAGCAGACCGCTCCGAAGCTGGGTGGCGTGCCCCAGTCCCAGCTCTTCGCCCAGCCGAGCCGCGCGAACCAGGCGAAGCTCGCTGACAGGTCGGAGACGTTGAGGATGGGGATCAGGCCGTGTGCGTGCATGACGCCTCCGGCGACGTCACTGTCTGCTGTGCTCATTCCGCATCCCCTCTCTCCCCGGTCTCCAGGTGGAACCGGTGCAGCACCGCGTGCACCACCGGGCCGATCATGATCCCCGCCATCACGATGAACACCAGCCCGGCGAACAGCGCGTAGCTGCCGATCAGCCACTTGCCGGCCGTGGTGCTCACCCGGTCGACCGGGCCCATCCCGCCCATGAGCATGGCGGCATTGAGGAAGGCGTCGGCCCAGTCCAGGCCTTCCTGCCAGTGGTAGAGCGCCATGCCGAGCAGCAGCGTGACTGCCAGCAGGGGGAGCAGGCTCAGGGCGCGGCGCCCCATGTGGCCGGCGACGGTCCACGGCTGGTGGTGACCGAGCGAGGATGGGAGCGGCGGGGTGGAGGGGCGGCGAGTCATGGGGCGAACCGGTGCCAGGAGGAGTTGGGGAGCGCGGCCCGCCGGCCGCTGAAGGCCAGACGCGGGATTCGGGGGCGCACGGACATGGCGAGGTCAGCGCGAGATGCGGCGCGCCTCCATCGTCCAGTAGTCGCGGATCCAGGTCCTGCCGCGATCGAAGGTGGCGTCCGCCCGCCAGAGGAAGTGATCGGCCTCGATCGCGAAGTAGCGGAAGCGGACCAGCATCGTGCCGTACCATTCGGTGAGCAGCCGGCTGTCACCGGCGGTCCACATCAGGCCCGGCTGCCACGCGCCGACGTTGGTGTTGATCCCCTGCATCTCCCACAGCTTGCGGGTCGGGTTCCAGGCGCGGTAGGTCCAGGTGCCGGCGTCCCAGGTGGAGGCGGGGTCGTCGGGCCGCCAGTGGTCCTCGAGCAGCACCCCCTGGTCGCCGGTCTGCTTCTTCTCGAACACCCAGTGTCCCGTGAACGGCGGAAGGAACGCGCCGTCGCGCCGCCGCGCCTGGAACGTGAACGTCCAGCTCCCGACCAGGAAATCGTAGTCCCCCGGCCCGCTCGTCCCCGTCAGGGTGTCGCTCACCGGGAAGTTCGCGCCCAGGGTGTCGGGCAGCGGGATGGCGCGCGGCGCGGGTGCGGGGTCCTGCGCCGCGAGCGGCGCGGCCAGCACCAGGGCCAGGCCCAGGACGGTCAGGTGACAGGTCATGGCAGGTTCTCCCGGCGGATGCACGTGGCAGCGTGGACGCACGCCCGGCGGCCCGGCTTCCCATCCTGGCGCGCGTCCGGTAAGGTATCCCCCATGACGACCCGACTCGCCGGACTCGGCCTCATCCTCTGCGGCCTCCTCGCGGCCCTGCTGTTCGTCTGGCTCCCGCTGCGCGACGGCCCCGATGGCCTCATGGGACCAGCGCGCGCCAAGGTGCTGGTCTTCATCCCGCTCGCCATCGTCATCGGGCTCGCCTTCCTGGTCGGGGGCCCGCCCGTGCTCGCGGCCTTCCAGGCGCGGCCCCGGTCGCGGGAGCAACTCGCCCTGGTGCTCGGGCTCATCATCGCCTCCGGGGTGCTCACCGCCCTCGGCTACTGGCAGCTCAAGACCCGCGGCCCCGGCGCCACGGCGCCGGCGATCCTCGACGCCGCCCCCCACCGGCCGCCCCCGCTGCCCGGCGCCCGGCCCTGAAGGCGCCCTAGCCGTCCTTGATGTCCGGCTCCACCAGGTTCGCCAGCTGTCCCAGCGATTCCTGCCACCCCAGGTAACACATCTCCACCGGGATGACCGCCGGGATCCCGGCCTGCGTGATCGTCACGTCCGTGCCGCACATGACCGGCCGGAGCAGCACCGTGACCGTCATCTCGCCCGGCGGGCCCGGCGCGTCGAACCGGTCGGTGTAGACCAGCTTCTGTCCCGGCACCAGCTCCTGGTACGTCCCGCCGAAGGAGTGCGAGGCGCCGGTGCCGAAGTTGGTGAACGACGCCCGGTGGCTGCCGCCGACCCGCGCCTCCAGGGTGTGCACCGTGCACAGGAAGCCATGCGGTGGCAGCCACCGCGCCAGCGCGTCCCGGTCCAGGAAGGCGCGGTAGACCTTCTCGGGCGTGGTGCGGAGCACGCGGTGCAGGTGGATGGTGCCTGGAGTCATGCGGGTGGCTCCTGCAGCCGGCGGCTGCGATGCCCTGCGGTTGGGATTCGTGCCGGTCACTGCCCGGCGGGGGGACCGTCCGGGTGTGCCGCGCAGGCCGGCGGCTGTTCCACGCTCCACGCCATCGCGGCGATGCGCCAGCGGCCGTCCACCTTGAGCAGCGTGAACAGGTCCACGCCGCAGTGGGACCACGTCCCGTCGCGGTAGAAGTCGTACGGGAGCCAGACCATCGCCAGCGGTCCCGAGACCCGGATCTCGGGCCGGAAGCCCCGTTCCACGTACCGCCCGGTGGCCGGCCGGCGCCGCTCCTCCGCGCGCCGGGCAAACCGCATCCGGTATTCCCCGTTGCGCATGCCCGCCGAGAAGGTGACGGCCGAGTCGACCATGAGGTCGGTGAAGGCGATGAAGTCGGACCGGGTGACCGCGGCCAGGGCGGAGTCGGTCAGCGCGAGGATCGCCGCTTCCTCGTCGGCCGGCGCCTGCGCGCCCAGCCCGGCCGTCCAGAGGGAGAGGCCGGCGACGCCGGCCGTGAGCATGCCGCGGAGCGCGCGGGGACACCGCATCAGGGACCGCCGGGGCGAGGGTGGGTGCTGCGCGTACGGTGGCGGCGCGCTCACGCGCCCTTGTGCTTCTCGTCCCACGCCTTCGGTTCCCACAGTTCGATCTTGTTCCCCTCCGGGTCCATGATCCAGGCGAAGCGGCCGTTCTCATGCGACTCGGGCCCCTGCAGCACCTCCACGCCCGCCGCGCGCAGCTGCGCCAGCATCCCGGTGAGGTCGTCCACCCGGTAATTGATCATGAAGGCCGACGCGCTCGGGCTGAACCAGGTGCTGGCCGGCTCGGCGAGGCACCAGACCGTCAGGCCCTGGTCATCGGCCGTGTCCTCCGGCCAGCGCAGGATCGCGCCGCCGAATGCCTCCAGCTTGAGGCCGAGGTGCTGCTGGTACCATGCCGCCAGCGCCGCGCGGTCCCTGGTGCTCTTGAAGAAGACGCCGCCGATCCCGGTGACCTTCGCCATCGGTGTGCTCCTGTGGGGCGGGACATGAACCGACCTGGGAGAACCTGCCGAGCCCGGGGCCCTCCCGCAAGCGAGCGGTCGGCGCCCCGGGCGTGCCCGTCAGGTGATCGGCCGCAGCACCAGCCGGCCGTACGCGACGAAGGCCATGAGCAGGCCCAGCACCGCGCTGATGATGATGGACCCGGTCTCCCGGTATTTGACGTGCACCGCGATGAACACCAGGCTCTCGAGCGCCAGCAGCCCCGCCGCCACCGCCGTCAGGCCGGGCCGCCAGCGCAACGCGGCTGGGACAATGAGCCCGATCACGCACAGCAGCTCCAGCACGCCCAGGGCGGCCCAGGCCTGGCGCGGCAGCGCGCCGAAGGACGGCACCTCGCCGCTGATCTTGTCGAACATGAACACCTTCATCACGCCGGACGCCGCGTACATCAGCGCGGCCAGGACCTGCAGGACCCACAACAGGATATGCATCGAGGAACCTTTCCGCCGCCGGAGCGGGCGCGCCAAGGGGGAAGGGAAGGGCCGACCCGGGGCAGTCGCCCCGGGACCGGCCGTGCATCAGGGCTGGTCCGGTTCGTAGAAGCGGGCCGCTTCCTCCGCGGGCCAGTCCATCCCGCGGCTGGTCGCCTTGTCCACGCAGGCGACGATCATCAGCGCCCGGGAGAGCAGCTTGCCCGTGGCGTCGGTCATGGCGCAGTCGATGAACGCGTCCGGTCCCCGGAACTCGCGGACCGAGGAGGTGATCGTCACCTCCTGGTCGGCCAGGACCGGCCGGACGAAGTCGATCTCGAGCCGGCGCACCCACGCGGCGAAGGGCAGCGTGGCCAGCGTCGCCACGTCCCAGCCGATCCGCTGGCTGAGTCCCTGCATCCGGTGATCCACGAACAGGATCGCGTAGCGGCCGGTGCTGACGTGCTGGTAGGGATCGAGATCCGAGTACTGGATCCGGTGCGTGGTCGTGAAGACCAGCGGCGTCCTGGGCATGGGGCGCGACGGCTCGAGGGAACGGTGGGCGACCGCCGCGCCCGGGATGCAGCGAGGGGGGCGCGACCGTGCCTAAGATACCCGCGGCCCGGGCCGGCACCAGCCGCCGCCGCGTCCGGCCCGGAATCGCGCCAGCCGCGGCGCTAGTCCCAGCCGCCCCAGTTGAGGGAGGGCGGCGAGGGCTCGAGGGGACGGACGGGATAGTGCACCAGCCCCGGGTAGAGGCGGCTCCAGATCGTCGCGACCGAGATCAGGCACAGCAGGCCCAGCAGCACCGGGTTGAGCAGCGCCGACCACGACGCCTTGGCGTAGACCATGATCACGGGATTGGCGCCCGCCGGCGGATGCACCGTGCGGGTCAGCAGCATGTACCCGATCGCCAGCGAGACCGCCACCGCGTACGAGAGGAGCGAGCTGCCGAGGAACTGCGCGCAGGCGATGCCGATCGCGGCCGTGCCCAGGTGCCCGCCGAACAACGCGCGGATCTGGGCCGCCGGGACCCGGGTCAGGCCGAACAGGAAGACCGAGCTGCCCCCGAGGGAGGCCAGGACAAAGGGGTTGTGTGGCGGCCCGACGACCCAGAGCGCCAGCCCGACGCCTACCGCGGCGCCGATCAGGCACCAGGAGAGCCGGAGGTACGGATTCCGATGCATGCGTCCCGTAAGCCGGAAGAGTTGGTGTAAGAGTGCCTCATAAAACTACACCAATTATCGGCTGATTGCATCGAAATCCTCCCCCCCCACCCCCCCGCCCATCGCCCGCCGCGTCAGGAAGTAGTCCACCGAGAGGGCCCCGCCGCCCCGGAGCATCAGCACCAGCGCCAGCCCCACCGCGAGGAGGTGGAACTCGAACCCCTCGCCCTGCTGGGTGCCGTACCAGTTCATGAAGAAGCCGTGCGGCGCGCTGACGAGCGCCGCGCCGACCACCATGTTGCAGCAGATGCCGAAGGCCGCGACGCGTGTCAGGCATCCGAGCACCAGCCCCACCGAGCCCGCCGACTCGGCCAGGATCGCGAGCAGCGCCAGCGGCCACGGGATCCCCATGCCGATGAACCCGTCCAGGTTGGCGCGGAAGCCGCCGCCCCCGAACCACCCGAAGGCCTTCTGGGCGCCATGGGGGAAGATGACGATGCCGAGCGCGAGCCGGGCCACCAGGGCGGCGGGATCGGCGGTGGTCCGGAGGAGTCGCTGGAGCATCTCGGGTCCTGGTGCGGGAAATGGTTCGCTCGGGTCGGCGGGCAGGGCGGGCGGGGGGCGGTCGCTGCCACCCCGCATCACAGGAGCGCCTGCCAGTGCCCCACGTCGTGCCACCGGCCGAACTTGTGGCCGACCTCCCGGAAGTGGGCCACCTTCGACAGGCCGAATTTCTCGTGCAGCGCGATGCTGGCGGGGTTGGGAAGCGCGATGACGGCGATGACCGCGTGCAGCCCGAGCTGCTTGAGCTGCGGCAACAGCCGGCCATAGAGCGCGCTGCCCACGCCCGCCCCGAGTGCCTCCGGGGCCACGTAGGCCGTGCATTCGACCGTGAACCGGTAGGCGTGCCGTTCCCGCCACCGCGTCGCGCAGGCGTAACCGCACACGCCCGCCGACGTCGCCGCCACCAGCCAGGGAAGTCCCGCCGCCTGCACCCCCGCGAGGCGACCCGCCATGGCCTCCGCCGTGACCGGCTCCTCCTCGAAGCTGATCGTGGTCGTCGCCACATAGAGATTGTAGATCCGCCGGATCGCCTCGACATCCGCCGCGTCGGCCGGGCGGAGCGCGCAGGGCAGCCGTGGCCGCCCCGCGCCTGGGCCGTCCGTCACCGCCGTCATCCCTGCGCTGCCTCCGCCGCGACCGTGAATTCCAGCACCATCCCGTGCGCGTAGTGCGGCCGCCCATCCGGTCCGGGGACCTGGCACACCCAGAAATACCGGCCCGGGCGCAGCGTGACCTGGAGCCAGAGCTCACGCCCGGGGGCCAGGTCACCCACGCCACCGACCACCTCGACCGGCGGGGTCCCCGCTTCGCCGTTCTCGAGCCAGCGCAGGTAGTCCGCCGGCGTCTGGCCGTCCGCGAGACGGAACAGGTCGGCCTCATGCGGCTCGGTGCCGGCATTGCGGATGTGCACGAGCCGAGATCCCGGCCGGAGCGTCCCGCCCGGGCTGAAGCCGTACTCGGCCAGGCGGATCGTGCCATCGGCGGTCGGGCCGGCCACCGCGGGCCCGGCCGCCGCCGTGACCTCCAGGTCGTGCGCCATCCCCCGGCGCAGGTGGTCGCCCTTCCAGCAGACCAGCGCGTACCGTCCCGGCTCGAGCGCCAGCCAGACGCGGGTCGAGTCGCCGGGGCGGGTCAGGCCGGGGCCGCCCAGGTCGGTCGCGAAGGCGGGAAAGTCGACGCCGGCCCGCACGCTGTCGACGTACGCGAGGGCCGTAGCGCCGGCGCCGGTCAGCCGGACGATCAGCGCCTCGTGCAGGTCGGTCCCGCGGTTGGACAGCTGGACCTGGATCAGGCCGGCAGGAATCCGCGCCGGCATGTCGTAGGTGAAGTCCCGGGCGGATACCTCCAGGGCCGGCGGGCCGCCGGCGGGCGCGGCGCAGGCGACGAGGCTCAGCAGGCACGGGAGGGCAGAGCGGCAGCGGGGAGGAGGGAGCATGCGCGGGGCCGCGGAAGCGAGGGGAGGGGCGGCGAACCAGTCCGCACAACCTGCGGAACCGCCCGGGATCGCGCAAGCGAACGGGGCGCCGGCCCCGACGCCGGGACCCGGTGCCCGGAAATACTTAGGTATTTACAAAAGTATTCGGCGGCGCTAGACTGTGCCTGTCGGAGCGGACGACCCGAGCCAGGGGAGGGTGCCGGCGATGGTACAAGCCACGGCCGCGGACGCGGTCTTCCACGCCCTGTCCAACCGGACACGGCGCCGGGTGCTGGAGCAGCTGTCCGCGGGGCCCGCCACCGTGAGCGAGCTGGCGTCGCCGTTCGGCATGCAGCTCCCCTCGTTCGTGCAGCATCTCTCCGTGCTGGAGCGCAGCCGGCTGGTGCGGTCGCACAAGCGGGGGCGCGTACGGACCTACGAACTCGCCCCCGAACGCCTCACCGTCGTCGCGGACTGGCTGGACGCGCGGCGCCGGGAGTGGGAGGCCCGCCTGGACCGCCTGGACCAGGTCGTCAGACACCTCAAGGAGAAGGAATCCGGTTCATGAGCAAGCCCGCCATCTTCGATCCGACGCTCGACTTCGCCATCGAGCGGACCATCGATGCCCCCGTGCGCCTCGTCTGGGAGGCGCTGACCCGCCCGGAGCACCTCAAGGAGTGGTACATGCCCCGGGCCTGGGGGCGGGTGGCGCACGCCGAGCTGGATCTGCGGCCCGGGGGCATCGTGCGCATCGACATCGCGGTGGGCGACGGCCCGCCGTCCCCCAACCTGGGCTGCGTCCTCGAGGTCGTGCCGCAGCAGCGGCTGGTCTGGACCTCCATGCTGTTCCCCGGCTATCGCCCGGCGGTCTTCGACGACATCCCGATCACCGCCGTCATGACCATGGAGCCCGCGGGCACCGGCGCGCGCTACGTCTTCACGGCGCTGCACCGCAACGCCGCCGACTTCGCCACCAACAAGTCGTCGGGCTTCTACGAGGGCACCACGATGGCCATCGACCAGTTCGTGGCGCACGTGATGGCGATGCGGTAGGGCGGCGAGCCAACCACACGCCCAATCGCCTGACCCCGGCCATTGCGCCGGGCGCCCGCAGGCCGCAACCTTGCCCCGGCGCGCGCTCCGGGGCGCCCGATGACCCCTCACCGGAAGCGGAGAATCCCTCATGATCCGCGACGTGCTGCAGGACGTGAAGTTCGCCGTCCGCTCCTTCGCCCGGAGGCCCCTCTTCACGGGGGTCATCCTGCTCACCCTGGCGCTCGGGATCGGCAGCAGTGTCGCGATCTTCAGCGTCGCGAACGCGGTCCTGTTCCGCGACCTGCCCTTCGACGACCCAGGCCAGCTGGCATTCATCTGGACCCGCCTCCCCGCCACCAACGTGACCCGCTCGCTGGTCTCGGGGCCCGACTTCCAGGACTACCAGGCCGAGACCACCCAGTTCGCGGGCTTCGCGGGCGCCATGGCGCTCTCGGGGACCATCACCGGCGAGGGGCCGCCGGAACGGATCACCAACGCCTACGTCACCTCCAACCTGCTCTCGCTCCTCGGGGTCAAGCCGGTCCTCGGCCGTAATCACGCCGCCGAGGACGCGTTCGCCATCGATCCCAAGATGTTCGGCAGCCCGAATCCCGACCTGCCGGCGGGCAAGGTGGTGATCAGCTACGGGCTGTGGCAGCGCCGCTTCGGCGGGGATCCCTCGGTCCTCGGCCGCACGATCCAGATGGACGGCTGGGGCTCGGAGATCATCGGGGTGCTCCCCCGCGACTTCCGCATCTACCTCCCCGCCGACGCCGCCATGCCGACCAACATCGACGCCTGGGGCGTGCTGCCGAGCAACATCGGCGACTTCGAGCGGGAAGCGGCCTGGCTCACCGTCGTGGCCCGGCTCAAGGAGGGCGTCACCCTTCCTCAGGCCCAGGCAGACATGGACCGCCTGGCCGCGCGCCTGCGCGAGACCCACCAGTTCCACGCCACCCAGAAGCTCCAGATCACGGTGGCCGGCATGCACCACGACGTGGTCGAGCACGCGCGGCCCGCGCTGCTCGCCCTGCTCGGCGCGGTGGGGTTCGTCCTGCTGATCGCGTGCGCCAACATCGCCAACCTGCTGCTGGTGCGGGCGTCGGAACGCAGCCGCGAGATCGCCGTGCGCGCGGCGATCGGGAGCGGCCGGGGACGCATCGTGGCCCAGATGCTCACCGAGAGCCTGGTCCTCGCCACCGGCGGCGCGGTGCTCGGCCTCGGGTTCGCGTGGGTGGGCATCCGGCTGATCAAGGCGCTGAGCCCCGGCGACCTGCCGCGTATCGACCAGGTCGCCCTCGACGGCGGCACCTTCGCCTTTGCCGCCGCCGCGACCGTGGCCGCCGCGCTCCTCTTCGGGCTCGCGCCGGCGCTCAGCGCCGTCCGCGGCAACCTGGCCGACGCCCTGCGCGACCGCGGCGCCGGCGTCGGCGGGGCCCGCGGCAACAAGGTCCGCACCGTGCTCGTCGTGAGCGAGTTCACCCTGTCGCTGGTCCTGCTGATCGGCGCCGGCCTCATGGTGCGCAGCTTCGCCGCGATCCAGCGCGTCGAGCCCGGCTTCGACCCCCGCAATGCCGTGACCTTCACCGCGCCGCTCCCCTTCATCAAGTACCTGACGAGCCAGGCGCGGGCCACCTTCGTCAACCAGCTGGGCGACGCCCTCGCCACCCTGCCCGGCGTCGAATCCGTCGGCGGCGTCACGCCCCTGCCGCTCGCCGGGGGCGAGCAGTATGCCGTCGGCTCCTACGGCCGGATCGGCGAGGGCGACGAGCAGTTCCGCGCCAACAAGGCCGACTACAAGGCCGTGCTGCCCGGCTACTTCGAGGCGATGCGGATCAAGCTGGTGTCGGGCCGCTCCCTCATCCGCGCCGACAACGAGGAGCAGGCCCAGGACGTCGCGGTCGTGGACCAGAAGTTCGCGGAGCGCGTCTTCGGCCGGGAGAATCCCCTGGGGGCCCAGGTGCTGGTGGAACACTTCAACGAGAAGACCTTCTCGCTGGAGCGGCTGCCCGTCACCATCGTCGGGGTCGTGGCCAATGTGCGCTCGACGTCCCTCGCCGAGGAAGGCCGGGAGACGATCTACTTCCCCTACGTCTTCCAGTCCTTCCTCCCGATCACCTTCGTGGTGCGCACCGCCGCCGATCCGGCGAGTCTCATGCCCGGTATCCGCGCCGCCGTGCAGGCGCTGGACAAGGACGTGCCGGTCGCCGACCTGGCGACGCTCCAGTCCTGGGTCTCGGGCGCGCTCGCCCAGACCCGGTTCCTGCTTGCGCTCTCCAGCACCTTCGCCGCCCTGGCCCTCGTCCTCGCCGCGCTCGGCCTCTACGGCGTGGTGTCCTATTCGGCCCGGCAGCGCACCCGCGAGATCGGCGTGCGCGTGGCCCTGGGCGCCAGTGCGCAGGATGTCCGCCGCCTCATCTTCGGCCACGGCATGGTCGTCTCGGCCGTCGGCGTGGGGCTCGGCCTGCTCGCCTCGGTGGCGCTCACGCGGGTGGTGACCAGCTACCTGGTGGGCGTGACCGCCACCGACCCGGTGACCTTCGCCGGCGTGCCGATCGTCCTGCTCGGGGTCGCCGCGGTGGCCTCGTACCTCCCCGCCCGGCGCGCGGCCACGATCGACCCGATCCGCGCCCTCCGCGACGAGTAAGGCGCGGCCCGGCCACGGACCCGGTGGTCGGTGATCGTGTCGATTGCCCTGGGGTCAGCGGGTGGGGGAGCTGCGGAGGGAGTCCAGGCGGGGGCACATCACGGGCCCCGGCGTCGAGCCGGGGAGCCGGTCCTCACTCGCGCGGCCGGCGCGCGCGCCACCAGGCCACCAGGTTGCCCACGTGCATCCCGAGCAGGAGCGCGCCCGCCGGCCCGAACAGCGCCCACGGCGGGACCCCGCTCACCTGCTGCCAGAGGTAGAGGCCACCGGCCCCGAGCGCCGTGGCCCAGCCGAGCAGCCGGAAGGACCGGTGCCGCGAGGTCAGGCCGACGCCGAGCGTCGCCGCCCAGCTCACGGTCTTGAGCAGTGGACCGACCAGGGTGAAGAGCGGGGTGACCCAGGCGTGGGTGAAGAGGGCCTCGCCCCCGAGCACGGTCGCGGCGAAGAGACCGCCGAGGACGGTGAGGCTCGCGGCGGAGCCCGCAGCGAGGAGGGTCTCGGGCTCGCTGGCGCGGCCTTCGAGGCGGGCAGGGACCCGCCGTGAGGTCGCGCTGGGCAACCCGTCAGGGCTGACGGCCGGTGTGCCCGGCGGGGTCGCCGGCCGTGGCAGACGTCGGAAGAGCGGCATCGGGCCTCCACACGGGGTGACTACCGCGGGAGCCCGGCAACCGCCCTGCCGGCGCGGGCGCCTGGTCAGGCCGCCGCGGGACTCCGGCGGAGCCACCACGCCTGCCCCAGCGACAGCGCGCTGCTCGCCGCCATGGACAACCCGACGGCCCCCGAGGCATGCAGCAGGAACGCCACCATCAGGCCGGCGCCAAGCGCGCTGCTCGCGACCAGCGCCCCCCGGGAGGCCGTGGGCGAGGCGCCGAGGAAGGTCGCGCCGGCCGTCAGCGCCGCCACCAGGAAGGTGAGGCCCCAGTCGGGGCGGGCGAGGTCGGCCACCCACCCGAAGCGGACCCCGTTGCCGAGCCCGCCCCGCAGCGCCGCGTACATCGCCGAGATAGGCGGCAGCTGAAGGAGACCGCCCACCACCTGCCAGCCGTCCACCGGCTGGACGCCGTGCCGCCGATACAGTGCGAACAGTGCCTCCTGGAACCCCGCGGGGTCCTTGGCATGGCGGCTCCGCAGGGTCGCGATCTCGGGTCCGAGCGCCTGCAGGTGGCGCTGGTGGGCCTGGGCCCGCCGGGCCAGGCGCATGGTCAGCGGCAGCAGCGCCAGCCGCAGCGCGCCGGCGGTGAGCAGGATGCCGCTGCCGAGGCTCCCGGTGACGTGGCCGAGGGTGAAGATGCAGGCCTGCAGCGCGCTCACGACGCTATCCCACATGGCTGGCTCCGGGGTTGGGGGTCTGGACCTGACCACTCCACGCAGGCTGCCGGCCGCGACGCGGCCCGGCAAGCCACGGGGCCGGCGGCCCGCCAACCCCGGCGGCTCAGGGTCGTGTCGGGACCGCCCGCCCATCCACTACGCGGTCGTAGGTGAAATTGTGCCCGCACCGGGTGCCGAGGAGCGAATTGCCATGGGGGCCACGGCGGTGTCAGGGCCGAACCTGGAAGAACGCGCTGAGCGGCGCACCTGGGCGTGGTACCGGTCGCCCGGTGGCCCCTCGAACTCGAGCTCGAACCCCAGGCGCGTGCCGTGAGCATCGGTCGCGGCTCGGCGCCGGCCCCGAGGAACTCACCCCGCCGACCGTGCCCGGTGGATGTCGAAGCCAAGGTACAGGCCGGCGAGCCCGAAGAGGACGGCCTGAGCCCAGGCGTGCGTCGGAACCGATGCGGCCCATCCCCCAACACCGGACGCGAGATAGAGCAGCCCGGTCCCGGCGACGAGCGCCGCCCCGGCGCGGGTGCGGAGCGGCTCGGCGCCACGCGGGCGCACCATGTCGCGGGCGATGAGCATGGCGCCGACGCCGATCGGGATGGTGACCAGCTCCTGGAGCGCGTCGAACGGTGCCAGCGCATGGCCGATCCAGCTTCGGAGCGACAGGAAGGCCAGGTACAGGGCGAAGGCGCCGATCAGCGCCGTGACCACTGCCCCCAGCCAGTCCAGGGCGTCCGGGGCGTCCGGTCGGGCATCGAATCGTGGCATGCGGGCCTCCCTGGTGGCACTCCCTCGCCCGCCGGTCCCCCGGCGGTTGCTGAATGCCGCAGAAGCTGCAGGACCCGGCACACCCGCGCAAGCCGGCCGCGCCCGCGGGTCAGTGGGCCCACCACCGCAGTGGATCCATGGCCCAGGCAATGCCTTCCCACTCCCCGCCGCCGCCGTCCCGCCGAACCGCGTTCCGTTCCGCCACCGTCCGGAACAGGTGGAGCGCCGCGCGCCCATCGAGCGCGGCGGTGTCCACGCCGAGATGTTCGGCGAACAGCGCGCAGCGCAGCGCGCGCACCGTCGGCGCATCGGCGAAGGCGAGGTTGAGCTCGCTGTTGCCCTCGAGTGAATAGCGGTGGAGGTTGGCGGAGCCGAGCGTGGCCCAGGCGTCATCGACGATCATGAGCTTGGAATGCACGTGCACGGGATGCCGTGCGCCCCCGGGGCCTCGTCCCGCCAGCCCGGCGAGGGTGAAGTGCGGCGCGCCCGCCAGGGCGCGTCGCTGCTCACGGAGCAGGTCCTCGGCGCCCGCGGCCGGTGCGTCGACGCTGCTCCCCGTCGTCGGCACCACGGCCACGACCGCCACGCCGCGCCGCACCGCGGCCACGAGCGCGTCGACAATGGCCGGCACGCTGAGCGCCTGGTGCTCGAGGTAGATGGACTCACGCGCCGCGTGGATCGCCTGCAGGTACTGGTCACGGATGGAGAAGTCGCCCCGGGCAATGTCGAACGGCATCCCGCCGGGCGCGGGATGGGGATCGGCGTACCGGCCCGGGTGGATCGTGCGCTGCACCTGCGCGACGACCGCTCCACGGGGCGCGGCCAGCTGGTCCGGGAAGGGCAGGGCATCATCGGCCGCCGGGCCCCAGCGGCCGTCCGCCACCTCCCGTTCGCTTGCCTCGTTCCAGCGCTGGACGAAGGCGTGGTGGATGTCGGTGACGGCGGGCCCATGCAGCTCGAGGGCGATGTCGTGGTTCTGCCCGGGGCCGCCGTGGCCGGGCGCGACCACCGAGTGCGGATTGAGGTTGAGGCCGCCGACGATGGCACAGGCCGTCTCCAGCCCGGCGTCCAGGAGCCAGAACTTCTGGTGCTGGCAGAAGCCGGGGTGCGCGCGGTCCCAGCGGATGCTGAGCCCGGGGGCCTGCCGGGCCAGCAGCCCGAACTGCTCGGGCGAGCCCCAGAAGGCGTTGGTCCGCAGTGAGCCCGTGGCATCATCCGGCCGCCAGAAGAGGGCGCGGACGTCGAGCCCGCGGCGGCGCGCCCGGGCCAGGACGTCGAAGAACGAGCCGCGATCGTCGGGCATCTGGAAGGTGGCCCAGAGGAACGTGACGGCGACCCACACCCTCCCCTGCGCGTGGTCGATGGCGTCGCAGACCCGGCGGTAGGTCGCCTCGCCATCGATGAGCGGGAGCACGCGATGCCCCACACGGACGGGGTACGCGCCGGTGGTCGGGAAGGGAATGTGGGTCATGCGGCCGGGGCGTCGCGTCGGACCATGGTCGCCGGGCGGCGATCAGCCCGGCGGGAGCGCGGGCTAGGGACGGCTGAACACCGCCCCGTGCGGGATGCCGTCGGCGGAGTCGCCATGGAACCAGCGCTTGCCCTGCATGACGTACCCCGGCGTGGTGGCGCCCGGCTCGCGAAAGCGCGGGTCCACCGCCAGCGCCCCCGTCTGCGGGTCGAACTGGAGCAGGACCACCCGATGCAGCATCGCGCCGTATCCGGTCACCACCACGCGGCGGTGATCGGGCGCGATCGCGATCCAGTGGGGCACGTCGTCGGGGCCCAGCGTGGCGCGGCCGACCTCGCGAGGGTGCGCCGGGTCGCTGACGTCGAGGCTGACGACCGCGCTCCACGCGGGAACGGTGATGAGGTAGTACGGGCCCGCCACGACGGGGATCGCGCAGTTGGTCTGCGGCTTCATGGGGAAGGAGGCGACCAGGCGGCCCGTGGGCGCCGGGCCACCCAGGTCATCGAGCAGGTACAGCCCGCAGTTGAAGGTCGAGACCAGCACCGTCCGGCCGTCCGCCAGGACGCGCGGCTCGGCCGTCAGGAGGCCCTCGTCGCCGCGCGGTCCCGGAGGGAGCCTGATCGTGTGCTGCAGCGCCAGGTCCGAGAGCCCCCAGATCTGCAGCTGGTTGGAGGCCGGGGAATCGTCGGCCATGTCCGTCGTGGTCGTGACGATCCGGTCCAGGCTCGGGACCACCGCGGCGCTGTAGACGCGGGTGCCGGGATCGAGGCCGGGCCGGTCGGCCGATGCGCTCCGCCGCACGCTGCCATCGGGGGCGATCTCCACCAGCCCGCCGGTGCGCACGCCAGCGTCGGTATGGGTCATCTGGAAGGTCGCGAGGACCGCGCCGTCCGGCAGCCGCAGGAAGGAGTGGGGATGGCTGTACCCCGCCAGGTCGCCGAACGCGTGGGCCAGGCGTGGCTGCGCGGGCGTGGTCAGGTCAAAGATGAACGACCTGCCGGTGCCGAACCCGTTGGCGAAGAGCCGGCGGTCGGCGGCCAGTTCGTGCTCGGTATGGTGCGGGACATTGAAGCGGCCGGGCACCGGGACGGTCGCCACCAGCTCCCCGTACCGATCGGGCGCCTCCGTGACGTCGAGCACCGCCAGGAAGTCCGGCGCGAGGGTATCGGCCGCGGCGGTCCAGAGGTAGAGGTACTCGCGCGGCGCGGGCCCGGCCGACGGGGAACTGCAGGCGGCCATCGTCGCGAGGAGGGCGGGAACGACGGTCCAACGGGATCGGACGGACACGTGGGCCCTCGGGGGTGATGTGGCCAGTCGGCATCCTGGCCCGTGCTGTGTGGCAGGGCCGCGGTACGCTGAGCGGAGTATGGCGGACGGTGGCGGGTGGTGCCAGTCCCCAGGTCGGCCGGTGCGGGGGCCCGGCGGGTCTGCCGGCGACACGCACCGGCGCGCCGGGCGGCTACGCCCCCGGGTCGCCCGGCGCCACGAGGTAACACACCTCCGTGGAGATCCGCGAGGGATCGGTGTCCCAGGCCGGCTCCCAATGCCCGTAGAGCTCCCACCGTGGGCCGAGCGTGCGATGGTGGTGCGCCTGCGTCCAGCGGCGGATGGCGTCGTGCGCGGCACCAAGCGTCCCGTAGGGCCCGTGGTGCGTGACCACGGCCACGAGGCCGGCGGGTGTGGCGGATCGAGTGACGCCGTCCTGTTCGGCCAAGGCCCCCGCGAACTCGACCCCGGCCTCCACCCGGATGGCCTCATCCCAGTAGAGCGCCACGTTCCGGCCGCCGCGGAGTCCCTGGGCCTTCAGCGCCTGCCACACCGCGCCGCAGGACCTGGGGACGACCTCCGGGAGCCGGGCAGGGGACACCGTGCTGCGGATGACCACCAGGGGAAGTGCGGTGCGCTCCTGCAGCTGGACGGGCGAAGTCGGCATGGGGGCCGGGTGCGGCTGGCGCCGCCGATGAGGTTGCGCGAGAGGGCGGGATGACGCACGGACAATGAACGATGGCTCGGTGGCGCCATTGCGCCCTCCCGCGTCGTGCTGTATACTGAACCATATGGTTCAGTATCAGCGGGCCGATCTCGACACCACGTTCGCCGCGCTCTCCGACGCCACCCGCCGCGGCATCCTGGAGCGGCTCGGCCGGGCGGACGCGTCGGTCTCGGAGCTGGCAGGGAAGTTCCGCATGACCCTGACCGGCATGAAGAAGCACATCGGCGTCCTGGAGCAGACGGGGCTCGTCACCACGGTGAAGGCCGGCCGCGTCCGCACCTGCCGGCTCGGCCCGCGCCGCCTCGGGGAGGAAGCCGCGTGGATCGAGCGCTACCGCCAGCTCTGGGACGCGCGCTTCGACGAGCTGGACCGGATCGTGGAGGAACTCAACCAGGCGGCCGGCGTCCATGCACGGCCAGGACGAAAGTGAGTCATGCCCATGAAGCACCCCACGACGCTCGACCGGAAGTCCGATCTCGAGCTGGTCATCACCCGCACCTTCAACGCCCCCGCCCGCGTCGTCTTCGAGGCCTGGACCCGCCCGGAACTGATCCGGCGCTGGTGGACGCCGCCCTCGTTCGGCATCACGTTCGTGTCCTGCGAGGCCGATGTGCGCACGGGAGGCACGTATCGCTTCGTGTTCAGTCACCCTGACTTCGAGCAGCCCATGGCGTTCTTCGGGCGCTACCTCGAGGTGACGCCCTGCTCACGCATCGTCTGGACCAACGAGGAAAGCGGTGCCGGCGCGGTGACCACCGTGACCCTCGAGGAGCAGGACGGAAAGACGCTCCTGGTCCTCCACGAGCGCTATCCCTCGAAGGAAGCCCTCGAGGAGGCCCTCGCCTCCGGAAGCCCGGGCGCGGCCGGCGAGCAGTTCGACCTGCTCGACGAGGTCCTTGCCACCGTGCCGGGCGCCTGAGCAGGCGCCTCAACACGCCGGGCGCCCGCGCGGGCAGCTACCAGGCGAGCAGCCCCAGCTCATCGAGGCACGCCGCCACGGGAGCCAGCGAGACCAGGCTCGGCTCCTGCTTGAACGCCGTCGTGGCGGCCCGCAATCCCGGCGTCAGGCCGTTCCCCGTCCGCGCACGGTAGGTCCGATGGGCGTCCCCGAGCTCATGGAAGACCGCCCGCAGGGAGGCCCGCTCCCGGCGCTGGCCGTAGTCGGCCTCCGGGTCGGCGGTGCCCAGCAGGGCGGGAGGCTTCCGGGAGCGCGACCGCGGGCGCGTCGCCCCCGCCCGCCGGTCAAACCGCGCGCCGGCGAGGGCCAGGCGTTCCCGCAGCCGGTCGACGAGGGACTCGGAAGGAGACGGCACTGTCGGCCGATCGGGGAGATCGGGGGGGCTGACCATGGGAGCCTGCCTTGGCGCGAGTAGAGAACACCACCCGGAGGGTGATCGGTGGCACGCGCAAGATAGTCGGGTGGAGGGGAGCCCGCTGACCGCCGGCCCCGCCGGTCAGCTGTCGGCGTCGTACCAGAACTCCCGCAGCTCCTGGGAGCAGCGGCAGGCCCGCGCCAGCTTCGCTGCCCACTGGACCGCGACCTCGCGCGACGGGAGCTCCAGGACACAGTAGCCGCCGGTGAACTCCCTGGTCTGCGGGTAGGTCCCGTTCGTGGTGCTGCCCGTCGCGGCCACCATCAGCGGCGCCACGTCCTCGTTGATGCCGCCGGCGAACACATAGACCCCGGCAGCCTTCGCCTCGCGTACGACCGCACGCGCCGCCTCGCCGACGGTGGCAAGGTCCTCGGCGGCGACATCCATCGCCGGTCCGGGAAAGGAAATGAGGTACTTGGTCACCGGGCGGTCATCCGGGTTGAAGTGTCGGAAGGCGGTAGGCGGCCGGGCACCCCCAGGGGATCCTCGCCACCGGTGGAGGGCGCCCCGCGGCAGCTAGCCTGCTGCGGCGCCGCCGCGGAAGATCCACTGCATGCCGAAGCGATCGTAGAACTGGCCGAAGGTGCCGAAGGGCATCTCGTGCAGGGCCTGGAACCGCGTCTGCTCGGCGCCGCGGGCCAGCTTGTCGAACACCGGGCGCAGCTCCGCGGCGTCAGTGGCCACCACGTAGATCGCGGACATGTTCCCGAGCCTTGGCTCGAGGGCGGGTGCGGCCATCCAGTCGGTCGCCGTGATCTCGACCGCGCCGCTGGTGAGCCGGGCGTTGATGATGCGCCCATGCTTCTCGGGCGGGAACTGCGCCTTCATGGGGGTATCGCCGAGCCGGGTCAGCGTGAGGGTCCCGCCGAGGCATTCGTGGTAGAACGTCATCGCCTCGGCGCAATTGCCGTCGAACAGGAGGAAGGGAAGGGCTCGCAGCATGGGTACCGCCCGGACGGGCCGGTGAGGGGAGGGGTGGCGGCCGACGCGAAGGCGTGACCTGATGGTCCGTCACAAGCTGCGCACCGGGCCCCGCGACCGCAACTCCGGAGCAGACGTCCGGGTGGCCGCGCCGTCCATGAACGACCAGCGGCACTCACCACGTTTCATGCGGTATCGTGCGTCCACTATTGCACGCGCTGTCCCCGCACCATCCCCAGCTCCGCACGGACGACGAGGTTCTGCCCCGGAGGCCAGGCCGGTGTCCCGCCGAATCCCCGCAGGCCGGGAGCGCCGCGAATGCGATGCGCGGCATGAGCACCCGGGAAGGACCGTGGTCGGCCTGTCGTCACTCTACGGGGAGGTCTGGAGGACCCGATCGCCATCGATCCGGACCAGCACGTACGTGATCACCGGCGTCAGCAGCTCGGCGAAGCCGTGGGGGGTGCGCGGCGGGATCACGACGATGTCCCCGGGGCCCACCGTGCGTCGTAGGCCTCCACGGATCGTCGTGCCGCGGGTGCTCGGGCCGATGAGCTGCAGCACGACGGGGCTGTCCGGCGGAAATGGCTGCGGGTCATCCAGCGTGCCGCCAAGGACGAGGATCCCGCGTCCTTCCGTGATCTGGTACACCTCGGTGATCTGATCGTGGACGATCGCGTCCGGCGGCGTGCGCCCGTCGACCTGGGTGCGGCGCACGATCGAGACGCCCACGTTGTACGCGCCGACGGGCACCAGTCGCAGGCGCGCATCGGCCACCGGACCCGGCGCGGCGAGCGTGATGGCGTCGCGGATCTCGGCACTCGTGACGAAGAGGGTGCTGTCCACGGCGGGCGGCGGCGCAGCCTGGGCGGCGGCCATCGCGGGCACGAATATCAGGACCTGGACGAGGTAACGGGCAGCGCGTGGCATGGGGTCGCATGGTGGAGGGTGGTTCCGCGCCGCCTGACGCCCCGCACCAGAGGCCGGGGGGCGGCGTGTGCCGGGAACGTATCCGGCGACGCCACGCCCTGCCAGCCGGCGGACGGCCTCGCCCGGCCCTGCGCGAGGACGGGGACCTCGATGCGAACGCGTGTCGTGACCCCCGGCTTGACGGGTGGTCATTTCCAGAAGAACGAGCCGTGCCAGTAGTCCTCGCTCACACTGCGGAGCAGCGCGAGCAGGGTAGCGACGGGGGCGCCCTCGGCGCTGGCGACGGCGATGGCGTATGGCGATGCCGTCGACGGATGGAGGGCCGTCGCGAGCAGCCAGCAGGGGCGGCCATAGACCTCGATGGGTTCGCAGGCGGAGGCCGGGCGGCCGGCCTCGAGAAAGCGCGCGCCGAGCGTCTCGATCGGAGGCCAGTACTGCGTGTTCCGGGGGGAACGCTCGAAGCGGACTTCAGTCGCCGCGGGCGTCGCCTGCTCCCGGAGCAGGGCGGCCTTGATCTCCGGCTGGTCCCGCAGTCGCTCCAGGTGCCTGGGGGATTCCACGTCCATGCGGCACTCCGCGCCTGGCGTGGCAGGCTCTCGTGGGCACGTGCTGGCATGCATTGGCCGCCGGTCGCGCACCGGTGCGGCCGGATCTTTCGGGTGGCAGCCTGCTAAGGCAGCACCTGGAAGTGGGAGATCCGGAGCGTGCCGCGTGCGTCCGGAGGGCCGCTGAACTCCAGCTCGGTGGGATAGGTCAGCGTAGGGTCGAGGCGCATGGCCTTGAGCGTGCCGTTCGCCGCCGCGGCTTCCGCCCCATCGAAGAGTTGCGCGATGGTCGGGAGCACGGCCAGGCCCGCCGGAACGGTGTCGCCCGATGCCACGAAGGTGGCCGCGCGCACCGTGTCGGCGCGCACGGTGACCTGGATCGACTGGCCGCTCAGGGAGTTGAAGAACCCGGTCGACAGGTACTGGTAGGCGTAGTCGTGGATCTGGTGCTCCAGCCACTGCGCGCGGTACTGCTCGACCTGTGACGCCGACGGGCCCGTGGTGTCACGGCAGGCCAGGATGCCGAGGAGGGCGATTGCGACGTGACGGGCAGCTGGCAGACGCATGGGGCCCCACCGTGTCGAGAGGCTGATCCGGAGCCGCCTGGCGGCCCGGTACCAGCGGCGGGGCGAGGCGGGCACCTGCAAAGCTACGGCGGGGTACCTGGCTGTGCCAGCCAGCGCAGCAATGGGCGGTCGTGCCCCGCCGGCATCATGCGGCTCGAATGTGGCACTCCGGGCGCCGGGTCCGAGAGCCCGCGGACCGGGCACCCGAATCGCTCGGCGAAGCGAGCCGCCGCCCGCGAGGCCCCCCGAGGAGTCCACGATCCCCGTCCCCGACGGGTCACCTCGACGCCGGCGCCCGGGTCAGGGTGACCCTGGCGAAGGGACGCAGCACTCCCGCACTGTCGTTGTCCATGTGCCATTGCCAGGTATCCGTCCCACGGTCGTAGACGAAGGTGGTGTGGAAGCGGCTCGTGGCGTCATAGTCGAAAAGGAACGGGATGGAGTCCCCCGCCACGAACCCGTGGCCCGTGCCGGCCGGGTCAAACGACGCCGAGGTGCCGGTGTTGTCGAGCCAGAGGCAGGCATACTCGCCCGTCCTGGGATCGCGGCCGAACAGGACCATGGCCTCGTACGCGGGCGTGCCCTCGGAGGTGCGGTCGCGCGAGACCTCGTGCATCTGCACATAACCCCGCCCCAGCAGCCACTCGAAGGTGACGTCATGGACCGTGTGCTTGCGGGCAATGGTGCCTTCCAGCACCCACCGGCCCACCAGGCGCGGAAAGAGGGAGTCGGGTGGCAGTCCCTGCGCCTGGAGAGGTGGCGCCAGCAGGGCCGCCAGCAGGAGTGCGGAAACGGAGGTCTTCATCGTTGTGGGAAGCAGGGTTCAGTCTGAACGGGGGATGCCACCGGGCGGTCTGGCACGACCTTCAGGGGCGGCGGGGTCCGGGAATCCTACTTGCCGACCTGTGGCCCGGCCAGCCCGCAGGGAACCCGTGGAGCTGTCCCGCCCGAGACCTGGCGTGCAGTCCTTGGCCAGCCACGTCCGACCCGCCTAGGCCGGGAGCCGCTGCCGCAGGAACGCGATCGTGCGCCGCCAGGCGTCGGCCGCGGCCTCGGGCGAATAGGCCGGGGACCACGGCATGTCGAAGCCGTGGCCCGCGCCCGGGTAGATGTGGATCTCGACGTCGGCCCCGTTCGCCTGAAGGCGGTCATGGAGGCGATGGGCCAGGGCCACCGGCATGTTGCTGTCCGCGTCGCCGTGCAGGATCAGGAGCGGCGGGAACGCCGCCAGGTGAGCAGTCGGCGGGTCGTCATCGCTACCCGCCCCATAGAGATCCACGATCGCGGCGACCGGGAGCGCGGTGTCTCCGATGCTGATGGCCAGCATCGCCCCTCGAGAGTAGCCCACGAGCGCCACCGGCCGTCCCGCTACGGCGGGGCTCGCGCTGAGCCAGCTGATGGCGTTACGAATGGTGGCTTGCCAGGCCGGCCAGTTCCGCATCTCCTGGCCGCGGGTCCAGCCGCGGCCCGCGTCCGCATAGTAGTCGAGGGTGAGCGCCACCAGCCCGGAGTCCGCGAATGGCCTGGCCAGGCGGTCATACTCGGGACGCCAGCCCGCAGATCCCGGGAGCAGGATGACCGCCGGATGGGGGCCCGGGGTGGCCGGGAGCGTCAGCGTGCCATGGATGGCAGGCGATTCCCCCGCGCCGGTCAGCCGGGGAGCGCGGAGCACCGGCCGGCAGGCCGCAGCGGCAAGCAGCAGGCCCAGCAGCAGCGCGAACGGGACGCGGCGCGGTCGCCAGACCGCGGCGGAGGGACCCGCCGGTGGTGCCGATGCCGCGCCGACGGCAGCCAGCCCAGGGGCCACTCGCCGGGCCTCCACTCTCGGGGTCGGGCTCGTCATCCGCTACGGTGCCTGGGAGGGAGGACCCCCGGGGCAGGACGTGCCGGGTCCACCGTGGTGCCGCAACAGCTCGCGGATGCGCTCCAGCCGGGACGGGGTGGTCCGGACCGTGAGCAGGCGGGGCGCGTGGGTCGGTGCGATCACCACCGGACTCCAGGCATCCCGGACCACCGGGCGCGCCAGGTCCGCGGCATCGACGGCCGGCCGGCAGTGGAGAATGTCGCCGGGAGGCGGCCGTTCGGCGGCGCAGGGCGGGGCGCCCTACCGGCGTCTTGCGGTGGCTGGCCGGCACGAGGCCGCATCACGCTTCCGCGATGGCCGCGATGGACACCTTCAGGCCCTCGACGCGAACGGGCAGTCTGGCGCCCTGGCGGGCAGGCGGGTCGGTTGGAAACCAGTGCACCCACTCCTCATTCATGCCCGCGAAGTCCTCGTCGTTCGCCAGGATCACCGTGGCGCTCACCACCTTGTCGAGCGAGCTGCCCGCGCTCTCGAGAATGGCCGCGATGTTGGCCAGGCACTGTCGGGTCTGCGCCTGAATGGTCGGGCCCGCGAACACCCCGGTGGCGGGGTCGACGGGACCGGTGCCCGAAACAAAGATGAGGCCTGCGGCGCGGGTGGCTTGACTGTAGGTCGGTGGGGCGGCCGGGGCCTTGTCGGTCCTGATGATGGTGCGGGGCATGGCGTCTCTCGAGGCATGCGGGAATGAGGGGCCCTCGCCTGGCGGCGCCTGGGCCCCGCCACGGGCGGCTCAGCGGAGGTCGCCGCGCAGCAGGCCCAGGATCAGCAGGGCAAGGGGAATGACGACAAAGAAGAAGCCGAGGGCCACCCAGGCGAAATGAGCTTCCGCAATATTGAGCAACCGGTTCTGCCACGTCGGCGCCTGCCGGCGTGCGAGATACTCGCGGTCCTCCTGCTCCCATTGCTGCGCGTAATGGCGCGCGATGCGAATGGCCTCATCCCGGGCGTTCGAGGCGACCGGCACCGGGATGTCATACTCACCCCCCTCCATCACGAACAGCATCCACTCGTCCTCGACACGGAGGCCCGACACCACGTTGTACTCGAAGGCCAGGCTCCACCGACCGACGAACACCGCGTCGTCCCGAAACGCGACTTCGAGCCCCGAGGGGGGAACTTTGTCGCACACCTTCAGCAGGTCCTGGGGACGGTACGGCGTGTCCCCGTACCTGGCGCGCACGCGCTCGGCGAATACGCGCACCAAGGCCGCATCCACGGTCCACCGCGCGAGGATTACTTCCTCTCGATGACGCTTAGGCATGTGTGACCAGGGTTGGCAAGAGGCTCATGGGAGGCGCCGTGAGGGGGCGGAGGGAAGGGGTGGGCGGCGGAATACGCGACCTGATACCATGCTGTCGCCATGCCAGCGGCATGCGGTGGTTGGACATCACCGTCCCGGTGACCGGGAACGGGAGCTACGGGTCATCCTCCTCGGATCCCTCCTCGTAGAACACCTCCGAGAGGAGGGGGGCGCGAGCCATGGCTTCCTGGAAACCCGGCTGCCCTTCGACCACGGAAGCCCATTCCTCGAGTGAGTGGAAGTCCAGTGACCAGATCGCCGCGGCCGGGAGGCGATGGAAATGCTGCGCCGCGTAGCGAAGCTCAAGCACCACGCGGCCGATGAGGCGATCCGTCCCGTCCCGGCGGTCCCGCTCGCTGAACTGGCGGACGAACAGGACCACGGCTTCGTCGGCGTAGTCCGGGTCGATGTCGGTCGGCAGAAACTGGAACGAAGCCACATCGAAGCCGTCCTCCACCCCGCGATGCAGAGATTGCTTGAATACCTTCCACCCCGACCATGGGTCAATGTGGTCGAGGGCGAGCCCCGCCTCGCGGAGGCTCGCCTGAAGGGCGGCGGCGGTCTCTCGAATCAGCATTTCCCGGTGATGTGCGGCGCCGGCATAAGCTGCGCTTTGTCGCGAGGGTCCACAAGTCGGCCGGGGCAGGGCAGGAGGTCCATCCCCCGCCAACCGACGGCCGAGCGCGTGGGCCTCACCGGGCCGTCAGGTGACATCGTGGTTCCGATGGGTGCCCGTCGGCTGCCCACCCGGGGAGCTCAGCCACGCCACGAGAGGCCGATATCGCTGTGGCGGCGCAAGCGCTCGGCCAGCTGCCCCGTGTGGTGCTGGAGGTGCCTCAGGTTCACGAGCTGATGGTC
>JBGAPX010000053.1:0-24039 GCA_044221045.1 Gemmatimonadales bacterium
CCCCGCGCGCAGTCCCGATTCCGGAAACGCCGTCCCGGAACCGGACCTGGGCAGCGGCCGCGCCCGGACCGCGCGTCCACCCCCTTGGGTTTACGCTGCGCGGGGGCCCGCCGGCAGCATGGTATTGAAGTTGCCTTCGCGCCGATGCAGCCCGGTGACCGGCCTGACCCGACGCGGAGCGCGGCGATCGATGGACACGCAGGGAAATGTCTTGCAGGCATGGATGCGCTTCGGCCTGCCGCCGATGCTGATCGCGTGTGGCGGGCTGCTCGGCTGGCTGAGCCGCGGTGCCCGGGCGCGGCGGCTCGAGCGGCGGCTCGGGCAGGCGGCGGCGGAAGAACGGCACCGCTTCGAGGACGACCTCGCCCGCGCGCGGGGGCGGGAGCGGGAACTCGCCGAGACCGCGAGGGGGCTCGAGCGCGAGGCCCAGGACGCCCGGGACACGCTCCGGCGGGAGAAGACGCGCCTGGCCTCCGTGATCGAAGGCCTGGAGCGCGGGCTGGCTGAGGCCCGCCACGCGCTGGAGGAGTCCCGCCACGCGCTGCAGGCCTCCACCCGCGTGGGTGACGATCTCCGGCGCGCCGTCCAGTTCCGCGATGATGCCGTCCGGGCGGTCGAGACCCGGATGGCCGGACTGGAGCGCGAGCGGGCGGCCGCCCTCGCCAGTCTCGAGGAGGCGCGCAATCGCGAGCTCATCCTCCGGGCCGCGCTCGAGAGCCGGAGCAGCGAGCAGGAGCGGCGCGCGGGCGACGCGCGCCGGGTGGCGGAGACGGAGGCCCGGTTGCAGGAGGCGCAGGACGAGGCCGCTCGCCTGCGGACGCAGCTGGCAGAGAGTCGGGAGCTGGAGCGGGTGCTCAGGCGTCACTGGGCCGACGCCGAAGCGGCACTGCGCGAGTCCACGGCCCGCGGTACCGAGCAGACCGGGGAGGAAGTCGCGGCCCGGGCCCGGCTGCAGGCCCGGCTGGCCGAGCTGGAACCGCTCACCATGCGGGTCCGCGAGCTCGAACGGGAGCTGGCCGAATCGGAGCATCGGCGGCAGTCGGCGGCCCGCGACCTCGGCGAGGAGATCCACCGCCTGCGGAGCCGGCTCGGCGGAACCCCGACGGTGGCGGCGCACGCCGCGCGACCGCGCGCCGGTCACCTCGAGCCGCGGGACGACCTCAAGGCCATCCCGGGCATCGGGCCGGTGATTGCGCGTCTGCTCGCGCGCCACGGGGTGACCACCTATCGGCAGATCGCCCTGTGGAACGACCGGGATGTCGAGCGGATCGCCGATGCGCTGGGCAGCTTTTCCAGCCGGATCCACCGCGACCGCTGGCGCGACGGCGCCCGGGAGGCGCACCGCCGGAAGTACGGCGAGGAGCTCCCGACCGACGCCGCGGCGCACCGGGCCGACTGACGCACCCACCCGAAACTCGCGGGCCCCCGCCGCGTTGTATTCCCCGTACCGCAGGGAATCCACCATGACGGAGGCCCGCATGCTGTGCCAGCGCTGTCACACCGGTGAGGCCGTGACCCGGGACGGTCAGACCGTGACTTGCCACCTCTTCGGCGAGATCTCCGGCGCCTTCTGCGCCGACTGCCTGGTGGCGCTGCAGCAGCCGTACGACGCGGCCCTGCGGGAGCGGATCTCCGACCGCGCCCCCGCGCTGAGCGACGCCGACCTGGCGCGCTTCCCGGACCAGATGCTCAAGTTCACGCTCTGCCTGCCGATCCCGCCGGGGTCCGCTGCCGGATCCGCCCCGCGATCCGCGCCGCCATCTCCCGGGTCCCGATGACCGGGTCGCCGTCCCGCGCGATGTCGCGGGTCCGTGCGCCGGCGCCGAGCACGTGGGCCACCGCCTCGTCGATCGCGTCGGCGGCGCCGGGCTGCCCGAGGCTGTAGCGGAGCAGCATCGCCACGCTGCCGATGGTCCCGATCGGGTTGGCCACGTCCTTCCCCGCGAGCGGCGGCGCCGAGCCGTGGATCGGCTCGTAGAGGCCGGCCCCCGCGCCCAGCGAGGCCGACGGCAGCAGGCCCAGCGAGCCCGCCAGCACCGCCGCCTCGTCGCTCAGGATGTCCCCGAACATGTTCTCCGTCAGCACCACGTCGAGGCTGGCGGGGTCCGTGACCAGCCGCATCGCGGCGTAATCCACGTAGATGTGCTCCACCGCCACGTCGGGATAGCCCGCGGCCATGCCGGTGACCACCGCGCGCCACAGCTGCGAGGTCTCCAGCACGTTCGCCTTGTCCACGGAGAGCAGCTTCTTCCGCCGGCCCCGGGCCGCCTCGAAGGCGATCCGCGCCACCCGCTCGATCTCCGGGCGAGTGTACCGCAGGGTGTTGACCGCCACCTGGCCGTCGTTGCTTCGCGGCTCGCCGTAGTAGAGCCCACCAGTCAGTTCCCGGACGATCAGCAGGTCGGTGCCCGCGAGTCGCTCCGGCCGCAGCGGCGAAGCGTGCGCCAGCGCCGGGTGTGCCGCCACGGGGCGCAGGTTGGCGTAGACCCCGAGGGCGGCACGGAGCGCCAGCAGCCCCGTCTCCGGCTTGAGGTGTCGTGGGGCCGCGTCGAGGGACGGGTCGCCCACGGCACCGAGCAGCACCGCATCGGCGTCCCGGATTCCCTCGCGAGTGACGGCGGGGAAGGGGTCGCCATGGGCGGCCACCCCGGCCGCCCCCATCGGGTACTCGGTGGTCTCGATGGCCACCCCGAAGCGCTCCGCCGCGGCGCGCAGCACGCTGAGCGCTGCCGTCACCACTTCCGGGCCGATGCCATCGCCCGGCAGCACGGCGATCGTGTGGGCGCTCATGCGCCGAGCCGGGCGAGCAACGATGCCCGGCGCCGTTCGAAGGCCGCGATGGCGGGCTCGAGGAGCAGGGTCCGCCCGATCTCGTCGAGCCCCGTCAGCAGCGAGTCCCGGCGGTAGGGGTCCATCGTGAACCCGGCGTGGAAGCCGGCATCGTCCCGCACCTCGTTCCGCTCCAGGTCGACCGTGAGCGTGTACGGCCCCGCCGCCGCCGCACAGCGCCGGAACAACTCGGTCATCTCGGCGGCGGTCAGCCGCACCGGAAGGATCCCGTTCTGGCAGCAGTTGGCGTAGAAGATGTCGGCAAACGACTCGCTCAGGATGGCCCGGAAGCCGTACTCCCCGAGGGCCCACGGGGCATGCTCGCGCGAGGAGCCGCAGCCGAAGTTCGGCCCCGCGAGCAGGATGCTCGCGCCCGCCGCGCGCGGCTGGTTGAGCTCGAACGCGGGATCGGGCGTGCCGTCGGCGCGATAGCGCCAGTCGTGGAACAGCGCCGGCCCGAAGCCGGTCCGCTCCACCCGCTTCAGGAACTGCTTGGGGATGATCTGGTCGGTGTCGACGTTCACCCGCGGCAGCGCTGCGGCCATGCCGGCATGGACGGTGAAGGGAGTCATCGCTCAGCCCACCAGCATCGCTTCGTCGGCGAACTCGAGGCTGCGGACGTCCGTCAGGTGCCCCGTGACGGCGGCGGCCGCGGCCATTGCCGGGCTCAGCAGGTGGGTGCGCCCCCCCTTCCCCTGCCGGCCCTCGAAGTTCCGGTTGGAGGTCGAGGCGCAGCGTTCCCCGCTGCCCAGGATGTCGGGGTTCATGCCCAGGCACATGGAACAGCCGGCGTTGCGCCACTCGAAGCCGGCGGCCAGGAAGGCCTGGTCGAGCCCTTCCCGCTCCGCCTGCGCCTTCACCGCCATGGAGCCGGGCACCACCATCGCGCGCACGCCTGCGGCCACGCGCCGGCCGCGCGCCACCCGGGCGGCCTCGCGCAGGTCCTCGATGCGCGCATTGGTGCAGCTGCCGATGAATACCCTGTCCACCGGCGTCCCCTCGAGCGCCTGGCCCGGCACAAGACCCATGTACGCCAGTGCCCGGGTCATCGCCTCGCGTTCCGCGGGGGTGGCGCAGGCCTCGGGGTCGGGCACCGTGCCGTCGATGCCGGTCACCATCCCCGGGCTGGTGCCCCAGGTGACCTGCGGCGCCAGGGCACCCACGTCGACCTCCACCCGGCGGTCGAACCGGGCGCCCGGATCGCTCACCAGCAGGCTCCAGCGGTCGACCGCGGCGGTCCAGGCCCGCCCCGCGGGCACCTTGGGCCGCCCCATCAGGTAGGCGAAGGTCGTCTCGTCCGGGGCGATCATCCCGGCCCGCGCCCCGGCCTCGATCGACATGTTGCAGACCGTCATCCGCCCCTCCATGGAGAGCGCGCGGATGGCGGGTCCGGTGTACTCGATGACGTGCCCCGTGGCCCCGGCGGTGCCGATGCGGCCGATCAGCGCGAGGACCAGGTCCTTCGCGCCCACGCCGGCGGCCGGGAGCCCCGTGAAGTGCGCCTCCAGGGTGCGCGGCTTCTGGAACAGCACCGTCTGGGTGGCGAGCACGTGCTCCACCTCGCTGGTCCCGATGCCGAAGGCGAGGGCGCCGAAGGCGCCATGGGTGGATGTGTGCGAGTCGCCGCAGACAATGGTCATGCCCGGCTGGGTGGCGCCCAGCTCGGGGCCGATCACGTGCACGATCCCCTGCCCGGGCGAGTCGAGGTCGTGCAGCTCGATGCCGTAGTCCCGCGCGTTCTGCAGCAGCAGCTCGACCTGCCGGCGCGCGACCGCATCGGCGATCGGAAGACTCCGGTCGCCGGTCGGGACGTTGTGGTCCACCGTCGCCAGCGTGAGGTCAGGCCGGCGCACCCCGCGGCCCGCCAGCCGCAGGCCCTCGAAGGCCTGCGGCGTGGTGACCTCGTGGATCAGGTGCAGGTCCACATAGAGCAGGGTCGGGCCCCCGTCGCCCAGCTGCTGGACGACGTGGGCTTCCCAGACCTTGTCGAACAGGGTGCGCGCCGACATGGCTCAGACGGCCGCGGGGGCCGGGCTCCGCGGACGGGCGGCGGCGTGGGCCGCCTTCCCCTCCTCCGACCAGGGCATCATGGCCCGGAGCTGCGCCCCGACCACCTCGATCGGATGGGTGAGGTCGGCCTGGCGCATCCGCGCGAAGCCCTGCCCGCCCCCACGGTGCTCCGCCAGCCACTCCCGCGCGAACTGCCCGCTCTGCACTTCGGCCAGGATCTTCCGCATCTCGGCCTTGGTGGCGTCGGTGATGATCCGCGGCCCGCGGGTGTAGTCGCCGTACTCGGCCGTGTCGCTGATCGAGTACCGCATGAACTTGAGGCCGCCGCGGTTGATCAGGTCCACGATCAGCTTGAGCTCGTGCAGGCACTCGAAGTACGCCATCTCCGGCCGGTACCCCGCCTCGGTGAGGGTCTCGAACCCGGCCTTGATCAGCGCCGACACGCCGCCGCAGAGCACCGCCTGCTCACCGAAGAGGTCGGTCTCGGTCTCCTCGCGGAAGCTGGTCTCGATGATGCCCGCCCGGGTGCAGCCGATCCCGGCGCCGTAGGCGAGCGCATTGGCCAGCGCCTGCCCGCTCGCGTCCTGGTGCACCGCCACCAGCCCCGGCACCCCGCGGCCGCCCTCGAACTCGCTCCGCACCAGGTGGCCCGGCGACTTCGGCGCGATCATCGTCACGTCCACCTCGGCCGGCGGCAGGATCTCCCTGAAGTGCACGTTGAAGCCGTGGGCGAACATGAGGGTCTTGCCCCGGGCCAGGTTGGGGGCCACGGACTCGTCGTAGATGGTGCGGCCGTCCTGGTCCGGCACCAGCATCATGATCACGTCGGCGACCTTCGCCGCCTCGGCCACGGAAAGGACCCGGAGGCCCGCGGCCTCCGCCTTCCGCCACGACCCGCCGCCGGGCCGCAGGCCGACGACCACCGTGGCGCCGCTGTCGCGGAGGTTCAGGGCGTGGGCATGCCCCTGGCTGCCGTAGCCGATGATCGCGATCGTGCGGCCCGCCAGGCGCCGGAGGTCCGCGTCCTGGTCGTAGTAGATCCGCGGGCTCGCGGCGGTACGGTCGCTCTGGGAAGTCATCGTGGCTCCAAACACGGGGTGATGGACATCTGGGAACGGGCTCAGGCGGGGATCGCGCTGGGCACGCGCGGGGGGGCTGCGCCGGCGGCGGGAGCCGTCGCCGGCTCGGCCGCCGCCCGCGGGGCCAGGGTGAGCGCGCTGCCGCGGGCGAGGTCGAGCAGCCCGAAGGGCTCGAGCGCCCGCAGGAACGACACCATGAACGGCGCGGAACCGGTGGCCTCGACCACCAGGTCGAGGGCGCTCTCCTCGACCACCCGCGCATCGTACAACGCCACCGCGTCGAGCAGGGCGGAGAGGTGCACCGGCGTCACCCGCACCCGCGCCAGCGCGTGTTCCCGCGCGGTGCACTCGGCCTCAGGGTGGACGGTCACCCCACGGACCTCGGTGAGCTTGCGGAAATGGTTGGCCATCCGCTCCGTCGCGGCGGCATCGCCGGTCACCACGACCGTGAGCCGGTGCACCCCGGGCCGGCCCGCCGGTCCCCACGCGACGCCGCCCAGCACCAGGTTGCGGCGCCGCACGATTCCCACCACGCGGTTGAGCGCGAGGAGGTCGTCCTCCATCAGGACCGTCACGACCCAGGTCGGCACCGGGGCGCTCAACTGGCCGGGGCGGCGGCGGGCGCCGACTCGATGGGCTCCGACAGCGAGCCGCCGGGCGGGATCATGGGGTACACGTTGGCCTCCTGCTCGATGAGGAACTCCACCAGCGCCGGACCCGGCTCACGGATGGCGCGGGCCACGGCCTCCTCCACCTGGCCGGCCCGCTCCACCCGGTACCCGGCGATTCCGTAGGCCTCGGCCAGCTTCACGTAGTCGGGACTCCAGATCGGCGTGGCGGAGTAACGGCGGCCATGGAAGAACTGCTGCCACTGCCGCACCATGCCGAGGTAGCCGTTGTTGAAGATCGCCATCTTCACCGGCACGCCCTCCTGCACCATCGTGGCGATCTCCTGCATGTTCATCTGGAAGCCGCCATCCCCGCTGATCGCCCAGACCGGCCGGTCGGGCCGGGCGAAGTGCACCCCCATCGCCGCCGGGACCGCGAACCCCATGGTCCCGAGCCCGCCCGAGGTGATGTGGCTGTTCCGCTCCTCGTAGGTGAACAGCTTGGCCACCCACATCTGGTGCTGGCCCACGTCGCTGACGATCGTCGTCCCCGGCCCGCTGCCCTCCCGGATCCCGGCGAGGATGGCCTCCGGCGCCATGTCGCCCCGGTAGGCTTCCTGCCGGTCCCGCGTCATGGCCCGGATCTCGGCCCGCCACGCGTCGCAGTCACGGGCCGCGACCTGCTCCACCAGGCGCGCAGTGAGCTGGCGGGCATCGCCCACGAGGCCCACCGCCACCGGGATGTTCTTGCCGATCTCGGTCCGGTCGAGGTCCAGGTGGATGATCCGTGCCTGGGGCGCGAATCCGGCGGTATTGCCGGTCACCCGGTCGTCGAACCGGAGCCCGATGGCCAGGATGACGTCGGCCTGCTGAATGGCGCGGTTGACGTGGACCTCCCCATGCATCCCCGGCATGCCGAGGTGCAGCGGGTGCGACTCGGGGAAGGCGCTGATGCCAAGCAGCGTGGTCACGACCGGGATCCCGGTCTTCTCCGCCAGGGCCCGCACCTCGGCGTACGCGCCGGCGAGGATCACGCCGTGCCCCACCATCAGCAGCGGGCGGCGTGCGTCGTCGAGCAGCCGCACCGCCTCGCCGAGTCCCTCCGGCCACCGGCGCGCGGCCGGCCCGTCGGCCGCCCCGCCCCCGCGGCGCCCGGGAAGGGCCCCCGTCCATTCCATCTTCTGGTTCTGGACATCCTTGGGGATGTCGATGAGCACCGGGCCCGGTCGCCCTTCGGTGGCGACGGCGAACGCCTCACGGACCTTGTCGGCCAGCTCCGTGATGTCATCGACCACCACGGAATGCTTGGTGATCGGCAGCGTGATGCCGACGACGTCGGTCTCCTGGAAGGCGTCGCGCCCGATCATGGCGCGGGGCACCTGACCCGTGATGGCCACCACCGGCGAGCTGTCCATCTGCGCGGTCGCGATGCCCGTGACCAGGTTGGTGGCCCCAGGGCCCGACGTCGCGACGCAGACGCCGGGGCGTCCCGAGGCCCTGGCGTACCCGTCCGCGGCGTGCGCCGCCGCCTGCTCGTGCCGCACCAGGATGTGCCGCAGCCCCGGGGTCTCGGGCAGCGCATGGTAGAACGGCATGATCGCGCCGCCGGGATACCCGAACAGCACCTCCACCCGCTGCTCTTCGAGCAGCCGGCAGAGGACCTGGGCCCCGGAGAGGACCTCGCTCATACGCCCCAGTGCTGGGTGGAGTTGTAGGCCGTGGCCTCGAGCCGCTCGGCGTGACGTTCCTTGTTGAGCGCGTGCACCAGCGCCCGGGCGCTGGCCTCCACGATGTCGGTCGAGGCGCCCTGCCCCGAGAGCGACTTGCCCCCGATGCGGCACTGCAGGAACACCTGGCCCACCGAGTCACGGCCCGGTGTCACCGAGCGGAGGGAGAGATTGCTCACCTCCACCGGACGCTCCAGGATCTCGCTGATGGCCGCGAATGCCGCGGCGATGGGGCCGTCGCCCCGGGCCCGGGCGGCGCGCTCGCCGGCCCAGGGGCCGGTCATCTTGACGTCCGCCTCGGCCGCGCCGCTGCCGCAGACGATCCGCAGGTGGGTGAGGTGGTACTCCTCCGGCGCGTCGTGGAAGCTCTCGTGCAGCAGCGCCAGCAGGTCCTCGTCGAGGATCTCCCGCTTCCGGTCGGCCAGGGCGGTGAACTCCTTGTAGAGTTCGGCCAGCTTCTCCTCCGTGAGGTCGTAGCCGAGTTCCCGGTAGCGCCGCTCCAGGGCGTGCCGGCCCGAGTGCTTGCCCAGGACCAGGGTGGACCGCGGGATGCCGACCGATTCGGGCCGGATGATCTCGTAGGTCAGCCCGTGCTGCAGCACCCCGTGCTGGTGGATCCCGGCCTCGTGGGCGAAGGCGTTGCGGCCGACGATGGCCTTGTTGGGCTGGGGGAAGCTGCCGGTCAGGTAGGAGAGCAGCTGGCTGGTCCGGTAGATCTCCTGTGTGTTGATCCGCGTGGTGAAGCGGGCCAGCTGGGGCCGGACCCGGCCAGCCATGACGATCTCCTCCAGCGCCGCGTTCCCGGCCCGCTCGCCGATCCCGTTGATGGTGCACTCGACCTGCCCCACCCCGGCCTCGATCGCCGCCAGCGAGTTCGCCACCGCGAGCCCGAGGTCGTCGTGGCAGTGGGCGCTCCAGACGACCCGGTCGGCGCCCGGCACCCGCTCGCGCACCGCGCGGAACATCGCGGCGTACTCCGCGGGCATCGCGTACCCCACGGTGTCCGGGAGGTTGATGGTCGTGGCCCCCTCGGCGATCGCCGCCTCGACCACCCGGCAGAGGTAGTCGAGGTCGGTGCGGCTGGCGTCTTCCGCCGAGAACTCCACGTCCTCGGTGTGCCGGCGGGCCTGGCGGATCGAGCGCCGCGCCAGCTCCAGCGCGTCCTCCCGGCTCATGCGGAGCTTGTGCTCGAGGTGAAGGTCGGACGTGGAAATGAAGATGTGCAGGCGGCCCCGGGCGGCGCCGTGAATCGCCTCCGCGGCCAGCTCGATATCCCGGTCGTGGCAGCGGGCCAGCGCGGCGATCACCGGGCGGCGGATCTCCTGCGCGATTTCCCGGACGCTGCGGAAGTCCCCCTCGCTGGCCGCGGGGAAGCCGGCCTCCATCACGTCCACGCCGAGGGCGTCGAGCTGCCGGGCCAGCCGGAGCTTCTCCTCGGGGGTCATGGTGTTGCCGGGTGCCTGCTCGCCGTCGCGCAGCGTGGTGTCGAAGATGATCACTTCCCTGGCCATACCGGGTCTCCAGTCATTCTGCCGTGGGCAGAAAACAAAAACCGCGGACCGTTGCGGGTCCGCGGCATGGGGGCGACATCCTGCGTTGCCGTTACTGCTCTCGCCCGTGTGCGCCGCGGTCCCCGTACTCGAGTCCCAGAAGGACGAGCACGAGGCTAATAAGGACGAGCGCAAGCGGCAGCGACAGAGGCATCACGATCCTGTGGCAAACGGGTGCCGGGGCCGGGCAACTTTATGCGCCGGCTTGGATCAACCATTCTAGGGATCGGCCCCGACCCTGTCAAGACACAGGCTCCGCTGGCATCGGGACCCACGCCGGCCTTGACCCGGTCTCTCCGGGTTGTATTTTTATGCATATGCAGACCCGCCGCCTTGCCGCCGTCCTTATTACCGTGGCCCTCCCGAATGGGAGCGGTCCCGGACGGTGACGGGCTGACCTGAGCCTGACGCTGCCCGGCCCGCTCCGCGATGGAGCGGGCTTTTTCGTGTACGCCGAGGAGCCCCGATGCCCAGCCCGCACGCCCCAGCCCACGCCCGGACCGACACCGGTGAGGCCCGCCGCGAACACGACGCCTGCGGTGTCGGCTTCGTCGCCCGGGCCACCGGCGAGCGCTCGCACGAGATCGTCCGCATGGCGCTCCAGGCCGTGGCGCGGGTGGCGCACCGGGGCGCGGCCTCGACCGACAATTCCGGTGATGGCGCCGGGATCCTCACCCAGATCCCCCAGCGGCTCTTCCACCGGGAGGCCTACCGCCTGGGGCTGCGCCTCAAGCCGGGCCAGCCCTTCGGCGTCGGCGCCTTCTTCCTGCCGCCAGAGCACGAGACCCTCACCCGCGCCCTCCGCCTGGTGGAGAAGGTGCTGGAGCGGAACGGCATCCCGTGCCTGGGCTGGCGCGAGGTCCCGACCGACCCGGCGGCCCTCGGCCCGCTGGCGCGGGCCAGCTGTCCCGCCATCCGCCAGGTCTTCGTGGGCCGCCCCCTCACCGCCCAGGACGACGACGCCTGGGAGCGAGCCCTCTACCTGGCCCGGCGCGACATGGAACGCGAGGCGGACGCCGCGGGCTTCGCGCCGTTCTTCGTCTGTTCCCTGTCCTGCCGGACCATCGTCTACAAGGCGCTCCTGACCGGCGCCCAGCTGCCGGTCTTCTTCCCCGACCTCCGCTACCCCGAATACGAGAGCGCGGTGGCGCTCTTCCACCAGCGCTACTCGACCAACACCCTGCCCTCCTGGCCTTTGGCCCAGCCGTTCCGGATGATCGCCCACAACGGCGAGATCAACACCCTCTGGGGCAACCGCAACGCGATGGCCGCCCGCGAGGCGGACCTGGCCAGTCCCCTCTGGGGCAACGACATCGAACGGCTCAAGCCGGTGATCGCCCCGGCGGGCAGCGACTCGGCCGGCTTTGACAACACCATGGAGCTGCTGGTCCGCTCCGGCCGCGACCCGCTCCACACGATCATGATGCTGGTCCCGCAGGCGTGGGAACGGTACCCCGACGTGGAGCCCGCCATCCGCGACTTCTACCGGTTCCACGCCCACCTCACCGAGCCGTGGGACGGGCCCGCGGCACTGGCCTTCACCGACGGCGTGATCGCCGGCGCGGCCACGGACCGCAACGGCCTCCGCCCCTGCCGCTACAAGGTGACGCGCGATCAGCTGGTGGTGGCGGGGTCCGAGGTGGGGCTGGTGGACCTCGACCCCCGCGACGTGGTCGAGAGCGGCCGGCTCGGCCCCTGCGAGTTCATTGCGGTGGACCTGACCCACGGCACGGTGCTCCGCAACATGGACGTGAAGCGCCGGGTGGCGTCGCGCCAGCCGTACGGCCAGTGGTGCCGGGACAACATGCAGGTGCTCGAGGCCGACCCGCAGTACCGGTTCGCGCCGCTCGACGCGAAGGCGCTGGCGGCGCAGGAGACGGCCTTCGGCTACGGCAACGAGGACCTGCGGTTTGTGCTCGAGTCGATGGGCGGCGCCGGCATCGACCCGGTATGGAGCATGGGCGACGACGCCCCGATCCCGCCCCTGGCCCGCACGCCCATCGGGACCTACAGCTACTTCCGCCAGCGGTTCGCGCAGGTGACCAATCCCCCGATCGACCCGCTGCGCGAATCGGTGGTGATGTCGCTCCGCGTCCACATGGGCAAGCACGGCAGCTTCCTCGTCGAGCACCCCTCGCTCGCGCGGGTGCTCCGGGTGGACCATCCGGTGCTGCTCGACGAGGAGATGGCGACGCTCCGCAACACGCCGGGCTTCTCGTGCGTGACCCTCGCCACCGTCTGGCCGGCGGCCGCCGGCCCCGAGGGGCTCCGGGCCGGGCTCGACCGGCTGTGCGCCGAGGCGGAGCATGCCGCGCGCAACGGCGCCCGCCTGCTGGTCCTGAGTGACCGCGCCGCCGACCGGGAGTTCGCGCCGATTCCCATGCTGCTCGCGGTCGGGGCGGTGCGGCGCCACCTGATGGACAGCGGGCTGCGCATGCGGCTCGGGATCGTGGCCGAGACCGGCGACGCCTGGGACATCCACCACTTCGCCGCCCTGATCGGCTACGGCTGCGAGGCGGTCTACCCGTGGCTGGCGCTGCAATCCGTCACGGCGCTCTTCGGCGCCGCGCCACCGGAGGACGGTGAGGGCACCCCGGCCGCGGCGGCCCGGCCCGCCACGCCGGCGCGTCGCACCAGCCGGTACGACGTGGCGGAGCGCCCGGAGCCGGAGGAAGCGCGGCGCCGGTTCCGCGCCGCGGCGGAGAAGGGGCTGCTCAAGATCATGTCGAAGATGGGGATCTCGGTGCTCCCCTCGTACAACGGCGCGCAGATCTTCGAGTGCCTCGGGCTTGGCCGCGAGGTGGTCGAGCGCTGCTTCCGCGGCACCGACTCGCTCATCGGCGGGGTCGGGTTCGAGGAACTCGCCGAGGACGTCCTCGCCCGGCATCGTGTCGCGTACGGCGAGGCCGCCGGCGAGGGCCCCGCGGTACCCGACTACGGCCGCATCCGCTTCCGCAAGGACGGGGAGGAGCACGGCTGGGCCCCGACAGTGGTGGCGTCGCTCCAGAAGGCCGTGAAGGCCGAGGCCACCGACCACGCCGCAGGCTACGCGAAGTTCCGCGAGTATGTCGCCAAGGTGGAGGAACGCCGCCCCTGCAACCCGCGCGACCTGCTCGACTTCCGGCGGGGCACCCCGGTGCCCCTGGCCGAGGTCGAGCCGGCCGAGGCGATCATGCGCCGGTTCATCTCCTCGGCGATGTCGCTGGGGGCGCTCTCGCCCGAGGCGCACGCCACCCTCTCGATCGGGATGAACCGCATCGGCGCCCGCTCCAATTCGGGCGAGGGGGGCGAGGACCCGTTCAACTACACCCCGCTACCCAACGGCGACCGGGTGGACAACCGGATCAAGCAGGTCGCCTCGGGCCGGTTCGGCGTGACGACGGAATACCTGGTGCGCGCCGAGGAACTCGAGATCAAGGTGGTCCAGGGCGCCAAGCCCGGCGAGGGCGGCCAGCTGCCAGGCCACAAGGTCACCGAGCTGATCGCGCGCCTGCGCCATTCGGTGCCCGGTATCCCGCTCATTTCCCCGCCGCCGCACCACGACATCTACAGCATCGAGGACCTGGCCCAGCTGATCCTCGACCTCAAGACCGTCAATCCGCGCGCGCGGGTCGGCGTGAAGCTGGTCGCGGAGTCCGGCGTGGGCACGGTGGCCGCGGGCGTTGCGAAGGCATACGCCGACTACGTGCTCATCGCGGGCCACAGCGGTGGCACCGGCGCCTCCCCGCTGTCCTCCATCAAGCACGCCGGCAGCCCGTGGGAGCTGGGCCTGGCCGAGGCGCAGGCCATGCTGGTCGCCAGCGGCCTGCGGCACCGGATCGAGGTCCGCACCGACGGCGGATTCAAGAGCGGCCGCGATGTGGTGATCGCGGCGCTCCTGGGGGCCGAGACCTTCGGCTTCGGCACGGCACCCCTCGTGGCCATCGGCTGCGCCATGGCGCGGCAGTGCCACCTCAACACCTGCCCCACCGGCATCGCCACCCAGCGGGCCGACCTGCGGGCCAAGTTCAAGGGGACGCCCGACCAGGTGGTGACGTTCTTCAGCTTCGTGGCGGAGCAAGTCCGCGAGATCCTCGCGAGCCTCGGTGCCCGGACCCTGGAAGAGGTCGTCGGCCGCGCCGACCTGCTCACCCGCGTGGAGCGGCCCGACACCCCGCGGGCCCAGATGCTCGACCTCTCCATGCTCATGGCCCCGGCGGTCCCGGCGGCCGCCTCCGCCTCGCATCGGACCATCGAGCGGAATGACCGGCCCGGCGTGATCTACCTGGACGATGAGATCCTGGAGGAGTGCGGCAGCCACCTCGAGCAGGGACTGCCCTTCTCCGGCTTCTATGACATCAAGAACCACCACCTGGCGGTCGGCGCCCGCGTGGCGGGGCGCATCGCGGCCCGGCATGGCGATGCCGGCCTTCCCTCGGGCTCCGCGCAACTCCGCTTCCGCGGCAGCGCGGGCCAGAGCTTCGGCGCGTTCGCGATCAAGGGCATGCACCTCGACCTCGAGGGCGAAGCCAACGACTACGTCGGCAAGGGGCTCTCGGGCGGAGAGATCAGCATCCGGCCCTTCCGGCAGGCGGCCTACGCCCAGGCCACCCACGAGAACACCATCGTCGGCAACACCTGCCTGTACGGCGCCACCGGCGGGCGGTTGTTCGCCGCCGGTCAGGCGGCCAGCCGCTTCGCAGTCCGCAACTCGGGCGCCACGGCGGTCATCGAAGGTGCGGGCAATCACTGCTGCGAGTACATGACCGGTGGGCTGGTGCTGGTCCTCGGCCCCGTGGGACGGAATTTCGGGGCCGGAATGTCCAACGGCGTGGCCTTCGTGCTGGATGAAACGGGCGCCTTCCCCAGCCGGGTGAACATGGACATGGTCCGGGTGGAAGGGTGCACCGACCAGGATGCGGTCGACCTCCTGGGCCTGATCCACGAACATCAGGAGAAGACCGGGAGTGCCCGGGCCCGGCTGCTCATCGAGCAGTGGGAGGAGTTCCGGCCGCTGTTCCTGAAGGTGGTCCCGAACACCACGCCGACCGCACCGAAGGTGACCAGCACGCCGGTCGTACCGGCACCGGAACCTGTGCCCGTCCCCGCCGGCAGCCCCTAGCTCCCACGTCACCAACCTCGGGGCCGCGCGACTATCGCGCGGCCCAGTTCGTTTCCTTAACCATTTGCAGATTCAACAGATAGCCTGCTTCCATCTGGCAGTGCCGGCGGGGAATGCCGCCCCCGGAAAACGGCCAGGGCGCTTGTGCACTTCTGTCCGGACCCATAGCTTGCTGAACATCAAGCAAGTCAACATCTACCTCCTGGTAGGTCGGAGAATGGACCGCTCCAACGACCGCGAGCGTAACGCGGCCCGCTCCCGCGAGGCCATCCTCGACGCTGCCGAGGAGCTCTTCGCCGACCGCGGCTATGAGGCGACCAGCCTCACAGACGTGGGGGCGGCCGCGGGAGTATCTCGGGGGACGCCGGGCTACTTCTTCGGCGGCAAGGAACAGCTCTACCGGGCCGTGCTGGAGCGCTGCCTGGAGCGGGTGCGGCAGGCGGTCCGCAGCGGCCGGGAACGGGCACTGGCCAGCCGGGAGCCGCCGGAGGTGGTGCTGGCGGGCGTCGTCGGGGAGTACTTCGACTTCATCCTCGCCAACCCGGCGTTCGTCCGGTTGCTGGAGCGCGAGGCGCTGGACGGGGGGCGGCAGATCGCCACCCTGCCGCCGCACCTCGAGGCAGCCCAGGAGGCACTCGGGGCCATCATGTCGGAACTCGCCTTCGACCCTGCGGAGCACGCCGACGCCCGGCAGCTCCTCATCAGCATGCTGTCGCTCTCATGGTTCCACGTGGTTCATGCCCCCACGGTCCTCCGTGCGCTGGGCATCAATGCCGCGGATCCCGCTTTCCTCGAGGAGCGACGGCGCCATGTCGTCAGCCTCGTGGTGCAGGGGCTCCGCGGACGGATGGGGGGCGTCTCCGCCCCGCTCGGGCAGGATGACTGAACGAGTGTCGGAGGGGCACCGGCCCGGTTCACCCTCCGATGCACCGCAGCCGATACTTGTGACCGGCCTCCAGAGGATCGACCCATGACCAACGTCCTGACCCCGGAACCCGGCACCACCCGTCCGGCCACCCCGCTCGCCACCGAGAAGGAAGCGCGGGAAGTCGCCGAGGCGGCCCGGGAGCAGCACTGGGAACAGCCGAGCTTCGTGCGCGAGCTGTTCGAGGGGAACCTCCGGATGGAGCTCATCCATCCCTTCCCGGAACCCGATCCCGCGGAGGTGGAGCGGGCCCGGCCGTTCATGGAGCGGCTGGAGCGCTTCATGCGCGAGAAGGTGGACAGCGACCGGATCGACCGGGAGGGCCAGATCCCGGCCGACGTGGTGCAGGGTCTCAAGGACCTGGGTGCCTTCGGCATCAAGATCCCGACGGAATACGGCGGGCTGGGCCTCTCCCAGCTCATGTACACCAAGGCGATCGGCCTGGTGACGAGTCAGGACGGCAGCATGACCGCCCTCCTCTCGGCGGCCCAGTCGATCGGCGTCCCCACCCCGCTCAAGCTCTTCGGCACGCCGGAGCAGAAGAAGAAGTACCTGCCACGCCTGGCCAAGGGTGCCATCTCGGCCTTCGCGCTCACCGAGTCGAACGTCGGGTCTGATCCTGCCGGCCTCGCCACCCACGCGGAGCTCTCGGCGGACGGCACCCACTACGTCCTCAACGGCGAAAAGCTCTGGTGCACCAATGGGACCGTGGCCGAGCTCTACGTCGTGATGGCCCGCACCTCCGGGAAGAAGATCACGGCGTTCATCGTGGAGCGGGACTGGCCGGGCGTCGAGGTGGTGCACCGGCTGCGCTTCATGGGGCTCAAGGCCATCGAGAACGGCGTGATCCGCTTCACCAACGTGAAGGTGCCGGTCGAGAACGTGATCTGGGGCGAGGGCAAGGGCCTCAAGCTGGCGCTGGTGACGCTGAACACCGGCCGCCTGACGCTGCCCGCCAGCTGTGTGGCGGGCGCCAAGCGCTGCCTCGAGATCGTGCGGCAGTGGTCCAATGAGCGGGTCCAGTGGGGCCAGCCGGTGGGCAAGCACGACGCAATCGCCCAGAAGCTCGGTCGCATGGCCGCCGAGACCTTCGCCATGGAAGCGGTCAGCGACCTGGCCAGCCTCATGGCCGACGCCGGTGACCGCGACATCCGGCTGGAGGCGGCCATCGCCAAGATGTGGAACACCGAGCTGGGCTGGCGGATCGTGGACGACACGCTGCAGATCAAGGGCGGCCGCGGCTACGAGACCGCCGACAGCCTGCGCCTGCGCGGCGAGCGGCCCGACCCGGTGGAGCGGATGATGCGCGACTTCCGCATCAACCTGATCTTCGAGGGCTCAAGCGAGATCATGCGGCTGTTCATCGCCCGCGAGGCGGTGGACACCCACCTCAAGGTGGCGGGCGCGCTGATCGATCCCAAGTCCACCGGCGGCCAGAAGGTCCAGGCGCTGCTCAAGTCGGCCGCGTTCTACGGCCTCTGGTATCCCAAGCTCTGGCTGCCCTTCAAGGGCTGGTTCAGCTACGGCGAGTTCGGGCGGCTGGCGGGGCACATGCGGTTCGTGGAGCGCTCCAGCCGCCGGCTGGCCCGGACGCTCTTCCACTGCATGATCCGCTTCGGCCCGAAGCTGGAAAAGAAGCAGGCGGTCCTCGGCCGCCTGGTCGAGATCGGCGCCGAGCTGCTGGCCATCTCGGCTGCCTGCGCCCGCGCCCAGGCCATGCTCAAGAAGGCCCCGACCCAGACCGGCCCGCGCGAGCTGGCCGACGTCTTCAGCCGGCAGGCGCGTCGCCGGGTGGAGCAGAAGTTCCGCGAGGTGTGGGCGAACGACGATGACGCGACCTACCAGACCGCGCGGCACTTCCTCGACGACCACTTCCTGTGGCTCGAGGAGGGGATGGTGCGCCAGCAGGGCTGAGGTCCCGACAGGCACCCGGCGCCGCAGGGCACGACGGGGTGGACCGGGTGGTCCACCCCGTCGCGCGTGGCGGGGTCCGCCGGGCCCGGGGCGGCGCGGGGGGCACTGTTCCGCGCTGGCTTCCGCCCGTCGCCGCCTGTCCCGGGCGGCCCCGCACACCGGAAGGAGCGATCCGTGGCCATCGCCGAAGGCCGCACCCTGCCCTTCGTGGGCCCCGAGCAGGTGGATGTCAGCGTGCTCGAGACCATTCCCTACCAGGGTCCCGAGCAGGAGATCGTCACCGAGACCGACGAGTTCTCGGCCGTGTGCCCGTACAGCGGCCTGCCGGATCTTGCCCGGCTGGTGATCCGGTATGTCCCGGCCGCGGCCTGCATCGAGCTCAAGAGCCTCAAGTATTACGTCACCAGCTACCGCAACGTCGGGATCTTCCAGGAGCACGCCACCGCCAAGATCGCGGAAGACCTGCACCGCTGCCTGGCCCCGGCCTGGCTCGAGGTGAAGCCCGTTTACAATGTCCGCGGCGGGTTCCTCACCACCTGCACGGTGCAACTGCCGCGAATTCCCTCAGGAGCCCTCGACCGCCCGGCGGAAGTCCGCCGAATCCATCGCTGCGGCGGCCTGCCGCAGCGCGCCACACCAGGCCACGCCGAAGGCCTGCTCGTAGTGATAGTCACCGGACGACGGGCCCTTCCCGATCAGCGTATCGCCGGTGAAGGTCCGGCTCCACGACGGCGCCGATCCGGGAGGGCCCACCTCAAGGTCCAGGACCACCACACCCCGGAGGCCTCGACGGCGCTTGTCGCGCCTGCCGCCGTGGTACGTCACATCACTCCGCACCAGCGTGGCCTGAAGCATGGTGCTCCCCTCGGGTGCTCCGGCGGCATCCACGACGACGATATTGCGCCGCGCCAGGAGGACCGGCAGGTCGCGTGCGGCCGCGCGGCGGAGGCCCGGCTTGAGGACCTGCGCCGTCTGGTCATCGACCTCCTCCCACGAGTCCCCATCCCCCTCGCCGAACACTTCCCTCTCCTCCACCCAGGTCAGCGTGTCCCCCTGCCGCCGCTCGTCGGCGATTGCGGCAAGCGTCAGCGCCACCACCCCCGTCCCGGGGCCAGGCAAGGCGGCTTCCTGCCTTTCCACATCGCCGGCCCGACAGCTCAGCCGGAGTGTGCCGTCCCCCGAGTCGAGTGCCTCGGCCACGGCCTGGTTCATGACCGAGGTGACAACCGAGGCGCAGCCGGCGGACACCAGCGCCGCGAGGAACAGAATGGCGGTACGCATGGATTACTCCGCGAACGGGTGGATGAGGTGTGCCCCTATCGCGCCAGCCCGGGGCTCGGCCGCGCCCGTGCGGGCGTGGACATGGCAACCTTCCTTCCTGTGGTACGCCCGAGGTCCGTGGACAGACGGGCAGGAAGAAGGTCGGATGGAGGTGGTGCGGAGCGAGTGGGCAGCGCCCGTTACGCGGACCGTCGGCCGCTCGCTAGCGTACTGGTCGCGGCACGGGGACGCAAGCGGCGATGAAGCGGTGGACGTGCTACCTTTCCGGCCAGTTTGCCCAGACCAGGAGCTCCCCATGGCGATCGCCGAAGGCCGTACCCTGCCCTTCGTGGGCCCCGAGCACGTGGACGTCTCCGTCCTCGAGACCTTTCCCTACCAGGGCCCGGAGCAGGAGATCGTCACCGAGACCGACGAGTTCTCGGCGGTCTGCCCCTACAGCGGGCTGCCGGACTTTGCCCGCCTGGTGATCCGCTACGTCCCGGCCGCGGCCTGCATCGAGCTCAAGAGCCTCAAGTACTACGTCACCAGCTATCGCAACGTCGGCATCTTCCAGGAGCACGCCACCGCCAAGATCGCGGAGGACCTGCACCGGTGCCTGGCCCCGGCGTGGCTCGAGGTGAAGACCGTCTACAACGTGCGTGGGGGTTTCCTGACGACCTGCAGCGTGCGGCTGCCGACGGCATGGCGCGACCACGGGACCTCACGCGGATGGCGCGGGCGGCCCCGGGAGGCCGCCCGCGCCTTTTCGCTGAACTGCAGAGGGTCAGTACGTGAAGGTCACGATGGTGCTGCCGCTGCCTGCCCCGCCCTGGTCACCGCCGCCAGTGAACGAGCCGCGGAACACCTCCGGCGTCATGGACCGCCGCTGAATGGTCACGGCGAAGTCGGTGCTGGCGACGCCACAGGACTTGTAGTAGTCCACCCGGACCGTGTAGGTCCCGTGCGGGGCGTCGCTGTCCCAGGTGATGTTCTCGTTGTTCACGTTGTCGAGTACACAGTCGGCGTTGGAATCGAGGTCGAGCACGCCGCCGGCCGCCGAGCCCTTGTGGCCGTAGAAGATCTCCTCCCCGCCCGGCTCGACGACATGCAGGTCGACGTCACTGGCGGCGTTCCAGGTGACGCTCACCTGCACCTGCCCCGTCCCCGCCGGCACGACCGTCAGCGCGTGCGTGGTGAGGGGGCCCGGGTGACTGAACTCGGCTATCCCGACCTCGATGTCGAACGCCTGGTCCGGCAGGTCGCGGCCGAGGGTCACCTGCAGGTCCACGCTGGTCACGGGCGCGGGCAGCGGGACCCAGAAGTACCCACGATAACCGGCGACCGTGAGGAACACCTGGGAGAACGGGCCACTCCCGGAGATGCTCAGCAGGGCACTGCCGCCGTTGATGACATTTCCAGTGCCGGTGACCGTGGCCACCGGCCCGGCCTCGCTCGCCGGCGGTTCGAGGTTGGAATGGTGCGCGGCGATCGTGCCGCCGGCCGCGTCGACCCGCGTGATGAAGTCAGTGATGTTGGTGTCGCCGGGCCCGCTGCTGTCTCCCCCGCCGCAACTGATGCCGGACGCGAGCATCAGCAGCGCGGCGCCGAGGGCCGCCTGGTAGACGACGCGATTGATGAGCGCTCTCATGGTCCCTCCGCCTGGCCCCCCGCGGTGATGTGCGGACGCCGTGCGGGACGCACCGCGTCCACGGGACCAATATCGCGGCCAGGCGTTGAAGCCGTGCTGAACCGGCGGTGAGACTCCGCTCAGTCATGAACGCCGGCGGGGCGGCGCGCCCATGCCGAGCGCGCCGCNNNNCATGCCGAGCGCGCCGCCCCGCATTCGGCACCCCGGCCCGGGCTACCGCGCCAGCCCGGGGCTCGGCCGCGCCACGCTCGGCGGGGTCACCGGCGAACGGCCGCCCCGCGGCAGCAGCACCGGGAGGTTGGCCAGCTCGAAGGCCGTGACGGCCATGACCGCGGAGGCCTGGATCAGGTCGCCGGGCACCGCGTGGTCGTAGGTATCCACCTGCGAATGGTGGGTGTGGTTGTACCCCCGCGGCTCCTGGTCGAAGTTGAACGCCGGCACCCCGTAGGGCACGAACGCCAGGTGGTCCGTCCCGCCCTTGTTCGCCTTCCGCACCGTGCCGGCGCCAAGCGACGCCACCGGTGCCAGCAGGTCCCGCCACAACGCCTCGAATTCGTCCCGGCCCTGCAGCGCCTGTCCGGTGATCCGTCCGGTGCCGTTGTCGAGCACCAGCACCGCCTGGATGCTGTCGGCCTCGGCGGCGTGCTGCGCGGCGTACGCACGCGAGCCGAGCAGACCCTGCTCCTCGCCGCTGAAGAGGATGAAGCGGATGGTCCGCCGGGGCTGCTGCCCCGACTGGGCGATTGCGCGCGCCGCCTCGAGCACGACCATGGACCCGGTCCCGTTGTCGGTGACCCCGGTCCCGAGGTCCCAGCTGTCGAGGTGGGCGCCCAGGATCACGACCTGTCCCGGCCACTCGCTGCCACGGATCTCGGCCACGGTGTTCCATTGGGTCACGACGGTCTTGCCCAGGCGGTTCTCGACGCGTCCCTCGAGCTGCGGCACGACGCCGTCGGCGATCAGGCGGTCGAACTGGGCATAGTCCTCGTGGGCGATGACCACGTTGGGAAGGGGCGAGACGCTGTTGGGCGAACCGCTCATCGTGAGCAGCGCGAATTCCTTGGAGCCGTCGGTCAGCAGGCCGAGGGCCCCCGCACGCTTGAGCAGGTACGGCCGGTCGGTGGCGAACTGCTGCCGCGCCTTGCGCGCGGCTTCCGAGGTATCGGGCGCCGGCCCGGCCAGGCGGGCGCGCGCGTCGCGGAGCGCGGCGGAGTCGGCCGCGGTCATGGGCGGCCCGTCAGGATTCCAGATCGACGCCGGGGCCCGCAGCATCACCCACGCGCCGCGTACCCGGCCCAGGTTGGCGGCGAGGCTCTCCGGGGTGGAGGCATCGATCCGCACCACCGGGCCGCGGGCGGCCTTGCCCTCCGTGCCCGCCGTCCACGCCCAGCTGTGACCGGTGAGGTGACGGCTGAAGGGCGCGGTGATGCGGAAGCTCGCCGGCCCGCGCTCCCAGGTCACGCCGAAGCTCCAGGGTTCGAGCGCCGCGGTGAGCCCGTAGGCCCGGAACCGCTCCGCGGTCCAGTCGTTGGCCAGGCGCATGGCCGTCGAGCCGGTGAGGCGCGGGCCGATCCGGTCGGCCAGGTAGCGCAGGTTGGCCATCACCTCGGAGCGCTGCAGCGCCTGGTCGAGGATGGCACCGGTGCCGGCGGTGTCGACGGCCACCTGGGCACGGACGGTGGCGGGCAGCGCCACGAGCAGGGCGAGGACGGACAGGCGCATGGCGGGACTCCGGCCGGGCGGGCCACGGGTGGCGGGGAATCGTCGGGAAACGACAGGGGCGCGCCCCGGTCGGGACGCGCCCCGCGAATCTGCCGGCCCGGCCCCGAGGACGCTAGCCTCTGGTCCACCGCCGGGGAAGCGACATGTAGTAGCCCGTCACCACGACCACGAGCGAGATGAGGCTGGCGACGATCAGCAGCCGTCGGATCGGCACCCGGGACAACCCGAAGGCGCGCAGCGACGCGAAGGTATGGAGGCCGTGGAGGGTCCCGTTGAGCTGGAGGTCCTTGTTGCTCACGGCGACGAGGCCATCGCGCAACGACAGGTGGACCAGCGTGCGCGCCCGGTCCCCGAAGCGCACCCGGTAAGCCGGCAGCGCGCCGTTGGGATAGCCGCGGTCGTGGCGCTTGAGCAGCTCCACGGTCTCGATGGTCCCCTGCGGGAACATCCCCGCCGCCACCTCGCGCGCCAGCGCCTCGGTCACCTCCAGGCGCCGTGGCTCCGCGGCGTCCACGAGCACCGTCCCCCCGGCCCCTCGCACCCGGTAGAGGAGGTGGGAGCCGATCCGGTCGAGCTCCACGCCGCGGACCTCCCGCAGCCCGCTGTCCCCTGCGGTGGCGACCTCGAGCGCCGCCGCGGGCGAGACCACCGCGCGCGCATAATCCGGCGCGACACCATCGCGTGGGCGGCCCTCACCGCCGCCGAGCAGCATGCCGGTGACGATCCACATGAGGAGGAACAGCCCGATCCCGATCCCGACCCACTTGTGCACCTTGTAGAACAGCCGCAGCACAGGCCCTCCCGTTCAGAGTCCGACCAGTCCCATGGCCAGGGCGCCGATACGCTCGGCCCCCGGCACCGCGTCGATCCACCGCGCCGGCACCGCCGCCACGCCGTCGCGGGCGCCCATCAGCCCGCCCGCCACCGCGGCATTGGTGTCCGTGTCGCCGCCGGCGTTCGCCAGCCAGCGCAGCCCGCGCTCGAGGTTCGGCTCGTGGTACGCGAACCAGAGCGCGATCTCCACCCCGTGCACCACGTACCCCGCGGCGGGCCCGGTGACCGGCAGGTCCTCCCGCCGCACCACCGGCACCCGGCGCGCCACGACCAGCAGCTCCTCGGGGGCGTCGTTCTCCCGCAGCGCCTCGATGACGTCGCCGATGAAGTCACGGCGCCCCTGCAGGAAGCAGGCGGCCGCCACGTTCACCGCCACCGCCCCCCAGGTGCACCGGTCGTCCGGGTGCGTGAGGGCGGCGATATGGTAGCTGGCGCTCACCAGGTTGGCCGGCTGCCGAAAGGTCCGGAGCGCCACCGGCAGGCAGCGCGAGATGGTGCCATTGCCCGCCTGACCACCCGTCGAGGCCGGCGGGGCATCGTGCAGCCGGATGTGCTGCAGGGCACGCCGGGTCCACTGGCCGATGCCCCGACCGTCCCGCTCGCCCCAGGCCGCCCAGGCCAGCGCCAGCCGCCGCAGATCCACCTCGGGCTGCAGCAGTTCCTCGGCCAGGAGCAGGGTGAGGGCCAGGTCATCATCGTAGGGCGACTCGGCCGTGTCCTGCCGCACCACCTCCTGGATCCCCCCCGGGAACCGGGCCAGAATCCCGTCGGGGGTGTTCAGGAATTCGGTCGGGACGCCGAGCACGTTGCCGGCGGCGTGTCCAAGGAGCGC
>JBGAPX010000054.1:0-23484 GCA_044221045.1 Gemmatimonadales bacterium
AGCTGCTGCAGGAGGTGGGGCTCGACCCGGAGCTGGCGGGACGGTACCCCCGGGCGCTCTCCGGCGGTCAGCGGCAGCGGGTCGTGATCGCCCGGGCGCTCGCCGTGGAACCCACCTTCCTGATCCTCGACGAGCCGGTGTCCGCCCTCGACGTCTCGGTGCAGGCGCAGGTGCTCACCCTGCTGCTCGACCTGCAGCGGCGGAGGGGCCTCTCGTACCTCTACATCGCGCATGATCTCGCGGTGGTGCGGCAGGTGGCCGATCGCGTCGCGGTGATGTACCTGGGCCGGCTGGTGGAGGTGGGACCCACGGAATCGGTGCTCGCGGCGCCCGCGCACCCCTACACCCAGGCACTGGTCTCGGCGGTCCCGGCGCTGGTCGGCGGGTCAACCTCGGGGCGAATCGTGCTGGGCGGGGATCCGCCGAGTCCGCTGGCGCGGCCCGCCGGCTGCGCCTTTCATCCCCGGTGTTTCCACCCTGCGCGCGATGCCCGCTGCGCTGCCGAGTGCCCGGAGCTCCGGGCGACAGGAGCCGGCCAGGCGGCGTGCCATCACGCGCCAGCGGCCGGCTGAGGCCCCGGGCGGGCGACTACTCGACCACCTCGAACTCCGCCGGCAGTGGCGCCCCGCTCGAGGCGGCCTCGAGCGCCCGCTCGTAGAACGGCCGGATCCGCTCGAATTCACGGAGCAGTCGCGCCGTCTGCTCGGGCACCCGCCGCAGGACCCCGCTGTCGGCCAGCTGCTCGATGGTCTGCGCCACGGCCCCCAGCTGCCGCGCCCCCACCAGCCAGGCCGCCCCCTTCACCGTATGGGAGACGAGGTGGATCCGGGTGGCGTCACCGGCGGCCACCGCGGTCTCGAGGTCGGCGAGCCGCTTGGGGGTGTCCGACAGGAAGAGCCGGCAGAGGTCCTCCACCAGGCGCGAGCCGCCGCTCTGGTCGTAGGCCCGCAGCTGCTCCAGCGGGGTCATCTCGACGGTTTCCGGATGCCCCGCCTCGGTCCACGCCCCGGTGGCGTGCTCGCCGCTCGTCTCGGTGGAGATCCAGCGCGCCAGCATGGCGGCGAGGTGCTCGCGGCGGATGGGCTTGGAGACGTAGTCATCCATGCCCGCCTCCAGGCAGCGCTCCCGGTCGCCCTGCATCGCATTGGCGGTCATGGCCACGATCGGCACGCGGGCGGCCGCGGTATCGCTGGCGCGGACCACCCGCGTGGCCTCGTAGCCGTCCATCTCCGGCATCTGGCAATCCATGAACACCAGGTCGTACGGCAGCGTCGCGAGCATCTCCACCGCCTCGCGTCCGTTGGCCGCCACGTCCACGCGGCAGCCGAGCTTCTCGAGCAGGCGGATCGCGAGCTTCTGGTTGACGGGGTTGTCCTCCACCAGGAGGATCCGGGCCGGGGTCTCGCGCCGCTCGTCGGCCTGGGCGGGGCGGTCGGCCGCGCGCGCCTCCGCGAGGGAGTGGCGGGTGATGAGCGGCATCCGCTCCACGGCGCCCCGGGTCTCCCACGCCAGCGCCAGCGCGTCGTGCAGGTCGTCGTGGTGCAGCGGCTTGGAAAGGTAGGCGGCGAATCCCGCCTCGTGGGTCCGGCGGCCGTCGCCGGGGCGGCCCTGGGTGGTGAGGTACACCAGCACCACCTCGTGCAGCCGGGCGTCGGCCTTCACCAGCCGCCCCAGCGCCTCCCCGTCCATGTCCGAGAGCTGCGCGGCCAGGAGCGCCACGCCGTAGGCATCCGCCTGCGCGGCGGCGCTGGCGAGCTCGGCGAGCGCTTCCTCGCCGCCCGCCACGGTGCAGGGCCGGAGGCCCAGCCCGTCGAGCTGCTCGGCGAGCACGTGACGGCTGGTCGGGTCGGGATCGACCACCAGCGCCCGCAGCCCCGTGGGCATCGCGACGGGGCGGACGGGGGCCGCCACGCTGTGGTCCACCGGGAGCGGGAGCAGCACCCAGAAGGTGGAGCCCAGCCCCTCGACACTCTTCACGCCGATCCGCCCGTGCATCAGCTCCGCCAGCTGCCGGGAGATGGCAAGGCCGAGCCCCGTCCCGCCGAAGCGCCGGGTGGTGGAGTTGTCCGCCTGGGAGAACTTCTCGAAGATCGCGTCGAGCCGGTCGGCGGGGATGCCGATCCCCGAGTCTTCCACCGCGAACCGCACCCAGGCGGCTGCGCCGGGCCCGCTGTCGAGCTCCACGTTGATCAGCACGTGGCCGCGACTGGTGAACTTGACCGCGTTGCCGGCCAGGTTGGTGATGATCTGCCGGATGCGGCCCGGGTCGCCGAGGACGTGGCGGGGCACGTCCGGCGCCACGCGCACGATCAGCTCGAGTCCCTTCTCCTGCGCCCGCTGGGCGAGCAGGTCGGCCACCTCCTCCACCGCCACCCGCAGGTCGAAGGAGATCGGCTCGATGGTGAGCTTGCCGGCCTCGATCTTGGAGAAGTCGAGGATGTCGTTGATGATTCCGAGCAGGGCATCGGCCGAGCGCTGGATGGACTGGGCGTAGTCGCGCTGCTCGGGGTCGAGCTCGGTGTCGAGCAGGAGCCCCGCCATGCCGAGGACGCCGTTCATCGGCGTGCGGATCTCGTGGCTCATGCTGGCCAGGAACTCCGACTTGGCGCGGGCGGAGCCCAGCGCGGCGTCGCGGGCCTCGGCCAGGTCGCGCGCCTGCCGCTCCAGCAGCGCCGCCTGCTCGGCGAGGGCCACCTCCGCGAGGTGCCGGTCGCTGATGTCGCGCAGGGTGCCCGAGGTCCCCGTGATGCTGCCGGCGTGGTCGACCAGCAGGCGCGCGTGCACCTCGATCCAGCGCACGCCGCCCCCGGCGGTGCGGTAGCGGACGACATGCCGGCAGTGTTCCTTCTCGCGCGCGATCAGCGGGGCGAAGAGCCGCGCGTTCTCCTCCCGGTCGTCGGGGTGCACGGAGTCGAGGAACGGGTGCCCCAGCGTCTCGAGCACGGGGAACCCCGTGATCCGTTCCCAGGCCGGGTTCAGGTAGGTCCAGGTGCCCGCGGCGTCAGTGCGGAAGATGACCTCGCCCACCGTCTCGACGACCGCCTGCAGCGTCTCGTGGCTGCGCCGGACCGCGTCCTCGTTGCGCCTGCGCTCGGGCACCAGCACCAGCAGCCAGAGCGACACGCCGCCGGCCAGGAGGATCGAGGTGGCGTCGATCAGGGTGACGAGCCACCACGGAATGCGCGCCTCGAAGGTCGGCAGGACCGTCATCATCACCAGTTCCGTGACGAAGACGGTCACGAGCACCTGGACCAGGCCCTTACGCACCGAGCACCCCCGCGGCGGTCAGCGCCGTCAGCGCCCGCTCGAACTCCTCGCGCAGTTCGGCGAGGGCGCGCGGGTCGGGGCGCGCGTCGGCGTCGGCCGCCTGCTCCAGCCCGGCGCACCGCGCGGCCAGGCTGGCGGCCCCGACCGACCCGGCGCTGCCCTTGAAGAGGTGCAGCGACGAGCGCCAGGCGCCGCCGTTGCCGGCATGGTGCGCCGCCTCCAGCTGGTCCAGGAGGAGCCGGCCCTGGGATGCGAACAGCTCCACGACCTCCGACACGAAGCCCGGCATCCCGTCCGCCTCGATGGCGCGCAGGCCGGCGAGCACCGCCTCGTCGAGCGGCAGCCCCGCCGCGGCCGCGGCGCGGTTCCGGCCCCGGACGGCGCTGGGCAGGTACCGCCCGGGCAGCCACCGCTCCAGCACGAGCTCCAGTTCCTCACGCTGCACCGGCTTGGAGAGGTAGTCGTCCATGCCTGCGTCGAGGCAGCGCTCACGGTCGCCCCGCATGGCGTGGGCGGTGAGCGCCACGATCGTGCTGCGCTGGGCGCCCACCGCCTCGCGGGCCCGCTGCACCCGGGTGGCGGCGAACCCATCCATGACCGGCATCTGGCAATCCATCAGGACCAGGTCGAAACCGCCCTCGCCCAGCCGGGCCAGCGCCTCCTGCCCGTTCTCCGCGAGCACGATGACGCACCCCAGCCGCCGCAGCATGCTGGTGACCACCTTGCGGTTGACCTCGGCGTCGTCCACCAGGAGCACCCTCGCCGGTCCCAGGCGAACCTCTCCCTCCGGTTCGGCGGCTGGCGGCACCGGGGCGGCCACCGGCGCGTCGGGGCGCACGCACTCGCGCAGCTCGCCGCGGCGCACCGGCCGGTTGAGCATTTCGTATCCGGGCTGCCGGGCGCCGCCGAACGTGGCGAGCCGGGTCTCGACGCCGGTGGCGGCGCGGAGGGCCCGCAAGGGCGCGGCCCCCAGGCCACCATCCACGATGGCCGCCGTGAAGGGCGTGCCGCGGCCCCGCTCCCGGGCCAGCTGCGCCAGGGCCGGCTCAGCTCCGTCGACCCGCACGACCGTGGCCCCGTCGGCCGTGAGCAGCTCGCCCACCACGCGGGCCTCGAGTTCCGAGGGGAGGCAGAGCAGCACCCGGTGCCCGCCCAGGTGGGACGCAGCGCCGGTACGCCCGGTGTCCTCGAGGGTCAGCAGCGCGGTGAACACGCTGCCCCGCCCTTCGGCGCTCTCCACCCCGACCTGGCCTTCCATCATCTCCGCCAGCTCGCGGGTGATGGCCAGGCCGAGCCCGGTGCCCCCGTACCGGCGGGTGGTACTGGCATCGGCCTGGGTGAACTTGTGGAAGATGTGCTCGAGCTTGTCGGCGGGAATCCCGATGCCCGTGTCCTCCACCGTCAGGCGGAGGACCACCCGTGCGCCGCGGCGCTCCGCCACGGCGAGGTCCACCAGCACGTGCCCCCGCTCGGTGAACTTGATCGCGTTGGCGGCCAGGTTGGTGAGGATCTGCCGGATCCGCACCGGATCGGCCAGCACCTCCTCGGGCACGTCCGGCGCCACCCGCGCCACGAACTCGAGCCCCCGCTCCGCCGCGCGGACGGCCAGCAGGGCCGCGGTCTCCTCGATCTCGTCCCGCGGGGACATCGGGACCGGGGCGAGGCTCAGTTTTCCGGCCTCGATCTTGGAGAGATCGAGGATGTCGTTCAGCAGCACCAGCAGGGCATTGGCCGAGTGGTGCACCGTCTCGGCGTAGTCGCGCTGCTCGGGATCGAGCTCGGTGTCGAGCAGCAGGCTGGTCATGCCGATCACCCCGTTCATCGGGGTGCGGAGCTCGTGGCTCATGTTGGCCAGGAACTCGCTCTTGGCGCGACTCGCCGCCTGGGCCCGCTGGTTGGACTCCACCAGCGCGTGGGTCCGCTCGTCCACCAGGCGCTCCAGCCCCTCGCTGTAGGTGGCCAGCTCCCGGTAGAGGTCGGCGCTCTCGAGCGCGGCGGAGACGTTGCCGAGGAGGATCGACAGCAGCTTGCTGCTGGCTTCCGGGGTCCGGCCCAGCTCCTCGCCGCCGATGCCGATGAACATGCCCAGGACCCGGGAGCGGGTGGCCAGGGCGTGCAGCAGCACGGTGCCGTCCGGGGCGGTCAGGGCCGGCACCTGGACCGCGCTGTTCCGCTGGGCGGCCCAGGCGTAGATGCCGGCCGCCACCTGGGCATCCACTTCGGCCTGCAGCGCCGCGGCCTCGCCGGCCGGGTCGGCGTCGACGAGCCTGAGGCCGAGCCCGTCCTCCTCCAGGAGCAGGAAGGCCGACCGGGCCAGCGGCAGCAGCCGCCGGAGCACCGGGCGGGCGGCGCTCAGCACGCCCTCCGGGGTGCGTTCCTTCGGCTGGTCGGCGCGGAAGGAACCCAGCGCGGCCACGAGGTCGAGCGCCTCGAGGACCCACTGGGGATCGCCGGCGGAGGTCTGGGGGCCGGTCATGCGCGGTCCGTGACGATGACCTGCACCGCCGCCTCGTAGTGCCGCTCCACCTCGTCCACCACGTCCTCGACCAGGTCGGGCTGCAGCCCGGCCGTGTCCCACGCCTTGCGGCAGAGGGGAGGCACCCCGCTCTCCCCGCTCGAGCCGAAGCCCATGGCATTGGCGAGCAGGTCGGAGATGTGCACGATCGCGGCCTCGATCGGGAACCGCTGGGCGCGATCGGGATGGTGATGGTGCAGCACCGCCTCGCGCAGGCTCGACGGGAGCTTCCACTGCTCCAGCAGGGCGTGGCCCACGTGGGTGTGGTCGAAGCCCAGGACCTCGTGCTCCAGCTCGTAGAGCGGCCGCCCCGTCTCGCGGCTGCGGGTCACCGCCTCGCGCGCGGCGTCGGCGGCCTGCATGAAGATGATGGGGCGCCCGATGTCGTGCAGCAGGCCGGCCACGAAGAAGCGCTCGACGTTCGCCTCCCGCCGCCGGGACGCCAGCGCCCGGGCCGCCACGCCACAGGCCACGGAGTGGCGCCAGAACGACTCCATGGTGACCACGTGCTCGGGCATGTTGGCGAACAGCCGGATCACCGAGGTCGCCAGGGCCAGGTCCTGCAGCTGCGCCGTGCCCACGATCGAGATCGCGTGGCTCACCGTCTCGATCTTCGAGGGGAACCCGTACATGGCGCTGTTGACCAGCCGCAGCAGGCGGGCGGTCAGGCCGGGATCCTCGGCGATCACGTTGCCGACGTCGGCGGCCGAGGAGCGGGGATCGCTCACGACCGTGGACAGCCGCAGGTAGACCCCCGGCAGGGAGGCCACGCTCTGGACGCCGCGCAGCAGCTCCGAGGCCCTAGCCACGGCGGCGCCCCTCCAGGGCCAGGCGCCGCGCCTCGCGCAGCGCCGCCAGCCGCAGCAGCTCGGCCACGAACGGGTGCTCCAGGTCGGCTGCCGGGAAGCGGGCCCGGACGATCGCCTCCGCCTCCGCGACCTGCGCCGGGGTGAGCTCGAGCGGGACCTCCTCCGCGCCGTCGCCTCCGCCCTCGCCGCGCACCCGGATGGACATGATGCCCCAGAGCGAGAACGCGCGCAGGTGCCGGTCCGTCAGCTCGGTGCCGGCCGGCATGAGCAGCCGTCCCTGCTGATCGCGGACCTCCTCCGCGATCACCATGCCCGCCACCAGGTCATCGACCGGTGTCGGGACACCCTGGACGCGCGACGACAGGGGGAGGGCCACGCGTCAGGCCTCGACCGGCCGGGCCAGCGGCTGCAGCACCACGCGCGCCGCGGCAAGTTCCCGGTCCAGCAGGGCCAGCGCCTCCGCCCCGGGCACCTGCCCGCGCCGGGCGGTCGCCTCGATGACCCGGCTCGCCTCCTGCACGCGGACCAGGCCGAGGCTCGCGGCCGAGCCCTTGAGCGCGTGCGCCAGGCCCACGACGTCCGCGGGGCGGCCGGCGTGGCTGCAGCCGCGGATCGCCGTCCCGCGGATGGGGGCCTCGGTCAGGAAGACCGCGGCGAGTTCCGCCACGAAGGTGCCGTCGTCGTCCATCCCCTGCAGCCGCGCCAGGATCTGCAGGTCCATCACGGGTCGGTCGGTCATGTGTGAGACTCCTTCCGTCTCAGGCCCGGGCGCCGGGATCGCGGCGCTCCGCCTGTTCCAGCTGGGGCCGGATCTGCCGGTCGTAGCAGTCCGGGCAGATGCCGTGGGTGAACTGGGCCTCGGTCCGGTGGGAGACGTAGTCCTCCACCTGCGACCACTGGTCCCCCTCGTCGCGGATGCGCTTGCAGTAGGAGCAGATGGGGAGCAGCCCCTCGAGCTGCCGCACCTCGAGCTGCAGGCCGAGCACCCGCTCCGCCACCCGGAGCCGCGCGTGGAGCTCGGCCCGGTCCAGCGGCTTGGTGGCGAAGTCGTCGGCCCCGGCGTTCATGCCGTCGAGCCAGCGGTCGTGGCCGGCCAGCGCCGTGAGCAGGACCACCCAGGTATAGCGGTCGGACGTCCGGGCCCGGATGCGGCGCGTCAGCTCGAGCCCGTCCATCCGCGGCATCATCCAGTCGGTGATCACCACGTCCGCCGGCTCCCGGGTGTACTCCTCCCATGCCGCCACGCCATCCACCGCCGCCACCGTCTGGTGGCCGAGCTGGATCAGGGTCGCCACCAGGATCCGCTGCGACACGGGATCGTCGTCCACCACGAGGACCCTCATGCGGCGCTCCCCGCGGCTCGCACCGGGGCGGTGCCCGCCCGGTAGGCCACCGAGCTCCCGACCACCACCCGCTCCCAGGAGTCGTCCACCATCACGGTGGTCTCGGCGCTGCCGAGCAGCAGGTAGCCATCGGGCCGGAGCGCCTGGCGGGCCCGGCGCAGGATGGCCCGCTTGGTGGGCAGGTCGAAGTAGATCAGGACGTTGCGCAGGAAGATCACGTCGAACCGCGGCAGCGCCGGCCAGGGCTCCATGAGGTTGAGCTCCCGGGCCTGGACCCACCGGCGCAGCTGCGGCTTGACCTGCCAGCGGGTGGCCTGGCGGTCGAAGTACTTCACCAGCAGCGGGGCCGGGAGCCCGCGGTTCATCTCGAGCTGGCCGTAGCAGCCCTGCTGGGTGCGCCGCACCATGTCGCGGGAGAGGTCGGTGGCCAGGATGCTCACGTCCCACCCAGCCAGGCCGGGAAAGTGCTCCGCCAGCAGCATGGCGAGGCTGTACGCCTCCTGCCCGCTGGAGCAAGCGTTGCTCCAGAACCGCAGCCGGCGTTCGGCGGTGCGTGCGGCGATCAACTCCGGCAGCAGCCGGTGCTGCAGCGCCTCGAACGGGTGATGGTCGCGGAAGAAGCTGGTCTCGTTCGTGGTCATCGCCTCGACCACGGCGCGCTCCAGCTCACCATGCGGCTCGGCCCGCAGGGCGGCGGTCAGCGCCCCGAGCGAGGGCAGCTGGCGGTCGCGGAGCAGCGGCACCAGGCGGCTCTCCACCAGGTATTCCTTCCCCGGCTCGAGCACGATGGCGGAGCGCTCGCGCACGAGCCCCCGCAGGAAGTCAAACTCCCCGGATCCCAGCATCGCCCCGATCCTCCCTGATCATCGGGCGCTCACCGCGGCCGCCGGGCCGCCGCCGATCCGCGCCAGGCGTCCGACGCCGGCCCGCTGGGTCAACTCCGCCGCCAGCCGCTCCAGCGGCAGCACGGTATCGGCCAGGCCCGCACCCACCACGGCGCCGGGCATGCCCCACACCACCGAGCTCGCCTCGTCCTGGGCCAGCACCACGCCGCCCGCCTTGCGGATCTCCTCGGCCCCGCGCAGCCCGTCCTGCCCCATCCCGGTCAGCACCAGGGCCAGCGTCCGCGACCCCACGAGGGCCGCGGCGCTGCGGAACAGGGGATCGACCGCGGGCCGGCAGGAATTCTCCGGCGGGTCCTGCGTGAGGCGGAGGCGGAGCGCCTCGCCCTCACGGGCCAGCACCATATGGGAACTGCCGGGTGCCACCCAGACGACGCCGGGCTCGACCACCCCGCCCTCCTCCCCCTCGCGGACCGCGAGGCGGGAGGTGCTCGCGAGCCGTTCGGCCAGGAAGCGGGTGAACACGGGCGGCATGTGCTGCACGATCACGACCGGCAGCGGGAAGTCGGCCGGGAGCGCCGGGATGATGGCGGCCAGGGCGTTGGGACCGCCGGTGGACACTCCGATGGCCAGCAGGTCCACCCGCTGTGGCAGCGCGGGCCGCGGGGCCACGACCGGCGGCGCCGGGGCCCGGGGGGCGGCCGGCGCGGGACGCGGCGCCAGGACCACCCGGCCGCACAGCGCCTTGATCTTGGGGACGAGGTCCTCGCGGACCCGTTCCTGGGCCAGCGTCACGCTGCCGACGTTGGCCGGCTTGGTCACGTAGTCCGACGCGCCGCGCGCCAGCGCCTCGAGCGTGGCGGAGGCCCCGCGCTCGGTCAGGGTGCTGAACATGATCACCGGCAGTCGCGGGTGGCTCTTGCGGAGCTCCACCAGCGTCCCCAGCCCGTCCAGCTCCGGCATCTCGATGTCGAGCGTCACCAGGTCCGGCTGCAGCCCCGCCAGCTTCTGCAGGGCCAGTCGGCCGTTGGCGGCGGTGCCGACCACCTCGATGTCCGGGTCGGACGAGAGGACCTCGGTGACGATGCGGCGGACCACCACCGCGTCGTCGACCACCAGCACACGGATCTTGGCCATGGCTCAGCCCGCGGCGAGCCCCACGAGCTGCAGCTTCTCGCGCAGCACGTCCTTGGTGAAGGGCTTCATCACGTACTCGTTGGCCCCCGCCTCGAGCGCCCGCTGCATCTGGCTCATCTCGGTCTCGGTGGTGACCATCATGATGACCGTGTCCTTCCACGCCGGGTTCCCCCGGGCCGCCACCAGGAAGTCGAAGCCGTTCATCTCGGGCATGTTCCAGTCGACCAGGATCAGGTCGACCCGCCCGACCTCGGCCAGGCGGTCCAGCGCCTCCTTGCCGTGGCCGGCCTCGAACAGCTCGAAGCCCAGCTCCTTGACCGTCTTCCCGATGATGCTGCGGATTGCCCGCGAATCATCCACGACCAGCGCACGCACTGCCGCCTCCTTGCTCCAGGGGTTCCCTCGTCAGGACCGCTCGACCGCTTCCGCCACCCGGGCCGGGCGGGCGTCCCGCTTCCGGCACTCGGGGCACTGCAGGCGCGGGTTGCGCCGCCGCACCTCCGCCGCCACCTGCCGCAGGTCCACCCAGCGGCCGTTGTCCTGCCGCACCCGGGCGCAGCCGGGACAGCAGTGATGCATCGCCTCCAGGTACGCCAGCTTCGACTCCAGGCCCAGGATCCGCTCCGCCACCCGCAACCGGGTCACCAGCTCGTCCGGGTCGAACGGCTTGGTCAGGAAGTCGTCCGCGCCGGCGTTCATCGCCTCGAGGTAGTTCTGCTTCCCGCCCAGCGCCGTCAGGACCACCAGCCAGGTGTACCGGTCGTTCTGTGCGTCGCCCCGCACCCGCCGGCAGAGGTCCAGGCCGTCGAGCCGCGGCATCATCCAGTCGGTGATCACCACCGGCGGGTGTTCCTGCTGGTACAGCTGCCACGCCTCCGCGCCGTCGCGCGCGGCCAGCACCCCGTACCCCAGCTTCTTGAGCGTCCGCTCCAGCACCAGCCGGGACGTCGTATCATCTTCCGCGATCAGGATCCGCACCTAGACCTCCGCCGCCACCCGTGGTTCGGGACGCGCCCCCCTGGGGCGCCCCGTCGCCCGCCCCCCTGTCCGGAACTGCCCCACCAGCCGCTCCAGCGCGGACGCCATCCGGGCCAGCTCGGCGGCGGTGCGGGCGGCCTCGCCGGCCGCCGCGGTCGACTGCTCCGCGGCCTGGGCGGCGCCCAGCATCACCTGCGCGATCTCGGTCGTGCCGCCGGCGGCATCCTGCACGCCCCGGCCCATCTCGTGCGCCACCGCGCTCTGCTCTTCCACCGCGCCGGCGATGCCGCCCTGGTACTGGTTGATCTGGTCCACCACCTTGGCGATGCGACGGATGGCCTGGACCACCTCGCTCACCTGCTGCTGCACCGCCTCGATCCGGTGGCCGATGTCCTCGCTCGAGGCCGCGGCCTGGTTGGCCAGGTCCTTCACCTCGTGCGCCACCACGGCGAAGCCCTTCCCGGCCTCCCCCGCCCGGGCGGCCTCGATGGTGGCGTTCAGGGCGAGCAGGTTGGTCTTCTGTGCCACCGCCGTGATCGAGGTCAGCACCACGCCGATCTCGGCACTGCCCGTGCCCAGCCGTTCCGCCGTCCGGTCCGCGTCGCCGGCGAGGGCCGCCGCCTCGGAGGCCACGGTGGCGGCCTGGGCCGCGCTGCGCGCAATCTCCTTGATGGCCGACGAAAGCTCCTCCACGCCGGTGGCGATGCTCTGCACGCTGCTGCTCACGCTTCCCGCCGTGGTCGCGGCCTGCCCCGACTGGGCCCGCCCCGCCTCGGTCGATTCGGTGAGCCGGCCGCTCAGCGCGGACAGCTGGTCCGCCGCGGCCGCCAGCGCCGCGGCGTTCTCGGCGATGAGGTGCACCGTCTCCTCGATCTTCGCCACGAAAGTGTTGAACGAACGGGCCAGCTCCCCGAGCTCGTCCTCCCCATCGTAGGCCACGCGCGCGGAGAGGTCGCCATCCCCCTCCGCCACCTCGGCCAGGCGGCGGCCGACCAGCCGCACCGGTGCCAGGATCGACCGCCCCACCAGCGCGAGCACCCCGGCGATCAGGCCGGCCCCGACGACGGCAAGCCCGAGGGCGAGCCGCTCCAGCTGCCGCCCCCGGCTGCCCGCCGCCGCGACGCTGGCCGCATTGGCCGCCTCGATCCGGACGCTGACCGCCTCGGCCTTGCCTTCCACCTCCCGGAACACCACCTGGAACTCGTCCAGGCTCGCCCGCCCCGCCATCGCGGCCGTCGCGCTCTCATGGTAGCGCGCGAGCAGCGGGGCCAGCTCGGCCAGCGCTGCCCGCGTCGCGGGCGGCAGGTCGAGCGCCGCGTTGGCCCGCACCAGCGAGTCGAACGCGGCGAAATGGGCCTCGACCTCGCCCTGCGCCTCCGCCCGCTGGGCGGGTGTCGAGGCCAGGCGGCTGGCGAGGACGTCGCCCCGGATGGCGTCGTGCATCATGTCGGCCTGCTGGTGGTTGGCCAGCGCCGTCCCGCTCAGGTGCAGTTCCTCGATCACCGCCTCGAGCTGCCGGACGCTCCAGAAGCACATTCCCGCCAGGGCCCCTGCGAGCGCCACCGATACCCAGCCCAGCCCGATGAGTTTGCGGCGGATGCTCCACGCCATGGCATGCCCTGCCCGGTGACGAGTCCGGGGCCCTGGCCCGGCGGTCGCCGGGCCCATGTCCCCACGTCACTGGTATCGGCAGCGGGAGGCGCGGGCTTGACCCGCGCCGGGGGTGGGATCAGGCGTCCCGCTTGAGGCCCAGGTGCTCGTGGAACTCCTGCTCCACCTGGTGCGGGTCGTGCGTGTTGAAGAGGATGAGGTTGCGCAGGTGCTCGAGGCTGTCGATGCCCACGATCTCGGTGAACTGGATGGCGACACCGCCCGCGCCCGGGCGCACCACGGTGCCCTGGGCGTGGACCTCGATCTCGGTCCCCTCCAGGTGCAGCCGGACGTCGCAGGGCGTCCCCGCCCCGGGGGCCGCCCCGGTGCGCAGGAAGCCCCCCTTGAGGCTCAGGTTCTCCATCGTCCCGTCCACGCGGGCGCCACCGTCGAGCGTGACCTCCGCCCGGAGGTGCACCGGCACCCGGCTGAATTCACGACGGTGGGGAAAGGGTACGTCGCTCATCGGAGCCTCCTAGTGCTTCCCGTTCTCGGACTTCTTGAGCAGCCGGACCACGACCGGGGACCCCTGGCACTTGAAGGCCACCGTGGTGAGGAGGTCGCTGCCCGGGACGCGGGTGCTGTATTCGGTCCCCTCGATCACCGTGGGGAGCGAGAGCCGGCAGCCCTCCGGCAGCAGCGCCTTGACGTTGCCCCCGGTCATGTTGGTCAGCTCGCCCATCGCGTCCTGCATGTCCGAGGGGCTGGCCGTGCCGACGTCCACGCCGAACATCGTGGCGGCCGCGGACCGCGCGAACTCGGCCGAGCATTCGATCGTGACCGCGCCTTCCCAGGCCCCCGTGAAGTGCACGCACCCCGAGACCACGCGCTCGGGCGGCGGGGGGATCTCCGGGGACCGCACCAGGGGAGCGCCCAGGACCGAGTCCCAGACCATTTCCGCCACCTGCCGGATCTCTTCCTCGAGGAACTGCATCACCGCCTCCTAGCTGCCTTTGATCCGGTAGCAACCGGCCTTGTCGAACTGTACCCGCTCGAAAGTGTCGCCGAGGTTGATCGTGGTCTCCGCCCCGCCCAGGAACAGGTAGCCCCAGGACTGGAGCACCTTCCGGACATTGCCCAGGATCTGCCGCTTGGTCTCGACGTCGAAGTAGATCAGCACGTTCCGCAGGAACACCACGTCCATCACCGGAAGCTGGCCCCACGGCTCGATCAGGTTCATCTCCCGGAACTCGCAGTACCGCTGCACCTCGGGCTTGACCTGCCACTCCATGCCCTTCTTCTCGAACCACTTCACGAGCAGGTTGGCGGGCAGGCCGCGGTTCACCTCGATCTGGCCGTACCGCCCCGCGCGCGAGCGGGCCACCATCTCGCCCGAGAGGTCGGTCGCCAGGATCCGGAAGTTCCAGCCGCTGAGCTGGGGGAAGTGCTCCAGCAGCGTCATGGCGACCGTATACGGTTCCTGGCCGCTGGAGCAGGCGGCGCACCAGATGTTCAGCGTGCGGGTGGCCTGCCGGTGCTTGAGGACCTCGGGCAGCACGACCTGCCGCAGCGCCTCGAAGGGGTGCAGGTCCCGGAAGAAGCTCGTCTCGTTGGTCGTCATCGCCTCGACGACCTTCCGATGCAACCCGTTGAACGGCTGCGCCCGCATCTGGGCCACCAGCGCCTCCAGCGAAGCGAAGCCCTCCGCCCGGGCCAGCGGCGTGAGCCGGGCCTCGAGCAGGTAGCTCTTCTCCGGTTCGAGCACGATCGCCGACCGCTGGCGGACCAGCGTGCTCACGAACTGGAAGTCGGTGGGGTTGAGGGCCATCGACCGTTCTCCTGACTCAGCGCGTCAGCGCCGGCGCGACACCGCCCCGGCAGCGTTCCACAATGGCCTGCGGCAGCTCCCCCAATGGCAGCACGGCCTCCGCGACCCCGGCCCGGGCCACCGCGCCCGGCATACCCCAGACCACGCTCGTGGCCTCGTCCTGGACCAGGATCCGGCCCCCCGCCTGGGCGATGCTGCCGGCTCCGGCTGCCCCATCCTGCCCCATCCCCGTCAGGACCACCGCCAGCGACCGGGGACCGAACACCCGCGCCACCGACCGGAACATCGGGTCGGCGGAGGGCCTGCAGGAATTCTCGGGTGGTGCCTGGTTTGTCTGAAGCACCACGGCCATCCCGACACGCTGGACCACCAAATGGTGGTCCCCGGGCGCGATCCAGACCTGGCCCGGTTCCAGGGGCGCGCCCGGCACCGCCTCATCCACCTGGAAATGGGTGGCCGCCCGCAGGCGGTCGGCCAGCAGGCGGGTGAATCCCGGGGGCATGTGCTGGGTGATGACGATCGGCAGCCGGAAGTCGGCCGGCAGCCCCTTGAGCAGCGCCTCCAGCGCGTTCGGGCCCCCGGTGGAGGCCGCCACCGCGAGCACCTCGGGGAGGCTGGCCGCGACCCGCCCCGCCGAACGGGGCGGCGCCGGCCGCGGCGGCGCGGGGGTGGCGGCCGGCGGTGCGGGCCGGGCCAGGGGCGGCTCCGCGGCCAGCGCCTGGGCCTTCGCCACCTGGGCGGCGACCTCGCGCAGGCGCGGCGCCAGCCGGGTGCGGACCCATTCGATCGCGTTCACCATGTTGCCCTCGTGGGGCAGCTTGGGAATGAGATCGTTGGCGCCCATGGCCAGGGCCTCGAGTTCCGCGACGCCGGGCTCGCTCACGCCCGTGAACATCACCACCGGCAGCTGCGGCCAGGCGGCGCGCAGGCGGCGCAGCGTCTCCAGGCCATCGAGGCCCGGCATGTCGATGTCCAGCGTGACCACGTCGGGGCGGCCGGCCGCCAGGGTCTCGAGTGCCAGGTCGCCGTCACTCGCCGTGCCAACGACCTCCATGTCCGGCTCTTGCCCGAGCGCCTGGGCAATGAGCCGGCGGACAATGACGGCGTCGTCCACCACCAGCACGCGGAGACGCTTCACGTCATCATCGCCGCGGCGTTCCGCGGCGCCGGTTCGGGAGTCACGCCTCCCCGCAGGTCGGAGAGCCCCGCCGCCAGCGCCCGGAGCCGGCGCATGGCCTCGGCGCCGGCCTGGGCCCGCTCCACCGCCCCGGTCAGGCGCGGGGCGACGCTTCCCGACAGTCCCTGCGCCTCGGCGGCCACCGCGGACGCGGCTTCGACCGCCGCCGCCTGCACGGCGCGCAGCGCGTCGACGACCGCCGCATCCGCCCGGCGCAGCGACTCCGGCCGCTCGTCGTCCTCCGGCGCAGGTCCCGCGATGGGCATCCCGGCCTGTTCGGCCTCCTCCGCCACCGCGTCGAGCAGGCGGCTCAGGGTGAGCAGGTCGGCCGACACGCCCTCGAGCGCACGCGCCTCCCGCCGGAGCGGGGCCACGCCCGGATCCACCCCGTCCCCTCGTTCCGCACGAACCACCGGCTCCGGCACCGGCACCACTGCCACCTGGGGCACGGGTGCCTCCGGGGCCGCCGGTGTCCGGTGCACGATCTCCCAGGTGATCTGGGGACCGACGTACCGCTGGTCCTGGTCGAGCACCGGGGACACCAGCACCGCGACCGTCTCCGGCCCGAACTGCACCTGGGCCTTGTGCGGCAACCGGGTCGGGTCGGCGAAGAGCGCCCGCCGCGCCGCGACATCGGGAAAGAAGATCCCGACCGGCACCCCGTCGCTGGGCTGCACCGGGGTACGCAGGTAGGGCGCCAGCCGCGCCAGCGCCGCCTCACAGGCGGCGTTGCCGAACCACCGCTCCTGCGTGCCGTCCGGCAGCATCACCGGCACCGGGAGGTCCTCCGCCTGGCTCCGCAGCCGCTGGAATACCGCCTGGACCCGGTGCTGCTCCGAGAGGTCACGCCAGGCCACGCCGTAGCCCGTGACGGTCCCGCCCTGTCGCACCGCGAAGGGATGGGCCTTCCACACCGCACGCCCGAAGCACCAGGTTGTCTCGCGCGGCAGCCGGTCGGGATCCGCGAAGAGGGCGGAGAACTGGGTCGGGGCCGGGTGGATGCGGATGATCGGGTGGCCCACCAGCTCGGCCGCGCCGAGGTTGAAGGCCCGTCGCAGCTCCGCGTCCGCCGCCTGAACCGCCGCCTGGGCCCCCGGGTTGAGGTGCACCAGGGTGAGGTGCGTATCCAGCACGAAGAGGTTGCCCTCCTCCAGGCCCAGCCGCGCCGCCTCGAGCACCGCCGCCGCCACCAGCGCCTCCACCGGTGACCCCACCGCCGCTGCCGCGGCAGCCGGCTCGACCGCCGCCTCCCCGAGACCCAGCCGGCCCGCCGCCCGGGCCAGCAGGCCGCGCAGCTCCGCCACCGCCGTCTCGGGGGACACCAGCCGCCTCGAAGGCAGCACCGAGATGGGCGCCCAGGTGGTGCCGACATCCCGGGCGGTCAGCGCCAGCTGCGCGGCCACGCCGCGCAGGTCCGGGCCATCGTAGGCCATCGGCCCGCCGGTCAGCTCGGTCAGGTACATCTGGGCCTGCCAGGTGGCGTCGGCACCCGGCGTGGCCGGGATGCGGCCGGCCAGCACCGGGTCGGCGCTCGCGCGCACGAAGGCGCGCGCCACCGCCTGGTCAATGGCGTCGAAACCGCCGAGGCGGTCGAACAGCCCGGTCCGCGCCGGGCTCGAGGACATCACGCCGGACATGCGCCCGCTCCTGCGTCCACGGTCAGCACCGGAACCGCCCCACCAGCGCGTGAAGCTGCTCCGAGAGTCTGGCCAGCTGGTCGGCCGCGTCCTGGCACTCCGCCACGCTGGCGGTGGTGGCATCCGCGGCCTCCGCCACCCCGACCATGTTCTCGGCGATGGCACCCGCGCTGCGGGCGGCCTCGCTCACGGTACGGCTCATCTCGTTGGTGGTGGCGGTCTGCTCCTCCACCGCGCCCGCGATGGTGGTCTGGATCCCGCTGATCTGCTCGATGATCCCCGCGATCTCGTGGATCTCGCCCACGGCGTCGCGGGTGTCCCCCTGGATGATCTCGATCTTGCGGCCGATCTCCTCGGTGGCCTTGGCGGTGCCCTTGGCCAGTTCCTTCACCTCGTTGGCCACGACGGCGAAGCCCTTGCCCGCGTCGCCGGCCCGGGCCGCCTCGATGGTGGCGTTGAGGGCCAGCAGGTTGGTCTGCTGCGCGATCGCGGTGATCACCTTGACCACCTTGCCGATCTCGGTGCTGGACTCCCCCAGCCTTGCGACCGTGGTCTTGGTCCGGTCGGCCACCTGCACCGCCTGCCGCGCGACCCGGGCGGCGTCGGCCGCGTTGCGCGCGATCTCACGGATGGACGCCCCCATCTCCTCCGTGCCGCTGGCCGTCACGGTGATGTTGCCGGACACCTCCGCCGCCGCGTTGGAGACGATCCGGGCCTGCGCCGAGGTCTGCTCCGCGCTCCCCGCCAGGGTGCGGTTGATCCCCGAGAGCTGCTCGGAGGCCCCAGCCAGGGTCCGGGCGTGCCCGCCGATCCCCGCCACCTCGGCCCGGAACCCCGCGATGAGCGCCGCGAGCCCCTCGCCCAGCTGGCCGGCGGCGTCGGGGCCGCGCACCGGGACCGCGACGGTCAGGTCGCCCGCCGTGGCCCCACGGACCGCCTCGAGGATCTGGTCGACCTGGGCCTGCAGCCGGCCCGCCTGCGCGCGCTCCCGTTCGCGCGCCTCGGTGATCTGTGCCTCCGCCTCGAGCCGCTGGGTGATGACCTCCCACGTCACCATCGGGCCCAGGTACTGGCCACCCGCGTCGAAGGTGGGGCTCACCTCCATCTCGAGGGTCTCGGGACCCACGGCCAGGCGCAGGCTGTGCGGCAGCTGCTTCGGGTCGAGCAGCCGCGGACGGATCGCCCGGAGCTCCGGGTGCAGCAGCTCCAGCGACCGACCCAGCAGCTGGTCGGCCGCGACCCCGGTGAACTCCTCGAGCTGGGCCAGGCAGGCGTGCGCCGCAGGGTTGAGGTACTGGATGGCCAGGTCGCGATCGGCCGAGACGATGTTGACGGGCGAGTTGCGGACCATGGAGGCGTAGCGGGACAGCTCCACGCGGGCGATCCCGCCGGAGACCTGGCCCGCCACCTTGCGGAGCGCATCGCCCTCGGCCGGCGTGAGGGTCCGCAGCCGGGTGGCGTAGACCTCGAGGGTTCCGACGATCTCGCCGTTGACGATGAGCGGGACGGCCGCCGCGGTCCGAACGCCGGCCCGCCGGGCCACCGGGGCACGGGCGAACTCGGGCACCTCGCCGAAGTCATCCACCGTCACCAGGTCGCCGGAGCGCCAGGCGCGTCCCGAGAGCGCCTCTCCCTCCCGGAACTGTGCCGCGCGCGTCTTCTCGCGGAACTCCTCGGCCACCTGGCCGGAGTCCAGGCTGCACTTGAGCAGGCCGTCGATCGGGTCGCGGCGCAGCCAGGCGGCGTAGTCCCAGTCCTGGCCCTCGCGCAGCAGCTGCAGCACGCTCGCGACGGCGCCCTTGACGGTTGCGGCGCGGGCCACGGCCTCGATGGCGCGGGTCACGACATCCCCGCCGGCGGCGACGTCGGCAGGGCGGGCGCGCGCGGCCACGGGGGCCACGGCGCCGGCTTCGGCAGGGGCGATCATCGGGGCCGCCTAGTGGGTGAAGCGGCCGACGAGTCGGCGCAGTTCGGTGGCCATCGCCGCCAGCTCGGCGGTGGCGCGGTCGCTGTTGCCGGTGCTGTCGCTGGTGGCCCGGGCGGACCCTGCCACCGCCGCGATCGTGTGGCTGATCTCCTGCGCCCCGCGCGCGGCGTCGGTGATGTTGCGCGCCATCTCGTTGGTGGTGGCCGTCTGTTCCTCCACCGCCCCCGCGATCACCGTCTGGATGTCGCTGATCCGGGCGATGATCTGCCCGATGTCCCGGATCGCCTGCACCGCGCGCCCGGTGTCGGTCTGGATGGCCTCGATGCGCTGCCCGATCTCCTCCGTGGCGCGCGCGGTCTCCTTGGCCAGGTCCTTGACCTCCTTGGCCACCACCGCGAAGCCCTTGCCCGCCTCGCCGGCGCGGGCCGCCTCGATGGTCGCGTTGAGCGCCAGCAGGTTGGTCTGCTGCGCGATCGAGGTGATCAGCTTGAGCACCTTGCCGATCTCCTGGCTCGAGCCGCCGAGCTGCGCCATCATGTCGTTGGTGCGCCCGGCGAGTCCCACGGCCTCGGAGGCCACCTTGGCCGCCTCGGAGGCGTTCTTGGCGATCTCGCGGATGCTGGCCCCCATCTCCTCGGTGCCCGCCGCGACGGTCTGCACGTTGCGGGTGACTTCGTCGGAGGCGCTGCTCACCACCCCGGCCTGGGTGCTGGTCTCGGCGGCGCCGGTGGCCACGGACCGGTTGACCGCCGACAGCTCCTCCGCCGCGGCCGCGAGGGTGTCGGCGTGGCCCGCGATCTGGCCGATATTCTGGCGCAGGTCCGACAGGAAGGTGGCCAGCTCGCCGCCGAGTTGCCCGATCGTATCGCTCCCCTCAACGCCCACGGCGCGGGTCAGGTCGCCGGTGGCCGCGGCGTGCACCGCCCCGAGGATGCGGTCCACCTTGGTCCGCAGCTCCGCCGCTTCCCGCTGTTCGCGGGCATGGGCCTCCGACACCGCCCGCTGGGCCGCGAGGGTCTCGGTCACCACCTCCCAGGTGAGCATCGGGCCGATGTAGCGCTTCTGGTGGTCGTAAGTGGCGGACACCGTCAGGTCGAGGGTTTCCCCCCCGTACGCGACCTGGGCGCGATAGGGCAGGCTCGTGGGGTCGAGCAGGCGCCGTCGCAGGTCGTCGGACCGCTCGAAGAAGACCAGCATCGAGGTGCCCTGCACGGCGTCGGCCGTGACCGGCAGCACCCGGCCCAGCCGGTCGAGCGACGCCCGTCCCGCCGGGTTCACGTACTGCATCGTGAGGTCCGGGTCACCGCAGATGATGTTGGTGGGGCAGCTCTCGATCATCGAGAGCACCCGCCCCAGCTCCACCTCGACCCGGTGGCGCTTGGTCTGGTCCTCCCACGCGGCCACGTAGCCGGTGAGGCCGCCGGTCTCGTCCCGGACCGCCTGCACCACGCACTTGTAGACGGCGCCCTCGGTCTTGATCTTGTGCTCGTAGGGGAGCCGGGCCGGGTCGGCGACCGCCTCCCGGAAGCCGGCGGGCGCACCGTGGAGGGTGGCCAGGTCCTGGCCGGTCACCGGCCCGGGGGCGAACCCGAGCTTCGCGACCGCCGCCTCGGCCTGGCGGCTGGCGTGCAGCACCCGCTGGTGGCGGTCGGCAAGGAACACGAGGGCCGCGGCCTCCGTGATCCCGCCGAGGAGGCGGGGCGCGGCCAGCGGGTCAGTCACCGCGCCTGCCTGAGGCAGCGCGCGGGAAGGGACTTCGGGCGATGCGGTCATCGGTACGCGCTCCTTGCGTCACCGTTCGAGGGGGGGCCTGCGGTCCGTCAGCGCGCGCCCGTGGGCTCCAGGGCCAGCGCCTTGTCCGTGTCCAGCACCAGCAGCAGCCGCCCGGGGAGCTTGTACACGCCCCGGATCATCTCCCGCGCCGCCGGAGGAAGGGTCTCCGGCGGTTCCTCGTAGGCCGACTCCTCGGTCTCCAGCACGTCGCCGATCTCGTCCACCAGCAGGCTCACCGCGCCCTCGTCGGTCCGCACCACGACGTTCATCGGCTGCCGGTCGGCCGCGAAGGGCGCCAGCCCCAGCCGTTCCCGCAGGTCGATCGCGGTGACGATCTGCCCCCGCAGGTTGATCAGCCCCCGGACCGCGCGCCCCGCGAGCGGGACCCGCGTCATCTGCTGCGACCGGATCACTTCCTGGACCTGCAGCACCTCGATGCCGAAGAACAGGCGATCGAGCTGGAAGGTGCAGAACTGCCGTTCCATGGCCATGGCCTCAGACCCCCGCGCCGACGGGTTCCGCGTCCGCGCCCGCGAAGAGCAGCACGTCCGCCTGTTCGATGAGTGCCCGCACGTCGAGCAGGTCGGTGACCTTCTGCTGGATCACCGCGGTGCCGAACACCGCTCCCTGCCGTTCCCGCCGGTGCACGGTGAGCTGCTCCTCGACGATGTCCACGATGTTCTCCACCACCAGGCCCACGTCGCGGCCCTCGTGGCGGTAGACCACCACCTGCAGCGGGTCGCGCGCCTCCATCCCGCCGGGCTCTCCCAGCAGGTCGGTGAGCCGCATCAGCGGCAGCAGCCGGCCCCGGTACTGCACCACCTGGTAGGCGCCGGCCCGCTCGATGCTGTCCTGCGGGAACTCCTCCAGCCGCGCCACCATCGAGAGCGGGATGGCCATCCGGCGCTCGGCTCCCAGCCGGAACAGCAGCAGCATCTGGCGCTCGGCCGCATCGGTGCGTGCCGCCTCGGCCACCGCGCCCCGCGCCTTCCGCGCCGTCTCGGAGACGACCTGCGCCAGCTGGCCCAGGCCCAGCACGTCCAGGATCAGGGCCACCCGCCCGTCCCCCATGATCGTTGCCCCGGCGAACGCGCCGATGCCCTTCAGCTGCTTGCCCAGGGGCTTGACGACGATCTCCTCGGTGTCGTTGATCTCGTCCACCACGAGGCCGAAGGTGTGCTCGTCGGCCTGCAGCACCACGATGTTGACCGCCTCCTGCGCCCCCGCCGACCGGAAGCCCTCCTGCAGCCCCAGGGCGTGCGCCAGGTTCACCAGCGGCAGCAGCCGGCCCCGCAGGCGGTAGACCGGGGCGCCGTAGACCATCTCGATGCCCGCCTCGGCCTCGTCGCCTTCCAGCCGCACCAGCTCCAGCAGGGACACCTGCGGGATCGCGAAGCGGTCCCCGCCGGTCGTCACGACCAGCGCCGGGATGATCGCGAGGGTGAGCGGGATCTTGATCTTGAGGGTGGTGCCCTGCCCGGCCACGCTCTGCACGTCGACGGTGCCGCCGATCTTCTCGATGTTGGTCTTGACCACGTCCATCCCCACGCCGCGGCCGGAGATGTTGCTCACCTGCTCCGCCGTGCTGAAGCCCGGCGCGAAGATCAGGTTCACCAGCTCCCGCTCCCCCATCCGCGCGGCCTGCTCGGCGGTGACGATGCCCTTCTGGATCGCCTTGGCCTTCACCCGCTCGGTGTTGACCCCGGCGCCGTCATCGGAGATCTCGATGTTGACCTGGCCGCCCTCGTGGTAGGCCCGCAGCAGCAGCCGGCCCTCGGCCGGCTTGCCGCGCGCCACGCGCTCGGCCGGCAGCTCCATGCCATGGTCGACCGAGTTCCGCACGATGTGGGTGAGCGGGTCCTTGATGGCCTCGATGATGGTCTTGTCGAGCTCGGTCTCCTTGCCCTCCATCTCGATGCGGACCTGCTTCTTGCAGGCCAGGGCCAGGTCACGCACCACGCGCGGGAACTTGGCCCACACGTTGCCGATCGGCTGCATCCGGGTCTTCATGACCCCTTCCTGCAGCTCGGTGGTGATGAGGTTGAGCCGCTGGGAGGTCGCCACGAACCCGGAGTCATCCGCGGTCGAGGTGTACTGGAGAATCTGATTGCGGGCCAGCACCAGCTCGCCCACCAGGTTCATGAGCTTGTCCAGCAGGCCCACGTCCACCCGGATGTTGCTGTCCGAGGCCGCCGGGCCCTTCACTTCCGTCGGTTCGGCCGCGGCCGCTGCCTGCGGGACGGGAGCCGGCACCGGCTCGGGAGCCGCTGCGGGAGCCGGGGGCGCCACGGCCGCGGGCGGCGTCATCTCCGCCACCGGAGCCGCCTGCGGGCCGCTCTTCCGGCCGCCCTTGGCCCGCGACGCCCCCTCAGCTTTTCCCGCCGCCACCGGCTCGCCCTTCTGCAGCCGCGTGAGCAGCTCCACCAGCGGCGCGAAGTCATCCTGGCCGTCGGCGCCCGTGCTCTCGATGGCCGACAGCATTGCCCGGACCGCGTCCACCAGCTTGAGCAGCGCGCTCGTGATCTCGGGGGTCAGCGTCTTCTTGCCGTCGCGCAGGTCGGAGAGCAGGCTCTCGCCCACGTGGGTCACGCTCTCGAGCTTCCCGAAGCCCAGGAAGCCGCTGGTGCCCTTGATGGTGTGGATGCAGCGGAAGATGCTGGC
>JBGAPX010000055.1:0-22942 GCA_044221045.1 Gemmatimonadales bacterium
GTCGTCCGCGGCCTGGCGTCCGTCCCGGCGGGCATAGTCGCTCGCCGACTGCCGCAGCGCCACCAGTTGGGTGATGACTTCCCGCTCGCAGGAGGGATCGAGTCCGACGGTCGTGGCATAGCCGTAGCGCTGGGGATCGGCGCCGAACCGGTCGAAGCAGGCATAACTCCGCGCGGCCCGCGCGGCGGCCTCGGGATCCACCACCCGGAGATACGCGAGCACCGCGTCCATGGAGGCGTGCAGGCTGTACAGGTCGAGGCCATAGAAGCCGACCTGCCCGGCGTCGCCGGGCCGGCTCTCGTTGTGGGCGCGGAGCCAGCCCACGAAGTCGAGGACGTCGGCGTTGCGCCACATCCACTGCGGGAAGCGGAGGAACCCGCCCAGCGCCTCGGCGGCGTCGGGGTCCCCCGCGCGGCCGCGCACGAACCGGTTCACCCGGTAGGCGTCGGGCCAGTCGGCCTCCACCGCCACCGCCGTGAAGCCGCGCTCCCGGATCAGCCGCTTGGTGATCTCGGCGCGGACCCGGTAGAAGTCGTGGGTTCCATGCGACGCCTCGCCCAGCAGCACCACCCGGGCGTCGCCCACCAGGTCGAGGAGGGGCCCGAAGTCCTCCGGCCCGCCGCGGAGCGGCTGCGCCGCCGCCCCGACCACCCGCGCCGTGGCCCGGTCAGGCGTTGTGGGCATGGTCGGGGGACTCCGCCGGCGGGCCGTACCGGGCCAGCCACTCGAGCACCTCGGCGTCGCTGGTCTGGTCGAAGTCGCGATACCACTCGCCGACGCCGTGGAACGGCTCCGGCGTGGCGACCGTGACGCAGGCGTCCGCCTCGCGCAGCAGGGCGGTGTGCGCGCTCTTCGACATGACCGGCGCGGCCGCGATGATCGCGAAGGGACCGAGGGTGCGGATGGCGCGCACCGCCACCAGCATGGTGGCGCCGGTGGCCACGCCGTCATCCACCAGCAGCACCGTCTTGCCATGCAGCGACGGGTACGGCCGCCCGCCGCGGTAGATCCGCTCCCGGCGGGCCAGCTCCTCGACCTCACGCGCCGTGACCCGATCGATCATCGCGTCGGTGACGCCGAGCGCCCGGGTGATGTCGGTGTTGAGGGCCCGGACCCCGCCGCTGGCCACCGCTCCCATGGCCAGTTCCTCCTGGCCGGGAAGCCCGAGCTTCCGCACCAGGAACACATCCAGCGGGACCGCGAGGGCTCGCGCCACTTCCGCGGCCACCGGTACGCCGCCGCGGGGCAGGGCGAGGACGATCACGTCCGCCCGCCTGGCGAACTGGCCCATCCGCTGCGCCAGCTGCTGGCCCGCGTCGCCACGATTCATGAACGGAATGGTCATGCTGCCTCCCCGGTCCCGGACGGAACCCTGCAGCCTGCACGGTAGCACTGGTGGCCTGACACGGGGATGGGAGGCGCATGATGATGATTTCATGGGAATGCGGGGGGGGACTTTCACCCGGCCCTCAGCCCCCGCTCACGGCCGGGCCGTACATTGGCCGATGGACCCCTAGGGAGGGACCGATGACCGACCTGTTGCTTACCCGGGAAGTCGAGATTCCCGAAGCGGGGCTCCGGCTGCCGGGCACCCTGGAAGTGCCGGCGGACGCGCTGGGCCTCGTCATCTTCGCCCATGGCAGCGGCAGCAGCCGCCTGAGTCCCCGGAACCGCGCGGTGGCGATGGCGCTGCAGGAATCGGGGCTCGGCACCCTGCTGTTCGACCTGCTCACCGAGCGGGAGTCGCAGGAGCGGGCCAACACCTTCGACATCGAGCTGCTGGGGAGCCGGCTGGTCGCGGCGGCCGACTGGGCCGCTCAGCAGCCGGAGGCGCTGGGGCTCCCGGTCGGCTGCTTCGGCGCCAGCACCGGGGCGGCGGCCGCGTTGTGCGCGGCGGCGCGCCGGCCGGAACTGGTGCGCGCGGTGGTGTCCCGCGGCGGGCGCCCCGACCTGGCCGAGCCGTGGCTGGCGCGGGTGCGGGCGGCGACGTTGCTCATCGTGGGGGGCCACGACGAACCGGTGATCGGGCTCAATCACATCGCGCTGGAGCGGCTGCACTGCCACAAGAAGCTGGTGATCGTGCCGCGGGCGACGCACCTGTTCGAGGAGCCGGGCGCGATGGAAGAGGTGACGCGCCTGGCGCGGGACTGGTTCCGCCGCTTCCTCGTCGTCCGCCCGGGCGAGCCCTGAGGCGGGCGGCCGCGGAACCGCAGCGGGTACGCGGGAAGAGCGGCGGCCGATGGAAAACGCGGAGATTGCCCGGCTGTTCCGGGAGCTGGCGGACCTGCTGGAGATCGAGGGCGCCAATCCCTTCCGCATCCGCGCCTACCGGCGCGCGGCGCGCACCATCGAGGGCGCCCCCCACTCGGTGGCTGCGCTGGCGCGCGAGCATCCCGAACGGCTGACCGACCTGCCCGGGGTGGGGGAGGACCTCTCCGGCAAGATCGTCGAGATCGTGCGCACCGGAGGGCTCGAGGCCCTCGCCGAGACCGGACGCCGCCTTCCCCATTCACTGCCGGCGCTGCTCGCCCTGCCGGGGCTCGGTCCCAAGCGGGTGCAGGCGCTGTTCCGCGACCTCGCGGTGCAGGACCTGAAGGGCCTGGGTGAAGCGCTGGAGGCAGGGCGGCTCCGCGAGCTCCCGGGCTTCGGGCCCAGGACGGAGGCGCGCCTCCGCCAGGCGCTGGCCCAGCACCGGGGTGAGCGGCCCCGCCTGCCGCTGCCGGTCGCGAGCCAGTACGGCGCGTCGCTGGTGGAATGGCTGCGGGAGCTGCCGGGGGTGGGCCGGGTGGAGATCGCCGGCAGCTTCCGGCGCCGGAAGGACACGGTGGGCGACCTCGACCTGCTGGTCACCGCCCGCGCCAGCTCTCCCGTGGTCGAACGGTTCCTGCACTTTCCGGAACTGGCGGAGATCCTGGCCCAGGGTCCGACCCGGGCGGCCATGACGCTCCGGTCGGGGCTGCACGTGGACCTCCGGGTGCTCGCGCCCGAGAGCTACGGCGCCGGGCTCTACTACTTCACCGGCTCGAAGGCGCACAACATCGCCGTCCGGCGGCTGGCGCGGGAGCGGGGGCTCAAGCTCAACGAGTACGGCGTGTGGCGCGACGGGCGCCGGATCGCGGGGCGCACCGAGCGCGACGTGGTTCGCGCCCTCGGGCTGCCGCTCATCCCCCCGGAGCTCCGGGAGGATCGCGGCGAGCTTGCGGCCGCCGCGGCGGGGACGCTGCCGCGGCTGGTGGAACCGGGGCAGATCCGCGGCGACCTCCAGTCCCACACCACCGCGAGCGATGGCCGGAGTTCCCTGGGAGAGATGGCGGATGCCGCCGCCGCGCTGGGCTACGAGTATCTCGCCGTCACCGATCACACGCCGGCGGTGCGGGTGGCGGGCGGACTCGACCGCGCCGGCTTCCGGCGGCAGCGGAACGCCATCGAGCGGCGCAACGCCCATTCACCAGGCTTCACCCTCCTCGCCGGCGCCGAGGTGGACATTCTCGCCGACGGCTCGCTCGACCTGGATGACGACACCCTCTGGGGCCTCGACCTGGTGGTGGTGGCGCTGCACACCGCGCTCCGGCTGCCGGCGCGGGAACAGACCCGGGGGGTGGTGCGGGCGCTGCGGCATCCGGCGGTGGACATCCTGGCACATCCGACGGCGCGGCTGCTCGGCCGGCGTGAGGGGGTGGCGATTGACCTGGACGAGGTGTTCCGGGTGGCGGCCGATCGGGGGGTGATCGTCGAGGTGAATGCCCAGCCCGACCGGCTCGACCTGGACGATGTCGCGATCCAGTCGGCGCTCCGGCACGGGGTGCGGCTCGCGACCTCCACCGACGCCCACGCCACCACCGAACTCGACTTCATGCGCTGGGGCGTGGGCCAGGCCCGGCGCGGCTGGGCCACCGCCGACGCGGTGGTGAACACCCGCCCCCTGACCGCGCTCCGGACGCTGCTGCACGGGGCGCGGGGACGGCGGGCCGCGGTGGCCTGAGCGGATGCCGGAACCCTGAAGGAGGAAGCGATGCGACTCATCGTGGTAGGGATCGTCCTGTCGCTCGGCGGCGCGGGAGCGCTTGCCGGGCAGGTCGTGCCGCGGGAGCGCCCGAGCGGGGTGACCGATTCCGCCATCTCGTGGGGAAAGGCGCTGTTCCAGGGCCCGGCCAACTGCAGCCGCTGTCACGGCCAGAACGGCCGCGGGACCGCCTACGGCCCCGACCTGGCCGACGCCATCTGGTGGCACGGCCCCGGCTCCTACGAGTGGCTGGTCCGGGAGGTGAGTCACGGCATCCCGGAGAACCTCACCGTCACCGGCGAGCCGATGCCCGCGCGAGGGCAGGCGGCGATGAACGAGCAGGACGTGCGGGCGGTCGCGGCCTACGTCTGGGCGATCAGCCATCCGCCCAAGCCGCCACGGCCCGAGACCGGCCGGAGCCGGTAGGGGCATGCCATGCATGCCCCCGACCGGGAACTGCACTTCGAGGCGCTGGCGAGCCTCGTGGTGGCAAATGCCCGGGTCGGCATCACCATCACCGATGCCATCGGGCAGATCCTCTATGTGAATCGCGCCTTCACCGAGGTCACCGGGTATGCCCCGGAGGAGGTGATCGGGCAGAACCCGCGGCTGCTGCAGTCGGGCCGCCATCCCCCGGCCTACTATGAGGAGATGTGGTGTGCCCTCCGGGAGCGGGGAAGCTGGCAGGGAGAAATCTGGAACCGCCGCAAGTCCGGGGAGGAATACCCCGAGTGGCTGAGCATCGTGGCGGTGCGGGACAAGACCGGGGAGCTGACCAACTACTGCGCCATCTTCAGCGACATCTCGGAACGGAAGCGGGCCGAGGAGACGCTGACCCACCTGGCGCTGCACGACGCGCTGACCGACCTGCCCAACCGGGCGCTCTTCGTGGAGCACCTGCGGCACGCGCTGCAGCGGCAGCGGCGCGCCAGCGGCCGGCTGGCGGTGCTGTTCCTGGATCTCGACGGCTTCAAGGCGATCAACGACGACTGGGGCCACGAGGCGGGAGACCTGGTGCTGCGCACCACGGGGGAGCGGGTGCGGGCCTGGCTCCGGTCCTCCGACGTCGTGGCCCGGTACGGCGGCGACGAGTTCACCGTGCTGCTGGACGGTATCCGCGGGGCCTGGCAGGCGGCGGACTTCGCGCGGAAGCTGGAACAGGAGGTGGCGCGGCCGATCACGATGCCGGTGGGGGAGTGCCGGGTGGGGGTGTCGATCGGGATCGCGGTGTTCCCGGACGACGCGGCCGATGAGGCGGAGCTGCTGCGCCTTGCGGACCAGCGGATGTACCAGGAGAAGCGGCGGCACCTGCGGTCGCGGGGAACGGGGCGGAGAGGGTAGGGCGGTTGGGCGGTTGGGCGGTGCTACCCCGCGAGGCCTGCGATGCTCCCGCAGGGGGCGTTGCTGCCTCTCCCGTGCTGTGCGGGAGCCCTGCCCGCAGCTTCAGGCGCCCGGAGGGAGTTCGCAGGCGAGCGGGGAAGGGGAGACAGGCGATTGGGCAATCGGGCGTGATGATCGAGCCGCCGCGCTGCCTACAACCGCGTCCGCCGGAGTGACACGGCGTTGAGCGCCACGATGATCGAGGAGACCGACATCAGCAGCGCCGACACCTCCGGCCGGAGCGACCAGCCGAGGGAGGGGTAGAAGGCCCCCGCGGCCACCGGGATGGCGAGGATGTTGTAGACGCTGGCCCAGGCCAGGTTCTGCTTCATCTTCCGCACCGTGGCCTTGCTGAGGCGGATGGCCCGGGCGATATCCAGCGGGTCGGACCGCATCAGCACCACCTGTGCCGCCTGGATCGCGACGTCGGTGCCGGCCCCGATGGCGATCCCGATATCGGCCTGCGCCAGCGCCGGGGCGTCGTTGATGCCGTCGCCGACCATGGCCACGAAGCGCCCCGCCTGCTGGACCCGCCGGACTTCCTCCGCCTTCTGCGCCGGCCGCACCTCGGCCTGCACGTCGTCGATCCCCACCTCCGCCGCGACCCGGCGCGCGGTGGCCGCGTGGTCTCCGCTGAGCAGCATGCTCCGCACGCCCATCTGGTGCAGCTCCGCGATGGCGTCCCTGGAGGTGGGGCGGAGGGCATCGGTGATCCCGACGACGCCGAGCAGCCGCCCGCCGTGCGCCACATGGACGAGGGAACGGCCGGTGGCGGCCAGCCGCTGGGCGTCATCCGCCACGCCCGTCGCATCCACCCCCGATTCCTGGAGCAGGGCGACGTTGCCCAGCAGGACGGTCGCCCCCGCGACGACGCCCTGTACCCCGCGGCCGGGGATATCCAGCAACGCAGTGACCGCCCCGGCGGGTGCCAACTGCCGCTCCGCGGTGGCCGCGACGATGGCCTGCGAAAGGGGGTGGGTGGACTGGCTCGCGAGGGCGGCGGCGACACGGAGCAATTCCTCCGGGCGTCCGCCCGGCGCCGGCACGATGTCGGTGACGCGCGGCCTGCCTTCGGTGAGGGTGCCGGTCTTGTCCAGGATCACGGTCTCGATGCGGCTGACGGCCTCCAGGGTGGCGGCGTCCTTGATGAGGATGTTGTGCCGGGCGCCGAGCCCGGTGGCGACCGCGACGGCGGTGGGGGTTGCGAGGCCCAGGGCATCGGGGCAGGCGATGACCACGGCGGAGATCGCGAAGGTCAGCGCGGTGAGGAATGGGGCGTCGCCGAGCAGGGTCCAGCCGAGGAAGGTGAGCAGGCCGGCGCCGACGGCCACGACGACGAGCACCGCCGCCGCCCGGTCCGCCAGCCGCTGCCGCGGCGCCTTGGAGTTCTGCGCCTGCGCCACCAGCGCCGCGATCTGGGCCAGCACGGTGTCGCTGCCAATCTTGGTCGCCCGCATGGTCACGGCGCCGCTCACGTTGATGGCCCCGGCCACGAGCGGCGCGCCGGGCTGCTTCGTCACCGGGACGCTCTCCCCGGTGACCAGCGCCTCGTCCACCTGGGTGGTGCCCTCCACGAGCTCGCCGTCCACCGGCACCCGGTCCCCGGGGCGGAGCCGCAGCAGGTCGCCCACGACCACCTCGGTGGTGGGGAGGATCCGCTCCACCCCGTCCCGGAGGACGGTCGTGGTCGGGGGCACGAGGTCGAAGAGGGCGCGCAGCGCGTCGGAGGTGCCGCGCCGGGAACGCATCTCCATCCAGTGCCCGAAGAGCACGAAGGTCACCAGCATGGCGGCGGCCTCGTAGTAGGCCGTCGGCTCGCCGATCACCGTGAGGTAGAGACTGCTCAGCCAGGCGGCGAGGACCCCGGTCGCGATCAGGACCGACATGTCGAGCTGGCGCCGCCGCAGCGCCCAGTAGCTCCCCGACAGGAAGATCCAGCCGCACCACCAGACCACCGGGGTCGAGAGGGCGAGGCCGAGCCAGCTGGCGAGCGGCGGGTGCACCAGCATCGGCAGGCCGGGCAGGTGGCCCGCGATGATTGCGACCGGAATGGTGAATGCCAGGGCGATCCAGAACCGGCGGCGCATGTCCGCTTCCATCGCCCTGGCCATGGCGGGATCGGCCATGGCGGAGGCGTGGTCGTGGTGGGCCGCCGGGGCATGCGCCGGCACGGAGGGGCTGCCGGGAGGCGCGGCGGGCGCGTGGTGGTCGTGCGCGTGGTGGTCGTGTGCGGCCATGGACTCCTCCCCTCCAGGAAGACTTAAAGGAACGGTAAGGTGGCGATCACGCCCGGTTCAGGCCTTCCGGCGCACATTGGTCGTGAAGCCTGACGCAGCACGCCGATGCCGCAACCCAGGAGGTTCCCCATGTTCGCCCATTCCCTCATCCAGGTGCTGGCGCTGGCCGCGACGGTGACCACCGCCCGCACCGATGTCCCGGTCCCCGCCGGGCTCCGCAGCCTCCGGCCATACCAGGTGGTGGAGCAGATCATGGCGCGGCGCGAGGCGCTGAGCCTGAGCGACGCGCAGTTCGCCCGCCTGGACGACCTGACCCTCGCCATCCGGGGGGAGCGGCACGCGTTCGTCCACCGGGGCGGCAAGCCCCACCGGACGCGTCACCTGCCGATGATCTCGCGGCAGGAGGCCTTCGACCGGGCCGCCGCCGTGCTGACCCCGGACCAGCAGACGCAGTTGGGCTGGCTCTTCCCGGGCGCCCCGATCGAAGCCGGCCGCGTGCAGCGGGTCCGCGGCGCCCCCGGCAAGCCGTGACCCGGTTCGGCCGGACGGCCTCCCCGGCCGTCCGGCCAGCGGTTCCCGTCCCCTTTTCCAGACCGGAGTTTACGATGTCCCGCCTCACCTCACTCGGCGTCCCCGCCCTGGCCCTGCTTCCCCTGCTGATCGGGTGCGGTGACTCGACCGGCCCCGCGACGTCGTCGCTGACGGCGATCTCCCCGGCGCCCAACGCCACCTCCGTCGGCACGGGCACCACGCTCGTGCTCACCTTCCAGCATCCGATGAGCCCGGGGATGGAGCAGTACATGGACCTGCACACGGGCGGCGTCACCGGCCCCACGGTGCCCATGACCTGCAGCTGGAGCCCGGATGCGACCATCCTCACCTGCACGCCGACGAACCCGCTCGCTCCGGGGACGCAGTACACGATGCACGTCGGGGCGGGCATGACGGACGCCGAGGGACACCGCATGGCGATGGGCGACTGGACCGGCCAGGGTGGGCACTGGGTGGATGGCGGCATGATGGGCGGGACCCACGACGGCCACCCGGTGGGGACGATGGACGACCACTGGAAGCATGACGGCCATTACGGGATGACCTTCACCTTCACGACGGCCTGAGGCCGGCCGGCAACACCAGCCGGAACACCGCCCCGGGATCGTTGCCCGCGAATTCGAGACGGCCGCCATGCGCTTCGGCGGCCGTCTTCGCGATGGCGAGCCCCAGGCCGGTGCCCCCATCCGCCCGCCGGGTGCTTTCTCCCCGGAAGAACCGGCTGAAGAGCTGGCCCTGGTCGGCGGCCGGGATGCCGGCCCCCTGGTCGCGCACGGTCAGGGTCACCGTCTCCCCGGCGTCGATCGTGAGCCCGACGGTTCCCCCCTCCGGGGAATGGCGGACGGCGTTGTCCACCAGGTTGCCGACCACCCGCTCGAGCAACGCGGGATCGCCGCGCAGAACAGCCGGGGGGCCGGACACGGTGATCGCCACCCCGCGCGCCCCCGCCACCGCCCGGCGCCGTTCCGCCACCTGTTCGGCGACCAGCCGCAGGTCCACCTCCGCCGTGTCCGACGGGGTGAGACCCGCCTCGCTCCGCGCCAGGGTGAGGAGGTCGGTTGCCACCCGGGTGAGGCGGATGACCTCCTCCCGGCAGCGCGCGAGGGTGACGCGATATTCCTCCGGGGTCCGGTCCCGCTTGAGGGCCAGGTCGAGTTCGCCGCGGAGCGCCGTCAGCGGCCCCCGCAACTCGTGACTGGCGTCGGCGGTGAAGCGCCGCTGGATGACGGAGGCCTGGTTCAGCCGGCCGAGCATGGCGTTGAGCACCTGGACCAGCCGGGCAAACTCGTCCATGTCGGCGTGGGCGGTGATGCTGGGGGCGGGAGTGCCCTCCCGGATCGCTTCCGCCTGGGCGGTGATCTCCGTGGTGGGGAGGAGGGCCGCGACGGCGATGCGCCACCCGACCCCGAACGCCGCCCCTCCGGCCACGAGCGTGAGCGCCAGCCCCAGCAGGATGAAGTCCCGCAGGGTGCGCTCCAGCGGCGCGAGCGGCGCCGCCACCTGCAGCAGGTGCATGCCGTGCGCGGCGCCGACCAGCTGCAGCGGGTACACCACGCAGCGAAGGCGCTGTCCCTGCCAGCGATGGGTGTCCCAGACCACCTGGCCATCCCGGGCGGCGGCGACCGCGCCGGCGGGGAGGAAGAGGTCGGCGGGGAGGTTGCGGCTCCGCAGAAGGGGCGCGCCATCGCTGGTCCAGAGCTGGGCGTAGCGGGTCAGCTCCGCGCTGGGGCCCGGGGTGGCGGTGAGTAGCACCCCCTCATGAAAGGTGAACTCCGAGCTGGTGTGCGCCGCGCCGGCCTGGGCCTCGACTTCGGCCAGGTGCACCAGGGTGCCGTCGAGCTGGCGGTAGAGCAGGGCGCGGAGCGCCAGGGCGCTGATCGCCCCGAGGAGCAGGGTCAGGGCCAGCACCGCGCCGGCGGTGCGCAGCGCCAGCGCCGTCCGGAAGGAGCGCATCAGTCCGGCACGGCCGGCCGGAGGGCGTACCCCGCCCCCCGGACGGTCTGGATCAGGCGGGTGCGCCCTCCCTCCTCCAGCTTCTTCCGGAGGTTCGAGATGTGCGCGTCCACCACGTTGGTCTCGGGGTCGAAGGTCATGTCCCACACCCGCTCCAGCAGCGTGGTGCGGGTGATGACGCGCTCCGAGTTGAGCAGGAAGAACTCCAGCAGCCGGAACTCCCGCGGTGCCAGGTCGATGGTCCGGCCGGCGCGTTTCACCCGGCGCTGGAGCCGGTCCATCTCGAGGTCCTGGAAGCGGAGGATGCTGGTGGCCGTCCCGAGCTGCCGGCGGGTGAGGGCGTTCACCCGGGCGAGGAGCACCTCGAGCGCGAAGGGCTTGGTGAGGTAGTCATCGGCGCCGGCGTTGAGGCCGCGGACCACATCCTGGGTCGAGTCGCGCGAGGTGAGCATCAGGATGGGGCAGGTGAGGCCGCTCCGCCGCACTTCGGCGGCCACCTGGAGGCCGTCCCGGCCGGGGAGCTGCACGTCGAGCAGGATCAGGTCATAGGGGTTGGAATGCGCGAGGGTGGCGGCCTCGGCACCGTCGCCGGTGGTGTCCACCGCGTGGCCTTCCTCCGTGAGCGCCTGCCGGAGGAACCGGACCACGCTCGCGTCATCCTCGACGACCAGAATGCGCATCCCGTCTCCCGTGGCGGTGGGGCGTTGAGGAGAGCATAGCGAAGGTGGAGCAGTTCCGGGGAAATCTCAAGAAACGATAACATCGGGTGGTTGGGCGGTTGGGCGGTTGGGCGGTTGGGCGATTGGGCGATTGGGCGATTGGGCGATTGGCTGCTGAGGGGTGCCGCGCTGTGGCGCCGTCGCTCCCCCGCGGCATCGTCTCCAGCCTGCGGCCCGCCGGGCCGCCGAGGTGTTCGCCCGTCGGCCCGTCGGTCCGTCGGTCTGCCTTCACGCCGCCGACTCGGCCTTCTCGGGTGGCGCCGGCCACGAGACCCGCTTGGCGCTCCGCCAGGCGGCGCGGAGTTCGGGGTCGTTCCGGAAGCGGTAGAGGTTCATGCCATCGAGCTGTCGCACCACGGCGAGGATCCGCCGGCCGATGTCCGCCAGCTTTTCCCGCCCGCCCACGTGCGCCCGGCGCCCGGCGTGCACCTGGAGCGACAGCTCGTCCAGCCGGGCCAGCGCCGCGGTGAGGTCGTCGGGGAGGGTGGTGGCGAGGCCGTGCTGCACCAGCACCTCGCGCTGGGCGATCGCCTGCTCGGCGATGGCCTGGGCGGCGCCCCGATAGTCCTGCAGGTTCCCGTTCACCTTCGGCACCGGGGGCAGCTTGGCCAGTTCCGGCACCTCCTTCCGGGCGGCGGCGGCCACCCGCGCGATCGGCCGCAGCAGCTCCCGGGCGATGCGCCCGAGGAGTTCCTGCCGCTCCCGCACCGCGGCCCGGGCCGCAGCCTCGCCGGCCTGCACCTGCACCTGGGTCTCGCGCGCCTCGGTCGTGAGGGCCTCCAGCTGGCCCACCACCTGCTGCTCCTGCGCGGTGTCGAAGGCGTGGGCCTGCATGAACTCCAGCGCCCGCCCTCCCGCTTCCAGTTCCCTGCGCAACTCGACGGACATACGCCACTCCTGTGGTTCCTCCTGCGTTGGCGAGACGGCGACCGGGACTCCGCTCGAGACTGCCGGGGTGTGTGAGGCACGGGTCGGCACTGCCGACGCGCCCGGTCCGGCAGCGGTGTGTCGCAGGCCATGTGCCATACATCACCCTTGCCATGTGAGCGGGGCTGACGAGTGCCGGTTCGGGGGGGTGACACCGGCCAGGCGAGGGGCCCGAGGCCTTTCTATATAGTCAGCGGCGGGAGCGCGGGGGAAACAGGCGCGAGGAAGGGGGGAAGATGCACCAGGAATGACGGTTGTATAAAAAGTTCGGGAGACTGCATAACCAATTTCGCTGTACGCTGGCGCGGACATCCGGAGGCCACTTGGGGAGACATTTCGGGGGTCGTCGCTGCCGGGGAAGGCGCCGGAAGCGGTGGGGGAGGAGCCGGGGAGGGCGCCGGGGCGGTGACGGCCCAGGCGGGGGCTGATGGCCCGTCAGTTGGCCCGCCATCCGGGCCACTTCAAGCGTCCGAGTGCCGGTGCGGGGGGATTTGCGGCATCGTCAGGGTACCCGGTGGGGCTGGGGGAACGATTCCGCGGGGCGACGCCGGAGCCAACAGGTCGGGGGGAGGAGCCGAGGGGGTCGACGGCTGCATAACCGGGAGTGGGGGCGGAACTGGTAAACGGCCGACACGGAAATACGGAAGCACGGAAGATCGCCAAGAGTTGGGTAGGGGCGGAGCGCCAGCTCCGCCCCACGATGGATTTGGAGGATACGGCCGACACGGAAGCACGGAAACACGGACGGGCGATTAGGCGATTGGCTGTTGAGGCGATACCGCGTTGTCGCGCCGGCCGGTTGCCGCACAGGATCGGGGGGACCGCCGAGCGGCCAACCCGCCGTCGCTCCCCGGCGGCATCGCCTCAATTGAGCCGGCTCGTCGTCCCGTCGTCCCGTCGTCCCGTCGTCCCGTCATCCCGTCGGCCCATTACCCGCCTCACAACCCCCTCCTTGCCCTCGCCCGGCGGGAAGGGTAGTTTGGCCCCGCGTTCCCGCCCACTCCGAAGTAGCCGGCCCCCTCATATTTGGAGCTTGAGATGCGTAGCACCCTGGCCTCCCTCGCCGTTCTCGCCCTGATCGCCTGTGGCAAGTCCAAGGACGATGCGGCCGCGGCCGCCGACTCGGCCGCCGCCGCCGCGGCCGCCGCCATGCCGGCCCCGATCACCCTCGCCGACGTCGCCGGCAAGTGGAGCGTCAAGACCATGGCGATGGGAAGCGACAGCGCGCTGGTCACCTTCGAGATCAACGCCGGGACCGACGCGTCGGGCTGGACCTTCACCTTCCCGGGCAAGCCCCCGGTGCCCGTGCGGGTGCTCGAGGTGGCGGGGGACAGCATCGTGACCGAGGCGGGTCCCTACGAGAGCGCGCTGCGTAAGGGCGTCCAGGTCTCCACCCACAGCGTCATGCGGCTGGTGGACGGCAAGCTGATCGGGGCCACCACCGCCCGGTACAACGTCCCGACCGCGGATTCGGTGCTGCTGCTGCACACCGAAGGGACCCGGGTGCAGTAGGACGGCCCGGCGGCTCGGCCGTAGAACCGACCGACGGCAGGACGGCAGGACGACAGGATGGGGCCGGGTCGCGGCGAACGCCGCGGCCCGGCCCTTGTCATTCGGGCGAGGGGTTGACGGCAGCGCCGGGCAGGCTAGCATTCAAGTGAATGCTTGAATAAGCTGCTCCTCGAGGAGGGGGAATGTCGCGGCAGGCCCGGCGGTTCAAGGATGCCACCTACCAGCTGATCGCCGAGGTGGGGCGGGCGGTGACCAGCCCGCGGCGACTGGAGCTGCTCGAACTGCTGGCCCAGGGCCCGCGCACCGTGGAGGCCATTGCGCAGCACTCGGGGCAGTCGGTGGCCAATACCTCCCAGCACCTGCAGGTGCTCCGCGCCGCCCGGCTGGTGGAGGTGGAACGGGAGGGGGTCCGGATGCGCTACCGGCTGGCGGACGCCAGGGTCACCGAGTTCTGCCTTGCCCTGCGCCGACTGGCGGAGGCGCGGGCGGAGGAGCTGGGCGCGCTGACGCGGGACTTCCTGGCCGATCGGGGATTGCTCGAAGCGGTGGATCAGGAGGAGCTGCTGGGGCGGGTGGCGCGGGGAGAGGTGCTGGTGATTGATGTCCGACCCGTGGAGGAATATCAGGCCGGTCATATCCCGGGCGCCCGCTCCGTACCCCTGGCCGAGCTGCAGGGGCGGCTGGCCGAGTTGCCGAAGCGGAGCCCCATCGTGGCCTACTGCCGCGGCCCCTACTGTGTCCTCGCCATTGAAGCGGTGAGCCGCCTGCGGGCCCTCGGGTTCCGGGCGGATCGGCTGGAAGCCGGGGTGCCCGACTGGTCGGCGCGGGGACTTCCACTGGAGACGGGCCTGATCACGAGGGCAGGAGGCGCCCGATGAAGCACCTGGTCATCCTGAACGATCCGCCATACGGCACCGAACGCTCATACAACGGGCTGCGGCTTGCGGGGGCGCTGGCCAAGCGGGCGGGGGAATCGGTCCGGGTGTTCCTGATGGGGGACGCGGCCGCCTGCGGCCGCACCGGTCAGCGGGTCCCCAACGGGCACTACAACATCGAACGGATGCTGACGGTCATCGTGCAGCACGAGGGCCAGGTCGGGGTGTGCGGGTCGTGCATGGACGCCCGGGGGCTTGAAGACGCCGGGCTCACCCGTGGCGCGGTGCGGAGCACCCTCGAGGAGCTGGCGGAATGGAGCCTGTGGGCCGACCGGGTACTGGTCTTCTAGGAGCGAGACGATGACGGGCAGAACGGTATTGATCCTGGGTGGCGGGGTGGGCGGGGTGGTGGCGGCGCGCCGGCTGCGCGCGCGGCTGCCGCGCACCGATCGGGTGGTGCTGGTGGACCGGAGCGAACAGCACCTCTTCCAGCCATCGCTGTTGTGGCTGGCCACGGGCACGCGCCGCGCCGACCGGATCCAGCGGCCGCTCGCGGCCATGGCGGGCCGCGGGGTGGAGCTGGTCCTCGGCGAGATCGAGGCGATTGACCCCGCGCGCCTGGTGGCCCGGGTCGCCGGGAGGGAGATCGCCGCGGATGCGCTGATCATCGCGCTGGGCGCCGACCTGGCGCCGGAGCTGGTCCCCGGGCTCGCGGAGGGCGGCCACAACCTGTATACCATCGCCGGCGCGCAGGCCATCGAGCAGGCGCTAGGGAGGATGAAGTCCGGACGGGTGGTGGTGCTGACCGCGGCCCCGGCCTACAAGTGCCCCGCCGCGCCGTACGAGGCCGCGATGCTGGTGGATGCGCTCCTGGCAGCCCGCGGGGTCCGGGGTGCGGTGGAGCTGTCGCTGTACGCGGCGGAGCCGGGGCCAATGGGGGTGGCGGGGCCGGTGGTCTCCGCCGGAGTGCGGCAGATGGTCGAGGGCCGGGGCATCCGCTACCTCCCGGAGCACCAGGTGGTTCGGGTGGATCCCGCGGGGCGCACGCTGCAGTTCGCCAACGGCGCCACGGCCGCCTACGACCTGCTGATCTACGTTCCGCCGCACCGGGCGCCGGCCGCGGTGCGCTCCGCCGGACTGACCAATGCCGCCGGCTGGGTTCCGGTCCACCGCGGCACCCTGGCCACGGAGTTCCCGGGCGTGTTCGCCATCGGCGACGTGACCACGATTCCACTCACGATGGGCAAGCCGCTGCCCAAGGCGGGGGTCTTCGCGCACCGGCAGGCGGAGGTGGTGGCGGACAACCTGGTGGCCGCGTGGACCGGGGGTGGGCGTCCCCGCGCCTTTGACGGCCAGGGCGAGTGCTTCCTCGAAACCGGCTTCGGCCGGGCGGGGTTCGGCGCCGGGAACTTCTACGGGGAGCCGCTGCCCCAGGTGGCGCTGCGGTCGCCCAGCCGCTGGTGGCACTGGGGGAAGGTGTTATTCGAGTGGCGGTGGCTGCACGGGTGAACCCGGGCCGCGGAGGCCCGGCCCCTCCGCTTGACTCTCTACCATAGTACAGTGTGTACCATGGAGACGTGTGATGGCGCTGACGATCGGACGGGTGGCCAAGGGAGCCGGGGTCGAAATCTCGACGCTACGGTACTATGAGCGGCGAGGGCTGCTCTCCCGACCCGGTCGCACCCGGGCAGGGTACCGTCAGTACCCTGAGGACGAGGTCCTCCGGGTCCGGTTCATCCGCCGCGCCCAGGGCCTGGGGTTCACCCTGGAAGAGATCCGCGGGCTGCTCGCGCTTCGGGTGCGTGGGGGGAAGCGCTGTGGGGAGGTGGCGAGCGCCGCCCACGCCACCCGCGACCGATTGCGGGCGCGCTGCCGCGAGCTGCTGCAAATGGACCGGGCGCTGAGCCGGATGATTCGGGCGTGCCGGCAGGGCCGGGCGACCGACGCCTGTCCCATCCTCGAGGCCCTCGAACCGGGAGTCGACCAATGAGTGTCAACGTTGCGCTGGTTTACTTCGAGGGCTGCCCTCACGCGGAGGCGGCGCGGGTCCACCTGCGCCGTGCCCTCGAGGCCAGGGGGCTGCCGGCGGTCTGGCAGGAGTGGGATACCGGGGCGACCGAAACGCCGGCGGCCTTTCGCGGGTACGCCTCACCGACCGTGCTGGTGGATGACCGACCGGTCGGCGGGGGCGAGGTGGGTGCCGGGATGGGCTGCGCGGTGGGTGGGGCACCATCCGTCGCCGTGATCCTGACCGCGCTGTCGGGGGGTGAGGTGTGATTCGCCGAGTCGTGGCGCTTGCCGGTACGGCGCTCGGGGCGGCGACCGTCTCCGCACTCTGTTGTGCGGGCCCCTTGCTTGCCGCGGTCGTGGGGGTTTCGGGTGGTGCACTGGCGGGGGCGCTCGAGCCCTTCCGCCCGCTGTTTCTTGGCGTTTCGGGGGTGGCGCTGGGGAGCGGTTACCTGCTCGTCCGTCGTGAGGATCGCCGCGCCTGCGAACCGGGGACGGCCTGTGCCAGTCCGCAGGCCCGACGCCGGGTGAAGCTCGGGCTTGCCCTGGCCACGCTCCTCGCCCTGATTCTCGCCAGCTATCCCACCTGGTCGGCGTGGCTCCAGGGAGGGCGGTGAGCGCGCCTCAGGGCATGCCTGCCGGGTGGAGGGAACCTCCCGCCGGTTCCAATCGTTCTTGGTGTGAACTCGCTTGACTCCCCACTCCCCGTCACCCAGATTCTCGGTCATGCGCCGCCTCGCAGCCACACTCCTCCTGCTGGTTCAGCTTGCCCCCCTGGTGGCGGCCGGGCTGTGCCTGCATGCGACGGCCGATACATCGGTCTCGGAGTGTGGTGGGTCCATGCCCGGCATGCCAGAGATGCCTGGAATGCCGGTTGGGGGCAGCCCTTCCGACCATGCTCCCGCAGCGGATTGCGCATTGATGACCGCGTGTGCCGCGACCGCGCCGGCCGTGCCGCAGGATCTTCTGGTGGCCTGCCTGCCGGAACGCCTCGGTGCGATCGCCTTCAACACTCCTCCCGCCATCCTACCGGGCGACCCAGTCGCCCCACCGCAGCCCCCTCCCATCAGCTGACGTTGCGTTCCAGCCGTACATAGGCCCGGCGCAAGTGCGCCAGGGTCCGGCTCAACCATGCGGACGATTGTCCGCTGGCCACTCACGACTTCACGATTGGGAGTTGCTATCCAATGCGTATCCGAATCCTAACCCTCGTTGCCCTGATCCTGGCGATGGGGACCTCCGATATCCGGGCCCAGACTCTTCCGGCCCACTTCAGCTCCGCCCCGGCCGCGGCCATCGTCGGCCGCATCCTGGCTTCCCGGGAGGAACTCGCCCTGAGTGCCGACCAGGTCGTGCGGCTCACCGCACTCGAGAGCCAGCTCAAGCACGAACGCGGTCGCGCGGTGGTCGCCGGGCGGGGCCGTGCGCCCGGCAAGTCGGTTCCCCGCATCAGGAGACGCCTGACCACGGCCGGGCAGGCCCTCCGGCAGGCGTCGGCGCTGCTCACGGTGGATCAGCAGGCCAAGGTCACCCGGCTGTTCGACAGCCCTGGCAGGTAAGCCGATCACCTAACTGGGCACGACGGAGCATCCGGCCGGAAGGCCGGTTGCTCCCCGGCCCCGGGAGCCGAGCACTCGATGACTACAGTGTCCATCTGGCGGGCCGGAATCCTGCTGGCGGTGGCCCTGAACGTGCCGGGGGAAGTGAGCGGGCAGGGTCCGGCACACCCCGACACCCTGCTCCAGCGCCTCACCGCCGAGGCGTGGAGTTCCGCGCCCGCCGCGCTGCGCAGCGAGGCCCTGGCTGGCGCGATGGCCCGGCGGGTCCGTCCGGCCGGCGCCCTCCCCGATCCGATGCTGAGCCTCGGCATCATGAACCTGACCCTGCCGCGGTTCGCCTTCCGGGAGAGCGACTTCACCGAGGTGGACATCGAGGTGACGCAGCAGTTTCCCTGGCCCGGGAGTCGCGGCGCCGCCACCGGCGGGGCGCGCGCGCTGGCCCGGGGCGCGGCGGCCGAGACGGCAAGCCTCCGGCGGGCGCTCGTGGTCCGGGTGGCGGAGCTGTACTACCGGCTGCGCTACGTGGTCACGGCGCAGCAGCTGCTGGCCAGGCAGCGCGCGCTGTGGTCCAGCACGGTGGAGATCGCGGACGCGCGCTACGGCACCGGCAGCGTGCCGCAGGGAGACCCGCTGCAGGCGCGCATTGGCCTGGCACGACTCATCACCGAGCAGGCGGCGCTGGGGAGCGAGGAGGCCGGGCTGCGGAGCGAGCTGCGCGCCCTTCGCGGGATCCGCGGCGTGGACGCGGTGCCGGTGGCGCCGCTCGCGGCGGACAGCGTCGTGGCGGCGCTTGCCGCGGCGGCCGCCGGGGTGGACGACCACCTGGCGGCAGGCGACTCGCTCGAGACCCATCCCCGCCTGGCGGCGCGCCGCGCCGCGCGAGACGCGGCGGAGGCCGCGATGCGCGAGGCGGTGCTGGCGGGCCGTCCCGACTTCGAGCTGACGGTGCGGTACGGCGCGCGGCCGCTGGGGGCGGACTTCTTCTCCGCCTTCGCCGGCATCCGGGTGCCCCTCTGGGCGGGGCGAAAGCAGCGGCTGCTGGCCCAGGCCGCCCAACTCGAGGCCACCGCGGCCCGGCAGGGCCTGGCGGAGGAGGCGGCCGCGCTGACGGCGGAGCTGGAGCGGACCCTCGCGGAGGCACGGGCCGGCGCGGTGCAGCTGCGGCTTCTCGTCAGCAGTGTCCTGCCGCTCACCCGGGAGGGCGTCGGCACCGCGCTGCGGGACTACCGGACCGGCCGGGCGGCGTTCCTTGGCGTCTTCACGGCGGTGGATACCCACTACCGGGCGGAGCTCGAAGCCGCGGACGTGGCCGCCCGGCATCTCACGCATCTCGTCATGCTCGGGCAACTGCTCGAGCCGGAGGATACCCCATGATGCCGCGACTCCTTCCGGGCCGGACCCGTCGGCTCCACGCGCTGGGGGTGCTGAGCCTGGTTCTGGCCGGGTGCACCCGGCCGGCGCCGGCGCCGGCGGCTGACCCCGGCATGACCGGCATGGCCGGCATGGCCGGCATGGCGATGCCGGGCGACTCGGGCGTGGCCCTGGATCGGGCCGCGGCGGCGCGTCTCGGGATTCGCTTCGCCCGGGCGGCCAGCCAGCCGGTCGGGAGCGGGATCCGCCTGGCGGGGACACTGCGCTACGCCGAGCCGCGGCGGGTGTATGTCAATGCGCGCACCGACGGCTGGGTCGAGCGGCTGGACGCCGATTTCCTGGGCAAGCCGGTGGCGGCGGGGGAGGTGCTCCTCACGATCTATTCGCCGGACCTGGTGAACGGGCAGGAGGAGTACCTCGCCGCCCGCCGGCTGGGAGACGGCACGCTGCAGGCCGCCGCCCGGCGTCGGCTGACGCTGTGGAACGTGGCCGAAGAGGAAATCGCCGAACTGGACCGGAGCGGCGCCGCGCGACGGGCGGTGGAAATCCGGGCGCCGCGGGGCGGGGAGATCGCGGAGAAGCTGGTCACGGCGGGCCAGGCGGTCCGGGCGGGGGACAACCTGTTCCTGATCGCGGACCGGAGCGCGCTCTGGGTAGAGGCCGCGGTCTTCGAGATGGATGCACCGGTGGTGACGGTGGGCACGCCCGTGACGGTGACGGTGGGGGCGCTCCCGGGCCGCCGGTACCCGGGACGGGTGGTGTTCCTCCAGCCCGAGCTGGACGAGGCCACCCGGACGCTGACCGCGCGGATCGAGGTCGCCAACCGGGACGGCCGGCTGCGGCCGGGGATGTACGCCGCCGTGGAGGTGACGACGGCGGGCCGGAGCGCCCTCGCGGTGCCGCTCGAGGCGGTGCTGCCGACGGGGACCGTGAGCCTGGTGTTCGTGAACCGGGGCGACGGGACCTTTCTGCCCCGCCCGGTGGTGACCGGGGCGCGGGGCGACTCGCTCATCGAGATCCGGCAGGGGCTCCGGGCCGGGGATGAAGTGGTGGCCTCGGCCACCTACCTGCTCGACTCCGAGACCAACCTGGCGGCGGCGATGCAGGGACTGATGCTGCAGATGGGGATGGGGCTCGAGATGGGGGGAATGGGCGCCGCCGGGGCCACCGATACCGGGGGGGCGCCGTGATCGCCGGGCTGATCGCCTGGTCGCTGTCCCGCCGGGGGCTGATTGCCGTCGCGGCCCTCGCCCTGCTGCTGGCGGGGGTGCTGCACGTGCGCTCGATGCCGGTGGACGCGATACCCGACCTCTCCGACGTGCAGGTGATCGTCTACACCGACTACCCCGGTCAGGCGCCGCAGGTGGTGGAGCACCAGGTCACCTACCCCCTGGTGACGGCGCTGCTCGGGGTCCCGAAGGTGAAGGTGGTGCGGGGGCAGTCCATGTTCAGCACCGCGTTCGTGTACGTGATCTTCGAGGAAGGCACGGACTTGTACTGGGCGCGTTCCCGGGTGCTGGAACGGCTGGGCGCGGTCCAGTCCCGGCTGCCCGCGGGCGCCAGGACCGAGCTGGGGCCCGACGCGACCGGCGTGGGCTGGGTGTTCCAGTACGCGGTGGAGGGGGACGGCTACTCGCCGGCGGAGCTGCGGACCCTCCAGGACTTCCAGTTGCGGTACGCGCTGCAGGGGCTGCCCGGGGTGGCGGAGGTGGCGAGCATCGGCGGCATGGTGCGCCAGTACCAGGTGCTGCTGGATCCCAACCGGCTGCAGGCCTTCGGAGTGACGGCGCCGCAGATCATGGAGGCGGTCCGGGGCGCGAACCAGGACGTCGGCGCCCGCACCGTCGAGGTGGCGGGGAGTGACTACGCCGTCCGGGGTCTCGGCTACCTGCGCGGGGTCGAGGATATCGCCGGGATCGCGCTCCGTGCCGGCCCCGGCGGCCGCCCGCTCCGGGTGGGGGATGTCGCCGAGGTGACGGTGGGCGCGGATCTCCGGGTGGGCATCGCGGAACGGAATGGGACGGGGGAGGCGGTGGGTGGCGTGGTGGTCATGCGCATCGGGGCCAACGCACTCGACGTCGTGGCGCGGGTCAAGGCGCGCCTGGCCGAGTTGGAGCCCTCGCTGCCCGCCGGCGTGCGGGTGGTCCCCACCTACGATCGCACCGACCTGATCCGGCGCTCCCTCGCGACGCTGCTGCGCACGCTGGTGGAGGAATCGGTGGTCGTCGCGCTGGTCTGCGCGGTGTTCCTGCTGCACCTGCGGAGCGCCCTGGTGGCCGTCGTGACCCTGCCGCTGGGGATCCTGGCGGCGCTGGCGGGGATCCGCTGGATGGGGGTCAACGCCAATATCATGTCGCTGGGCGGCATCGCGATCGCGATCGGGGCGATGATCGACGCGGCGATCGTCATGATCGAGAACCTGCACAAGCACATCGAACACGAGCCGGACCGGCCGCACTGGGATCGGGTGCTGGCGGCGTCGCGCGAGGTGGGGCCGGCGCTGTTCATGTCGCTGCTGATCATCACCCTCTCGTTCCTGCCGGTGTTCACCCTGGAGGACCAGGAGGGGCGGCTGTTCCGGCCGCTGGCGCTGACGAAGACCTTCGCGATGGCAGCCGCGGCGCTGCTCTCGGTGACCCTGGTGCCGGTGCTCATGGGGTTCTTCGTGCACGGACCGATCCGGCCGGAGCAGGCCAATCCCATCAATCGCTGGGCGGCGGCGGCCTACCGCCCGGTGCTGCGCTGGGCGCTGCGCCGGCGGCCGGTGGTGCTGGCGGGGGCGGCGGTGCTGCTGGCGCTGACCCTGCTCCCGCTCGGACGGCTGGGCAGCGAGTTCATGCCGGCGCTGAACGAGGGGAGCCTGATGTACATGCCGAACACCCTCCCGAGCGTGTCCCTGACCCAGCAGCGCCGGCTGCTGCGGGTGCAGGACAGCATTCTGATGACCTTTCCCGAGGTCGCGTCGGTCTGGGGCAAGGCTGGGCGCGCCAACAGCGCCACCGACTGGGCACCGATCTCGATGGTCGAGACCACGGTCAACCTGCGGCCGGTTTCCGAGTGGCGTCCCGGGATGACGCAGGAGCGGCTGGTGGCGGAGATGGACCGTCGGCTCCGGATCACCGGGGCCATCAACACCTGGACCATGCCGATCAAGAACCGCACCGACATGCTCTCGACCGGGATCCGCACCAGCCTCGGGGTCAAGATTTACGGCCCCGACCTGGAGGTCATCCAGCGGCTGGGGGGCGAGATCGAGGCGGCGCTGGCGCCGCTGGCGGGGACGGCCAGCATCTACGCCGAGCGGTCCTTCGGGGGACGCTACCTCGATATCCAGCCGGAGGCGGAGGCACTGGGCCGGTTCGGGCTGACCAGCGGGGACGTGCAGCAGACGCTGGCGCTGGCGCTGGGCGGCGACCAGGTCACGACCACCGTCGAGGGCCGGGAACGGTACCCGGTGCAGGTGCGGTACGCCCGGGATTTCCGGGAGGGCCCGGCGGCGATCGGGCGGCTGCTGGTGAGCGGGCGGGAGGGGGTGCAGGTGCCCCTGGCGCAGGTGGCGCGGATCGGGTATGCGCCGGGGGCGCCGATGATCCGGAGCGAGAACGGCCAGCTCAACGACCTGGTGTCCATTGACGTGCGGGGCCGGGACATCGGCGGGTACGTGGCGGAGGCGAAAGGCGTCGTGGCGCGGGAGGTGACGCTGCCGCCGGGATATCGGCTGGAGTGGAGCGGGCAGTACGAGGCGCTGGAGCGGGTGCAGGGGCGGCTGCAGGTCGTGGTGCCGCTGACCCTGGGGCTGATCGCGCTGCTGCTCTACCTGACCTTCGGCAGCGTGGCGGAGACGGCG
>JBGAPX010000056.1:0-23171 GCA_044221045.1 Gemmatimonadales bacterium
CACCTCGTCCTTGCCGAGCGGCGCACCGTGGGCGGCGGAGGTGTTGCCCTTGGTGGGCGCGGGGTCGCCGATCTTCGTCCGGAGGACCACCAGCGTCGGCTTCGCCGCCTCCGCGCGGGCGGCGGTGAGCGCCGCGGCGATCGCCGCCAGGTCGTTGCCGTCGTCCACCCGCAGCACGTGCCAGCCGTACGCCTCGAACCGGCGCCCCACGTCCTCGGTGAAGCTGAGCGCGGTGTCGCCGTCGATGGTGATGTGGTTGTCGTCGAAGATCAGGGTGAGCCGGCCCAGGCCCAGGTGCCCGGCGAGCGAGGCGGCCTCGCTCGCCACGCCCTCCATGAGGTCGCCGTCACTCACGAAGCCCCACACCCGGTGGTCGATTACCTCGTGCCCCGGGCGGTTGAAGCGCTCGCGCAGCACCCGCTCCGCGATCGCCATCCCCACCGCGTTGCCCACGCCCTGCCCCAGCGGGCCGGTCGTGGTCTCCACCCCCACGGTGTGGCCGCGCTCCGGGTGCCCCGGCGTCTTCGAGCCCCACTGCCGGAACCGGCGCAGGTCCTCGAGCGTGAGGTCGTACCCGCTCAGGTGCAGCAGCCCGTAGATGAGCATCGAGGCGTGCCCGCACGAGAGCACGAAGCGGTCGCGGTCGGGCCAGTCCGGCGCGGCGGGATCGAACTTGAGGAACTGCTCCCAGAGGACGATCGCCGCCGGGGCCAGGGCCATCGGCGTGCCGGGGTGGCCGGACTGGGACTGTTCCACGGCGTCCATGGCGAGGACGCGGAGGGAATTGATGACCTGCCAGGTGGCGTCGGACGAGGCGGCCGCCGGGGCCGTGCGGGTCCGGGTCGCGGGGGTGCTCAGGACTGGGCTCCGGTAAGGACGGCCAAACATAGCGGGTGCTGGCGGGAGCGTGTGAGGGGGAGGTATACTTGTTCAATGATTTTCGTCGAAACATTGGACAATATTCCGCCCCGGGACCATGACCACGATCGCCCCCAACCGCACCTACGAAATCCACGAGGTCGCCGAGCTCACCGGGCTGCAGACCGCGCGGCTCCGCGCGTGGGAACGCCGGTATGAAGTGGTGCGGCCGCGCCGGCTTCCCAATCGCTACCGGGTCTACACCAGCGAGCAGGTGGCGCTGCTGCGCGCCTTCGGCCGGTTGTGCGCGGCCGGCGAGCGCATCGGGGACCTGGTCCGCGAGGCGCGCGAGACCGTCATCGCGCGCGCCGAGGGTCGGGCCATCGACGGGTCGCCGCTGTCGCTCATGCTGGAGGCCATCCGCCGCCTGGATCGGGACCAGCTGACCCTTCTCCTGCAGGAGCAGCGCCAGCGCCTGGGCGGACCGCGCTTCGGGCGGGAGATCATCCTCCCTCTCGGCGAGGTGATCGGCGACCTCTGGGCCCTGGGCAAGCTCAACGTGGCGGCGGAGCACCTCGCGAGCGAGGTCGTGGTGCAGCAGCTCAAGCAGGCGCTGACCAGCGGCCCGGCCACCGGCCCCGTGCTGCTGGCCGCCTGCATGCCGGGCGAGCATCACGAGTGGGGCTTCCTGGTGACCCTGGTCGAGTTGCGGCAGGCGGGCTGGCGCGTGCAGTACCTCGGCGCCGACCTGCCGCTCAAGGACCTGACCGACGCGGCCTGGACCGTCGTGCCCGCGGTCGTGGCGGTCTCCGCCGCCGATCCCGCGAACGTCCTCGCCCGGCTGGTCGAACTGCGCCGGCTGCCGCGCCTGCTCCCACCCGGCACCCGGATGGTGCTGGGCGGCGCCGGGGCAGAGGTCAATGGCGCCCGGCTGCGGCGCGCCGGGCTCAAGGTCGGCGCGGCCGCCATTCCCGCACCGGGCGCCGCGCCGGCGCCCATGCGGATGGCGCTGGCGTGAGCGCACGGGGCGCCGCACGATGATCCTCGATCCGCTGGAACGGAGCTACGCCGCGGCGGAGGCGCTCACGGCCGCCTGGGCCCGGAGCTTTCACTTCGCCAGCCGGTTCCTGCCCGCGGCCAAGCGACGCGCGGTCTGTGCGCTCTACGCCTATTGCCGCCATGCCGACAACCTGGTCGACGATCGCGGCGACCGCCCGGCGGCGGAGGTCCGCGCCGAGCTCACCGCGCTGGCCGGGGAGGTGCGCGCCATGCACGCGGGCACCCCGCCGGCCGATCCACGCTGGCTGGCCCTCCACGACACCCTGCGGCGCTATCCCGTGCCGCTCGACCCGCTCCTGGAGCTGCTGGAAGGCGTGGCCAAGGACCTCGATCCGGTGGCCATGCCCGACTTCCCAGCCCTGGAGCAGTACTGCCGCCAGGTGGCCGGTGGCGTGGGGCTGCTGGTGGCGCCGATCCTTGGCGCCAGGCCGGGGGAGGAGGCCGCGGGGCTGCAGCTGGGTCTCGCCATGCAGCTCACCAACATCCTGCGGGACGTCCGGGAGGACCTCGACCGGGGCCGGCTCTACTTCCCGGCCACCGAACTGGCGGCCTGGGGGATCTCGCGCGCGGACCTCGAGCGACGGCGGATGTCGCCGCGGCTCCGGGTCTACATCGCCTTCCAGATCTGCCGGGCGCGGGAGTACTTCGAGGCGGCCGACCCGGCCATCGACCGCTTCCCGGACGATGGGTCGCGCCTGACCGTTCGCCTGATGCAGCGCACCTACGCCGGCATCCTCGACGAGATCGAGCGGATGGACGGCGACGTGTTCCGCGCCCGGGCACGGGTACCGTTCACCCGGAAGCTGGTGATCCTGGGCCGTGCCATGCTGGCCCGCGGGCCGCGCGCGCCGTTGCTGGACGGCACGCCGGCCTGAGGCCGGCCTCCCTCTGGCCGGTCCCCACCCGCCGGGTCTACCTTGCGTGCCACCGGACGCCCGCGCCCGTTCCGCGGACCCATCGAGCCCCGCTATGGTCGACTATCTCGTCATCAAGTCGCTGCATCTGGTCGGCGCGGTGCTGCTGCTCGGCAACGTGACCGTGACCGGCGTGTGGTCCTACTACCTCTACCGGCACTGGTGCGACGGCACGGTCCCCTTCCGGCCCATTGCCCGGGCCATCCTGTGGACAGACCTGGCCTTCACCGCCGGCGGCGGGGCCGCGCTCACGGTCAGCGGTGTGTGGATGATCCTCCGCATGGACTACCCGGTGCTCGCGACGCCGTGGCTGCTCAAGGGCATCGTGGCGCTCTCCCTCAGCACGCTCTCCTGGCTGGCGGTGCTGCTGCCCGACCAGGTGCGGCTCGAGCGGAGCGACGACCCCGCGGTGATCCGCCGGCTGTTCCGGCGCTGGTCGGTGGTGGGCTGGGCGTCGACGGCGCTGCTGTTCTACGCCCTCTGGGTGATGGTCACCAAGCGGTGATCGTGCGCCTGCGCGGTCTCGGGCTCCTCCTCGGGCTGTGCGCCGGCCCGCTCACGGGCCAGGCCCAGCCCGTCTGGTCGCTGGCGCAGGCGGCGAAGAACGGATTCGCCGACCTGTGGGACGCCAGCCTGGCCGGCCGCCGCGAGTACGTGGCCTGCCTGGGCGGGTGGCTCGAGGGAGACACCGTCCACGTCACGGAGATCCTCCCGCTCGAGGTGACGCAGGCCGACAGCCTGACGGCGGAAGCGCAGGTGTCGATCGAGCGGTGCGGGCCGCCGGAGTGGATCGGGACCGTCCACACCCACATCCGCTCGACCGATGACGACCGCCCGTCCGGCTTCTTCAGCCCCTCCGACCGCTCGGTGATGTCGGCGTGGGTCGCTCGCTGGGGGCAACAGGGTGCCTTCTGCCTGCTCCACAGCGACCAGGCCGCCAAGTGCGAGGTGTACCCGCCTGGGACGCCCCTGCGACCCCGCCGCGAGTAGCCGGCAGCCCCCCCGTTCCCCCATGCTGCATCGGGGTTTATCTTGCCCCTCCCCAAGCACAGACCGTCAGTCGGAGAACGAGCCGTGTCAGACGAGCCGGAGTACCTGAAGGCGCTCAAGCGGAACCAGGAAAAGCAGAAGGCGGGCAGCGCGGCCAAGGTCGGGGCCGTGGCCAAGGGGGCGACGCCGTCCCCCGCCGAGCGTGAAGCGACCCGCTGGGCCCGGGAGGTGGGGGGGAAGGAAGTGCGCATCGCGCCCTCGGTGACCGGCGCCAAGGTGGCGTTCCTGGTCCGGCCCATCACGCCGTTCGGCACGCCGCCCGTGACGCTCGAGGGGCTCGCCGGCCGCGAGGCCCTCGGGGAGCGGGTGAAGGCCGCGCAGGGCGCGGGCGAGGAGATCCTCGGCTGCTTCGAGCTCACCACGGGCCGTCCGCTCACCGTCGAGGTGCAGGACGGCAAGCCGGTCTTCACCGCGGGCGCGCCGCGCCAGATCATGAAGGCGGAGAGCCCGGAGCGGATGATCCGGCTGGCCGCCAAGCAGGCGGAAGAGCTGGCCAAGACCCGCAAGCTCGATGATCGCGACAACAAGGGTGGCCGCGGCCGCCGCTAGGCACCGCGCGCAAGGTACGCCGCGAAGGCCGGGATCCTCGGATCCCGGCCTTTGACGTTCCGGGGAGCTAGGCGGGCAGCGGCGTGCCCGGCTGCCACGCCTCGCGATAGAGGCGCTCCAGCAGGGCGATCACCCGGCCGCGCTCGGCGTGGGTGGGGAGCACCAGCAGGTCGCCTGGACGGGCCCACTCAAGCGCGGCGCGCACTGCCTGCAGCTCGGTGGGGTGGCGTTCGATGCTCGCGGGATCGGCGCCGAGCGCGTGCAGCTCCGCCGCGAGCAGGTCGCTCGCCTCACCCGGCTGCCGGCCCCGAAGGTAGTGCTCCATCTCCTTGAGCAGCACCCGGTCCGGACGCAGCGCCCAGGCACTGCGGGCCAGTTGGCGGATGGCCTCGTCGTCGCGGTCGCCGGCCTGGCCCAGCACCACCAGCCGCCGGGCCGCGGGCAGGGCGCGCGCCAGCTCGACCAGCGCATCCATGCCGTGCGGGTTGTGGGCGAAGTCCACGATGACGGTAGTGCTCCCCATCCGGTAGAGGTTCAGGCGCCCCGGGTTGTCGTGGCTGGTGCCGTGGAATCCGCGCAGGCCCGCGCGGATCGCCTCCAGGGGCAGGCCGGCGACGGCGGCGAGCGCCACGGCGCCGAGCGTGTTGTACACGTTGTGCCGCGCCGCGCCTCCGATAGTGATCGGCACCTCCGCCACCGGCAGCACCGCGGTGTGCACGCCCTCCCGCGCCAGCAGCACCGTCCCGTCCTCGACCCAGCAGGCGTCCCCTCCGGCGGCGCGGTGCGCGGTGACGACCGGCGAGGCCGGGTCGAGCGACGTCCACAGGATCGGCGCCCGGGTGAGCGGGGCGGCGGCCACGAGCTCCGGGTCGTCGGCGTTGAGCACCAGGCGGCCGCCCGGCAGCACGGCGCGTCCCACGACCAGCTTGGTCTCGGCGAGGGTGCGCAAGTCGCCGACACCCCATTCGCCCACGTGGTCCTCGGCGATGTTGGTGACCATGGCCGCCACGGCCCGGGTGGCGGCGAGTCCGCGGCGGAGGATGCCGCCCCGCGCCGTCTCCAGCACGGCGAATTCCACCCGGCGGTCGCGCAGCACGAAGCGCGCGCCGGCGGGGCCGGCCCAGTCGCCGCGGTCCATCACCTCGCCCCCGATGGTCACCGTGTCGGTGCAGCTCATGCCGGTCAGGCGCCCGGCGGCGGTGGCGATGGCGGTGAGCAGCCGGACGGTCGTGGTCTTGCCGTTGGAGCCGGTGACGAGGACCACGGGCACGTCGTGGATGCGTGCCCAGTCCACCTGCTCCGGGGCGGGGAGCGCGCCGACGGCCCAGGTACGGGAGCCGGTGCCGCCGCCGACGGAGACCTCGTCGGGATCGTGGAGGCAGGTGAGGCCGCGGGCGGTGGCCGCCTGGTAGAGGGCGAGCAGGGCGGGGCGGGCCTCGGCGCGCATCCGCTCCCGCAGGTCGACTGCCGCCACCGCCTCGAGGGGCGCGGGCGGCCCCCCCACCTGTTCCGCGGCGGCGGCGATGGCCCACTCGTTGATCTCGGTGGCCGTGAACAGGAGGTCGATCGGCGCACTCACGGCCAGGCTGGCGCCGTGGGCAAACCGGCGCGCCGTCAGCCGCTCACCGGTCCAGCCGAGGCGGTCGAGCATGCGTCGCGCGGCCTCCCGCCAGGCGGAGAGGAAGGCATCGAGCAGCTCCTCCGGGCAGCCAACCTCCGCCACGGCGCCGGGGAGGTCCCAGAGGAGGCCGGGCCCGGGGACGCGGCGCGAGTCGGCGAGGGTGATCACCGGCGCGCCGGTGGGGGTGGGGGGCGGCGTCACGGGCGCCTCAGTCGTCCCGCTCCTCGCGCGCCAGCCGGACGCCGCGGGCGTCGCGCACCACCTGGTCGCTGTCCAGGAGCACCGGCTCGGCCAGGGGCGGCGCCTCGACATAGGCCGGCCGGCTCGGCTCGGGGCGGGGGCCGGCGTCGGGCTTGAACTGGATCACCTGCTTCCAGCTGCGGGTGATCTGGTCAACGAAGATGAGCAGCACGTCGCCGGGCTGGCCCCAGCGGAGCGCGGCCTCGATGGCGTTGGTCTCCTCCGGGATGCACTCGACCTGGCCCGCGGGCACCCCGTTGGCGAGCAGCGCGTCGCGGAGCAGGGCCGGGATCTCGTCGGGGCCGCGGCCGCGGGTACGGTCGTCGCGGCGGCAGATGTAGTGGTCGAAGTGCCCGGCGCAGATCCGGCCGATCTCTCGGATGTCCTCGTCACGGCGGTCGCCGGGGGCGGCCACCACGACCAGGCGCCGGCCCGGCGGCTCCAGCCGTTCCACGAGCGTGACCATCGCCTCGACCGCGGACGGGTTGTGGCCGTAGTCGAGGATGACCTTGAAGGGATGGTCATCGTAGACGTTCATCCGGCCCGGCGCCTGGAAGAAGGTGGTGTCGAAGGTGCGCAGCCCGTGCCGGATGTCCTCCAGCTTCACCCCCATGCTGAACGCCATCGCCGCGGCGAACATCGCGTTCTGGACGTTGTGGGTGGCCTTGCCCTCGAGGGTGGCCGGGATCAGGTGGCTCCACAGCAGCGGGATGTGGGTGCCCCGGTCGTAGAGCGTGATCATCTGGCCGTTGATGCCGGTCTCCAGGCAGGCGGCGCGCCCGCCGGCGCGGATGTGCTCCCGCACCAGCGGGTGGGAGGGGTGCATGGTGACGTAGCAGAGGTTCTTCGCGTCGGTGTAATCGGCCATGCGGAGCACCAGCGGGTCGTCGGCGTTGAGCACCGCGGTGTCCTGCGCCACCTCGACCGGGATCCGCTTGACCGCGGCCAGCTGCTCCAGGGTGTCGATGCCCTTGAGGCCCAGGTGGTCCGACTGGACGTTGAGCACGGCGCCCACGTCGATGAACCGGGTGCCCATGCCGGCGCGGAGCAGGCCGCCGCGCGCCACCTCCAGCACCGCCACCTCCACGTGCGGGTCCTTGAGCACCATGCGGGTGGCCACCGGGCCGGTCATGTCGCCCTTCACGGTGCATTGCCCGTCGATGTAGACGCCGTCGGTGGTGGTGAGCCCGACGCACTTGCCGGAGAGCTTGTGGATGTGCGCCAGCATGCGCGCGGTGGTCGTCTTGCCGTTGGTGCCCGTGACCGCCGCGATGGGGATGCGCGAGGGCGCGCCCGCCGGGAAGAGCATGTCGATCACCGCCCCCGCCACGTCGCGCGGCTTCCCCTCGCTCGGGGCCACGTGCATGCGGAAGCCCGGGGCCGCGTTGATCTCGCAGATGCCGGCGCCGTTCTCCTTGTAGCTCACCGCGATGTCGGGGCTCAGGAAGTCCACCCCGCCCACGTCGAGGCCGATCGCCTTCACGGCGCGCACCGCCATTTCCTCGTTGTCGGGGTGCACCAGGTCGGTGACGTCGATGGCGGTGCCGCCGGTCGAGAGGTTGCCGGTGCTGCGGAGGTACACCACCTCGCCCGCCGGCGGGACGGTGGCGCGGGTGTAGCCCCGCTTGGCCAGCAGGGTCTCGGCCTGGTGGTCGAACTCGAGGCGGGTGAGGACCTTCTCGTGCCCCACCCCGCGGCGCGGGTCGGCGTTCACCAGCTCCACCAGCTGCTCGATGCTGTGGGTCCCGTCGCCCACCACGTGCCCCGGCACCCGCTTGGCCACCGCCACCAGCCGCCCGTTCACCACCAGCATCCGGTGATCGTCGCCGGTCAGGTAGGTCTCCACGATCACGCTGCGGCTGTGCTGCTGCGCCACGCCGAACGCCACCTGCACCTGCGCGTCGTCGGTCAGGTGGATCGACACCCCGCGCCCATGGTTGCCGTTGTACGGCTTGAGCACCACCGGGTAGCCGATGTCGCGCGCCGCGCGGACCGCCTCGCCCTCCGACTGCACCAGCCGCTGTCGGGGCACCGGCAGGCCCAGCGTGGCCAGGATCCGGTTGGTCTCCTCCTTGTCGGACGCGAGCTCCACGGCGATGTGCGGCGTGTGGCTCGTGACGGTGGCCTGGATCCGCTGCTGCCACCGGCCGTGCCCGAACTGCACCAGGCTGTACTCGTTGAGCCGGATCCACGGGATGCCGCGGTCCTGCGCCACCCGCACCAGCGACGCGGTGCTCGGTCCGAGGTCGCGGCGCTGCGCGAAGCGGATGAAGCTCTCGCGCGCCCGCGTGAAGTCGAAGCCCTCGGGCACCGCGCCCGGGTCCCGGAGCTCCGGCGGCAGCAGCGACTGCAGCAGCGTGAGGCCGAGGTTCGCTGCCTCGAGGCCGACCGTCTCCTCCTCGTACTGGAATACCACCTGGTACCATCCCGGCTGGTCCAGCGAGCGGGTCTTGCCGAAGGTCACCTGCCGGCCGCTGGCCTGCTGCAGCTCGATCACGACGTGCTCCAGCACGTGCCCGAGCCAGGTGCCCTCGTCCTCGCGGCAGCGACGCAGGAACCCGCCGGGCTCGCCGTAGGAGCAGCCGTGCTCCGCGAGCCCGGGCAGCGCCTGGAAGAGCGCGTCGATGAAGGGCGCGCCCAGGCGGGCGGTGGGCCAGGCCTCGAGCGCCCCGAGATCCACCTCGAGGCGGATCACGGGAAAGTGGGCGTACAGGCTGGGACCGATGTAGACGGAGCGGTCTGCGATGCGCATCGTGGGACTCGCGGCGGGCCGACGGGCGACGGAAAGCCCGCGGGGGTCCGCGGGCCGAGAACACCGTAGCGATAGGCTACCGCGCGAAGGGGACGCGCGGAAGGGCCGGCTAGCCCTTCACGGTCGCGACGCTCCCGGGCGAGGCCACCCGGGTATGAAGATTGAACGTGGCGCCCCGGACCAGGATGTGCAGCCGGACGCCCAGCAGGCAGACCGGCTCGTCCCGGCTGGCCTGGTCCATCGAGGAGAACTCGATCTCGGACGGGTCCACGACCGTCACCCCGCCCGAGCCCATGACTTCGACAATTTCGTCGGGCCCGATGAAGGCGGCCGTATCCTCGTCCAGTCCGAGCCCCACGGCGAAGGGGTTGTAGGCCAGCGCCGTGAGCAGCCGGCCCAGGCGGTCCCGCTGCCGGAAGTGCTGGTCGATCACGACCCGGTTGGTCAGGCCCAGCCCGGGCGAGAGCGTGACGCTCCCGGCGCGGGGGCTCGCCCCCTCCTCGCCGAAGGCAATCATGTGCTCGGACAGGAAGGCCGCGCCGGCCGAGGTGCCCGCCACGTGCACCCCGCGGGCGTTGAGGATGCGGATCGCCTTGGCGATCGGCGTGCCCCCGAGGTGGGTGGCCAGCCGGAGCTGGTTGCCGCCGGTGAGGAACACGCCCGTGGCACGCTCCAGTTCCTCCAGCGGGCCGGGCGCCTCGCAGTCGGCACGGCTCTCCAGCGGCAGGGCCACCGCGGAGCGGACGCCGAGGTCGTCGAAGAGCGCCTCGTAGCGCCGGCCGGTGTCCGAGGCCAGCGATGCCGTCGGGATGATCGCGATCCGCGCCTCCCGCCCGCCGCACAGCTTGGCGAAGCGCTTGAGGATCGCGGGATCGTGGATCTTCTCCTCCGCGCCGCCGATCGGGATGATGTACCCGCGCGGCTCGTCGCCGTTGGGGCGTGAGGGACTCATGCCTCTGCTCCTTCGAAGGTTCCGCGCGCCACCGGCGTCCCGTCCACCACCTGCCAGCGGCCCCGCGCCATCACGTCGGTCACGCCGCCCCGGGCGTCGAGCACCACCAGGTCGGCGTCCGCACCCACGTCCAGCCGTCCCTTGCCCGGCAGCCGCAGCAGCCGCGCCACGTTGCTGGTGAACGGGGGCAGCGCAGCGGCGAGCGGCCGCCCGCGCGCCACCAGCTCCCGCAGCGTGTCGGCCAGCGCGCCGGGGCGTCCCACGTCCATCGCCGAGACCCGGCCCTCGGCGTCGAAGACCGGCAGGCAGCCGCCGCCGTCCGAACTCACCGTGATCCGCTCCGGCGGCAGGCCCGCGGCCAGGTAGCGGTCCACCGCCTCGGCGGCGGACCAGGCGTCCTCGCCATCCGCCACCGGAAACGCGGTCACGTCGATCGTCAGCCCGCGGTCCACCATGGCGCAGGCCTCGGTGAACAGCGCCCGCCGCCGGTTCACGTGGGTCGGGTTGTACACCCGGGCGGGAATCTCGGCGGTGCCGAGGGCCTGCCCGATGAGGGCGAGCCCCCGTGGGCCATCCCCCACGTGCAGGTGCACGATCCCGGCCTTGCCGGTCATCATCCCGCCCACGTGGGCCTCGCCGGCCAGCTTGACCAGTTCCTCCAGGGTGAGCTGGCTGGAGCGGTGGTCGCTGATCGCGATCTCGCCCACCCCGATCACCCGGTCCAGGTGGACGATGTCCCCCCGCACCGAACCCGTCACCGTCACGGGGGGATAGTGGTACCCCCCGGTGTGACACCAGGCGGAGAGACCCTCGGCCTCGAGCCCGCGGGCGGTGGCCACCAGGCTTCCGGGGGTGCGGGTCACGTCATCGGTGCCCAGCACGCCGACCACCGAGGTGATTCCGGCGGTCGTGAAGCGGGTGAGCGGGACAGGCGGCACGCGCGTCTCGTACCCCGCCTCGCCCCCGCCGCCCGTCAGGTGGACGTGGCCGTCGATAAGCCCGGGAATCACCCGCCGTCCCTGCAGGTCGCGGACCACGACGCCCAGGCTCCCATCCAGCATCGGCCGATCGCCGCCGATCCACAGGATCCGCCCGCCGCCCAGCAGCAGGTGCCGGCGGCCCAGGGCTTCCGGGGCATGCAGGTCGGCGTTGAGCAGGAGGGTCAGCATGGCCGCGGGAAAGGTAGCGACCGCCGGGGGGTGGCTCCAGCCGGATTGCGGGAAGAACTCTTCATCCGGCGTTGACATCGGCCGGGCGGGCTGGCATCCTGACCCCATGGCCAACGCCAAGACTCCCCGCAGGCGCTTCACCCGGAAGACGATTGTCGCCCTGCTGCTGCTGCTCGCCGTGGTGGGCGGGGTGGCCTGGGACGGCAGCCCGCTCGGCAGCCTCGCGCTCCGGCAGGCGGTGCGGCTCAAGTTCCGCGAGGTCCGCCAGGTCTCGCCCACGGAACTGGTCCAGTGGACCCAGGACCCCAACCGTCCGCCCCCGCTCCTGGTCGATGCCCGGCCCACGGCGGCCTTTGCCCGCAGCCACATCCAGGGCGCGGTGAACATCGATCCCGCCCAGCCCGACCTCGCGCCCCTCGCGCATGTCCCGCGCGACCAGCCCATCGTGGTTTACGATGGCCCCGGGGTCGTGAGCGCGGCGATGGTGGTGGGCATGAGCCAGGCTGAGTTCACCCGGCTCTCCTCGCTTGAAGGGGGGCTGTTCCGGTGGGTGAATGAGGGCCACCCGATCGTTGATTCGGCCGGGCCCGCCACGACCGTCGAGCCCATGAGCTGGGCCTGGGGCCGCCTCCTCAAGTCGCGCTTCCATCCGTGACGGCCGGCCGCTGGGTCGCCGGCATCACGCTGCTCGCCCTCACCGGTGTGAGCCTGATCCGGCCCGGCCCGGCGCCACGCCTCGGCCCGCTGCTCGATCCGGTGCACGGCATCTGGAGCGTCGCCGGCAGCGCGAACCCCCCAGACAGCGCCCTGGTCCGGATGCCCGGACTCACGGCGCCGGTGCAGGTCGCGTTCGACGACCGCGCGGTGCCCCACATTTTTGCCCGCAACGAACTCGACGCGATCCGCGCCCTCGGCTACGTCGTGGCGCGCGACCGGCTGTTCCAGCTCGAGCTTCAGTGGCGTGCCGGCGCGGGCCGCCTGACCGAGCTGGTGGGCGCAGCGGCGCTGGCGGTGGACCGCGAGAGTCGCGGTCTCGGGCTCCCCGATGCCGCCCGGGCGCGCTACGAGGCGCTGCCCCCGCAGTCCCGTGACCGCCGGCTGCTCGAGGCGTTCAGCGACGGGGTGAACGCGCGGATCAGGGCGCTCAGCGCTCGCGAGATTCCGCTCGAGTACCACCTGCTCGACCGTCGCCCGGCGCCCTGGGAGCCGGTGGACTCCTATTATCTCCTGGCGCGGATGGGCTGGACCCTCGCCTACAGCGACCTCGAGGACACGCGCGCCCGCGCCGCCGCGCTGGTGGGCGATGCCGCCGCCGACGCCCTCTACCCCCGCGAGAACCCCATCCAGGAGCCGATCCAGCCCAACGGCTCGGGGGCACCGCGGTTCGACCTGCCCGCCTTGCCGCCGCCCGGGCTGCCCAGCACCGCGCGCGCCCCGGCGCGGCCCCCCCTGCTGGCATCCATGCGACCCCGGCCGGACGGCCTCGAGCCTGACGCGCTCGGCTCCAACAACTGGGCGGTGGCCCCGGCGCGCAGCGCTGACGGCAACGCGCTGCTCGCCGGCGACCCGCACCTGGAGCTCACCCTGCCGTCGATCTGGTACGAGGCCCACCTGGTGGTGCCGGACTCCCTCGACGTGTACGGCGTGACGATTCCCGGCGCCACCGGCATCGTGATCGGCTTCACCCGCGCCCTGGCCTGGACCTTCACCAACACCGAAGCCGACGTGCTCGACCGCTACGCCGAGGTGGTGGACGATTCCATGGCGCCGACGCGGTACCGGGTGGACGGCGCCTGGCGGGCGCTGCGGGCGGCCACGGAGGAGTATCGTGACCGGAGTGGCGCGCTGCTCGGCACCGACACGGTGCGTTACACTCACCGCGGACCGCTGACCCGGACCGCGAACGGCTGGCAGTCGCTCCGATGGACGGTGCTCGAGGGCGGGGGAGACGCGGGGATCTTCGGGCGCGCGGCGCGCGCGGCCGACGCGCGCGCCTGGCTCGATTCCATGGCCGGCTACCGCGCCCCCGCGCAGAACATGCTCGTGGCGGACCGCGGCGGGACCATTGCCATCCGCTCCACGGGGCGCTTCCCCCTCCGGCCCGGCGACCGCGGCGACCTGGTCCTGCCCGGCGACACCAGCGCCAGCGACTGGACCGGCGAATGGTCGGTCGGCGAGATGCCGCAGGCCATCGCGCCGGCGCAGGGATTCCTCGCCTCGGCCAACCAGCAGCCGGTCGATCCGCGGGTCGACCCGCGCTACCTGGGTGAGGACTGGTACTCGCCCTGGCGCGCGCTGCGCATCAATGCGCTGCTCCGCGCCGACAGCGCCGTGACCCCGGATGCCATGCGTCGGTACCAGACCGACCCGGGCAGCGCCGCGGCAGACCTCTTCGTGCCGGCCTTCCTGGCCGCGGCCGCCCGCAACCCGGGGCGCGACTCCGTGGCACTGGCCGCCCGGCTCCTCAAGGAATGGGACCGCCGGTACACCCGCGAGAACACCCGCGCCGTGCTCTACGAAACCGTGCTGCGCGAGGTGGCCGAGCGCCTGTGGGACGAGCTCGAACCCGCGCGCGGGCGCGGTGAAGTCTCGAACCCCGGCACCGCGGTGATGCTCAGCCTGCTGCGCGACTCGACCAGCGTCTGGTGGGACGACCACCGCACGCCGACGGTCGTGGAGCAGCGTGATCACATCATCGCCGACGCCATGGCCGCCGCCCTGCACGAGGTCAGCGACCGCTACGGCAATCCCGAGGGTGACGGCTGGCGCTGGGACCGGGTTCGGCAGGCGCGGATCAACCACGTCCTGTACCTGCCGGCGCTCTCGGCGCCGGGCATCCCGGTCCAGGGCGGGCAGTCGACGCTCAGTCCCCTCAGCGGCTCGGGGAACTTCGGGGCCAGCTGGCGGATGGTGGTGGAGCTGGGGCCGCAGGTTCGCGCCTGGGGCACCTACCCCGGCGGGCAGTCGGGCAACCCGGCCAGTGCCCGGTATGATGACCGGATCGGGCAGTGGAGCGAGGGGCAGCTGGATACCCTGCGGGTGCCGGCCACCGTGAGCCAGGTGGCGGGCCGGGGCGCCCGCCTCCGCTTCGACGTCGTGGGTAACGATTGATGGCGCGCGCCGCCCTGCAGCTTCTGGTGGTCGCGCTCCTTGGGGCGGTGGGCACCTGGCTCGGGGGCTGGTGGGTGCTCCCCGTCATCGGGGCCGCCTACGGCTGGCGCGGTGGTCGGCCGCTGCTCGCGGGCCTGGGGGCAGCCCTCGCGTGGGGTGTGCTCTTCCTGGCGCTGCCGGCCGCGCCGCTTGGCCGGTTACTCACCCGCCTCGGCGCGCTGGCCCACCTGCCGGGACCGGCGCTGGTGGCCCTCACGCTGCTCTTCGCAGGGCTGCTGGGCTGGAGCGCGGCCCGCCTGGTGGCCCCCGAGCCCCGTCCCTCGCGCTGACTATTCCGCCGCCTTGGGCATGGCGAAGGTGACCAGTGCTCCCCCCGGCTCCCGCACGGTGAACTCCTCCATCCCGTAGAACGTCACGTGGCGCTCCACCGCGCGCGGGAGGCCCGCCAGCGCGCGATCGACGGCGCCGATGTCGTCCACTTCGATGAACAGCGTGGTGGCATGCCCCCGGGGGCCCGAGGCCAGCTCGGGGTGCTCCGCCTCGAGGGCGGCCCAGGTCTGGTACATCACCTCGATCCCGTCCTTCACCAGCAGGACGAACTGCGGCTGGCCGTCCGGCCCGGGCACGTCGGCCACGTTGGCGAAGCCGAGCCGCTCCACCCAGAAGGGGAGGCAGGGCGCGATCCGGTCCACGAAGATGACGGGGGTGAGCTTGCGGACGGTGGTGGGCATGGACGGCCTCCGGGCGGGGGCGGCGCCGCCAGGGGGCGGAGCGCCAGACGGCAGCTGGTGGGTCGGAATGTGAATTAGTCTCGATTAGACTAGGGGCTATTATAAACGAGACTATATTGAGCGTCAAGATGCCGGCCTCGCTCACCCTGCCCGACCTCGTGGTCCTCGCCCTCCTCGCGGAGCGGCCGATGCACGGCTACGAGCTCAACCAGGAGCTGGAGCGGAGGGAGGCACGGGACTGGGCCGGCATCTCGCGGCCCCAGGTGTACTACTCGCTGAAGAAGCTCGCCGGGAGCGGGCACCTTTCGCGGGCGGCCGCCGGGGGCGGCGGCGGCGCCGGTCCGGAGCGGCAGGTCTGGCGGCTCTCGGCCGCCGGCCGGCGGGCGCTGACCGAGGCGCTGGCGCGGCCGGAGTGGGCGGAACAGCGTCCACCGCCGCCCTTCCTGACCTGGCTGGCGCTGTCTGCGTTTGCCGAACCGGCAGCCCGTGCCCGCCTTATCGACCGGCGGCAGGCCTTCCTGGAGGCAGAACTTGCCCGGGAACGGGCCACCTTGGCCGCCATCCGCGCCGATGCCGGGTCCATGGTGCCGGCCGCCGAGCTCATGGTAGACCTGGTCATCCGCCAGTGGGAATTGGAGTTGGCGTGGCTGGCCGAAGTTCGTTCCCGGCTGGTCGGGGGCATGGGGTCGTGAACCGGCGCGCGGGGCCCCAAAGTTGCTAGGCGAGGGGCAGGGGTCTAGGTTTGAAGGGCCCTGCAACCGCGGAGGAACCCCTGTTCTTCGCTGCACCCTGTTTTCCGAAGGAATAGTTTGTGTCACGAGCTGATCGTCGTCGTCCGTCCTCCCGTCCGACCACCAAGGACCGCAGCCTCGGCCGCCGCTCGATGGATGCCCATCGTCGCTGGCTGATTGACCAGTACGGCTCCGTCTGCGCCTACTGCGGGGTCGAGATCCCCGAGGACCGTACCACCCTGGACCATGTCTATCCCCGCAAGGGACAGACGGCCTATGACCGGCCCGACAACCTGGTCATCGCCTGCCAGCCCTGCAACTCCGCCAAGGCCGACACCCCGTTCGTCGCGTTCATCGCCCAGCGTCGCGCCCGCGGCGTGTTCCTGCTGCACTACGGTGAACACCTGTCCGACTGGGTGAAGGACCTGGTGCGCCAGACCTCAGAGCGGGACTTCCTCCCGCCGGCGCGACCCCAGTTCGTGCACCATCACGGGCACGGCAACGGGAACGGGAACGGCAAGCACTAGCGGCAGGCCCCCGGGTGACATGAGCAAGGGCCGGATTCCCCGAGGGGAGTCCGGCCCTTCATCGTTGGGCTCGGCGGCTCGGCGGCTCGGCGGCTCGGCCTGCCGACCTCCCGCCATACCGCCCTACCGCCCTACCGCCTTATCCTAGCGCCTCCGTCACGATCCGCTTCTGTTCCGCCGCATGTGCCGTGGCATACCCCTCCGCGGGGCTGGCCCGGTCGGGGCGGCCGGCGTACCGGAGGGCGAGCGCTGAACCAAGCAGGGCCCGGAGCCGCGGCTCGACATAGGTCCAGGCGCCCATGTTCCCCGGTTCCTCCTGGGTCCACACCAGTTCGGTGGCGTGCGGGTACCCGGCGATCAGCGCGCGGAGTTCGTCCTCGGGGAAGCTGTAGAGCTGTTCCAGCCGCACCAGCGCCAGGCGGGAGCGGTCCATCCCCGCCGCGCCGGCGAGCAGGTCGTAGTACACCTTGCCCGAGCACAGTACGATGCGGCGGACCGCGTCCCGGTGCTCCCGGGCCACGGGGTCGTCGAGGACCGGCATCCAGTAGCCGCTCGCCAGGTCCTCGAGCCGGCTGGTGGCCTGCGGGAGCCGCAGCAGGCTCTTGGGGGTCATGACCACGAGCGGGCGCTGCCGGCTGCGCTTGGCCTGGCGGCGCAGCAGGTGGAAATACTGGGCCGGCGTCGTGGGGTTGGCCACCCGGATGTTGCCCTCGGCGCAGAGCTGGAGGAACCGCTCCAGGCGCGCGCTCGAGTGCTCCGGCCCCTGGCCCTCGTAGCCGTGCGGCAGCAGCAGCGTGAGGCGGGTGGTGAGGCCCCACTTGGACAGGCCGGAGACGATGAACTGGTCGATGATGACCTGTGCCCCGTTCACGAAGTCGCCGAACTGGCCTTCCCATACCACCAGCGTCTCGGGGGCGGCGGCGCTGTACCCGTACTCGAAGCCCAGCGTGGCCAGCTCCGACAGCGGGCTGTTGTGCAGCTCCAGGCTGGCCAGCGCCCCGGGCAGCTGCTTCATGGGGGTATGCGCCACGCCGCTGACCGCATCGTGCAGCACGGTATGGCGCTGGCTGAACGTGCCGCGTTCGGTGTCCTGCCCGGTCATGCGGATGGGCACCCCTTCGACCAGCAGCGCGGCGAGCGAGAGGGCCTCCGCGTGGCCCCAGTCGATGCCGCCCTCGGGGCCCACCGCGGTCCGGCGGCGCTCCAGCTGCTTGACCAGCTTGGCGTTGACGGTGAAGCCCTCGGGCCAGGCGAGCAGCTGCTCATTGAGGGCCCGGAGCAGGTCGGCCGGCACGGCGGTCTCGGGCTCCACGCCGGACGACCGGTCGGGGGAGCGGGCGTGTTCCTTGGCCACCTGGCCCAGGTTGGCCTTGAACGCCTGCTGGATGTCCACCAGCCGCTGGTAGCCCGCCTCGTACAGCTGCTCTGCCTCGCCCGGCGCCACCGCGCCCCGCTGCTCCAGCAGCCGGGCGTATTGCTGCCGGACGGTCGGCAGGTTCTTGATCCGCTCGTACATCTGCGGCTGGGTGTAGGAGGGCTCGTCGCCCTCGTTGTGCCCGTGGCGCCGGTACCCGACCAGGTCGATCAGCACGTCCTCGTGGAACTTCTCCCGGTAGGCCATCGCCAGCCGGACGGCGGAGAGGCAGGCCTCGGCGTCGTCGGCATTGACGTGGATGATCGGCACGTCGAAGCCCTTGGCGAGGTCGCTCGCGTGCCGGGTGGAGCGGCTGTCGAACATGTCGGTGGTGAAGCCGACCTGGTTGTTGGTGATGATGTGCACCGTGCCGCCGGTGCGGTACCCCTTGAGCGCGCCGAGGTTGAAGGTCTCCGCCACCACGCCCTGGCCCGCGAACGCGGCATCGCCGTGGATGATCACGGGCACCGCGGCAGTCGGGTCGTGGTGCGCCTCCCGTCCCTTGCGGGTGGTCTGCTCGGCGCGGGCGCGGCCGTCGACGACGGGCCCCACGAACTCGAGGTGGCTCGGGTTGGGCGAGAGCGTCACGGTGACCACCTTGCCGCTGCGGGACTTGTAGGCCCCCTCCGCGCCATGGTGGTACTTCACGTCGCCGGTGCCGCCGTCGGGCCGGTTGAGGCCCACGTCGGCGTTCTTCGCCCCCTCGAACTCGGCAAAGATGGTCTCGTACGGCCGGCCCACGGTGTGGGCGAGCACGTTGAGCCGGCCGCGGTGCGCCATGCCGATGACCACCTCGCGCGCGCCCTGCTGGGCGGAGAGCTCGATGACCAGGTCGAGCATCGGCACCAGCATGTCCACGCCCTCGATCGAGAACCGCTTCTGGCCCAGGTAGGCCTTGTGCAGGAAGCGCTCGAACGCCTCGACGTCGATCAGCCGCTGATACAGCCAGCGCGCCTCCTCGGGCGCGATGGTCTGCCGGTGGTAGCCCGTCTCGATCATCTGCCGGAACCAGACCCGCTCGCCGTGATTGGAGATGTGCTCCAGCTCGTAGGCCATGGTGCCGCAGTACGCGTCCTGCAGCCGGGGCAGCGCCTCCGAGAGGGTCTGCCCCGGGGTGTTGATCCGGAGGACCGCGGTGGGAATCGTGTGCATCACGTCGGGGGTGAGCCCGAGCGGCCTGGGGTCGAGGGCCGGGTCGCCGATCGGCTCGCTGCCGAGGGGGTCGAGCCGGGCCGCGAGGTGGCCGTGGGTCCGGTGCGCCTTCACCAGGGCCATCGCGGCCGCCACGTGATAGAGGTCCGCCTGGGACTCGACCACCGGGATGGAGCCGCGGCTGGGCCGGCCGGCCGGGGGCGGCGGCGGGGCTTCGGCGCCCGGCAGGGTGAGGCCGAGGCTCGCAAACGCCTCCTCGTAGAACCGGGCCTCGCCCTGCAGCAGCTGGTCGACCGTGCGCAGGAACTCGCCCGACTCCGCGCCCTGGATCACCCGGTGGTCGTAGGTGCTGGTGATGGTCATGACCTTCGAGACGCCGAGCTCGCGCAGGCGGTCGTCGGAGACCTCACTGAAGGCCGGGGGGTAGTCGATGGCGCCGACCGCGATGATGCTGCCCTGGCCGGGCATGAGCCGCGGCACCGAGGCCACAGTGCCGAGGCCCCCGGGGTTGGTCAGCGTCAGGGTGGCGCCCGCGAAGGCGTCGGGGAGCAGCTTGTTGCCGCGCGCCTTCTCCACCAGCGACTCGTACACCTGGTGGAACTCGGCGAAGGACTTCGCCGCAGCGTCGTGGATCACCGGGACCACCAGGCCGCGGGTGCCGTCCTTCCGCTCCACGTCCACCGCGATGCCCAGGTGCACGCGGCCGCCCGGCAGCTTGTGCGGCGCGCCGGGGAGGTCCACGAAGACGGTGGTCAGGGCGGGATGCGTGTGCGCGGCGCGCGCAACGGCATAGCCGATCAGGTGGGTGAAGGAGACCTTCTCCCCGCGGCCGGCAGCGCGGAGCGCCGCGTTGAGTTCCCGGCGGCGGGTCTCCAGCGTGGCCACAGACAGCTCGCGGAAGCTGGTGGCGGTCGGGATCGACCGGCTGTCATTCATGTTGGCCACCAGCTTGGCGGCCGGGCCGGTGATCGGCACCGCGCCGGCGGGGACCGGCAGCGGGGCGGGGTCCGCGAGGGGGGCGGAGGCCGCGGGGGGTGCCGGCGGCGCCATCGGGGCCGCGCCGTTGGCCGGCCTGGGGTCACTCACCGAGGGGTGGTGGCCGTTGCCCTGCTCCGGGGCCAGCCCCGCATTGCCGGTCTGGAAGTACCGGCGCCATTCCTCCGACACCGCCGCCGGGTCGCGCAGGAACTCCTCGTACATGATCTGGGCGAAGCCGGCGTTCGCGGTCTCGAACACATTCGGGTCCACGGGTCGTTCGCAGCCTTTCCACTATTAGGAGGCGCGCCGGGTTTCCCCCGGCCTGCAGGCAAGATAACCAGCGGGCCGGGAGGTGGGTGGGCCGGTGTGTCCCTGCGGGCTTGTGCGGACGTCCCTACGGCGTAGGATATGTCCCGTTCCACGACCCCTCACCCTCTCGGCTCCCGGTCCAGTGGTCTCCCTGCGGGCGCCGAGGCACTTCGGAGGTTGCATGCGAAGGACAGCCTGGCAGGGCGCGCTGCTGGGATTGGCGGCCGCCGTCATCGCGGCCTGCGGCGGCAGCGGCGGCGGTGGCAGCGGCAACAATCCCACGCTCACGATCGCGAAGTCCGCGGTGGCCAACGGTGACAACCAGGTCGCGACGGTCGGCACCGCCCTCACCAACAACATGCGGGTGGTGGTGACCGACGACGGGGATCCGGTCGAGGGCCAGGTGGTGACCTGGGCGACCGGCAACGGCTCGGTGACCCCCACCCAGAGCACCACCGACCAGAACGGCATCGCGACCACGAACTGGACCCTCGGGAACGTCGCGGGGGCCCAGTCGATGACGGCCTCCCTGAGCGGGGCGGTCAACTCCCCCCTCACGTTCTCCGCCACCGGGACGCCGGGCCCGATCACCACGTTCTCCGCCATCACCGGTTCGGAGCAGTTCGCGGCGGTGTCGACCGCCTTCGCCCAGCAGGCCACGGTGAAGGTCGCGGACCAGTTCGGCAACGGCATTTCCGGGGTGGTCGTGACGTGGGCCGTGGGCAGCGGCAGCATCACGCCGTCGGCGGGCTTCAACAACACCGGCAGCAACGGGCAGGCCTCGGTCTCGGTGGTCGCTGGAGGCGCCGCCGGCCCGGCGGTGCTCAATGCCACGATCACCGCCCTGGCCACGGTCCTTCCGTTCAACCTCACCGTGGTGCCCACCGCCCGGCAGGTCGACGTGGGCAGCGACTTCTTCACCAGCGGGACCAACGGCACGAGCGACCCCGCGGTGGACACCCTGGTGGTCGGCCAGGCGATGCAGTGGAACCTGGTGAGTGGCACCCATACCGTGCACTCCACCGGCTCGCCCTCGTTCACAAGCTCGGGCAACCTGACCGGCGCGGGCTACACGCTCCAGTTCACCACCGCCGGCACCTATTCGTACAACTGCGCGATCCACGGCAACCAGATGACGGGAACCATCGTGGTGCAGTAACGCGCCCGACCCCACCGTGCAGGCCCGCCGCCGGCGCTCCCAGAGCGCCGGCGGCGGTCGTTTCCGGGATCAGCCGGTGGGGAGGGGCGCGGTGGCCATGGCACGATAGCGGAGGCGTTCCGGTGGCCATGGCACGATAGCGGAGGCGTTCCTTCTCGGTCCGTTCCGCGCTCCAGCCCAGTTCCGCGCCCAGCAGGGCGGCGGTACGGTCCGCCGCGCCGGCGCCGCGGTCGGCGGTCTCGTAGTAGAGGTGCAGCCGCCGCACCAGCACATCCTCCACCAGGCGCGCCAGCTCCCGCCGCGCGACGTGCACCACCTCCGCCTCGATGGCCGGGTGGTCCGGGGCGAGGGGGGCGGCGAGCTCCCGGCGCTCGCGCACCAGGTTGAAGACCGCGGCGCATTCGGTCCCGAAGGTGCCGACGATATGGTCCACGGTGGCGATGGGGAGGCCGAGCTCGAGTCCCGGCTGGCCCAGCGGCTCGAGGTCGGGCACCTCGCCCCCCGGCAGGGGCTCGAGATCGGTCGGGGGCCTGGGGGCCCGCGGGCGGCCGTCGAGCTCCCGCAGCGCGGCGGTGACCTCGTCGACGAGCTCGGCGGCCATGGTGCGGTAGGTGGTCAGCTTGCCGCCCGCGATCGAGAGCATGCCGCCTGCGCCGGTGACGATGACGTGCTCCCGCGGGATCTGGGAGGCGCCGACCTTGTCCGGCGGCGCGACCAAGGGCCGCAGCCCCGACCAGGCGGCCACGACGTCCTGCTCCTCCAGGTGGGCATTGGGAAAGGCGGCGTTGGCGGAGCGCAGGAGGTAGACCACGTCGGCTGCGCTGGCGCACACCTCGTCCGGGCTCTCCGCGGTGTCGGTGTCGGTGGTGCCGATGTAGGAGAACTCGCCCCACGGGAGCACGAACATCACCCGGCCATCGATCGGGCTGGTGAGGGTCACCGCCGCCTCGTGGCCGAGGCGGCTGCGGCGGACCACGACGTGGGTGCCCTTGGTGGGGCGGAGGAGCGGGCGGGCGGCGGGGTCCTCGAGCCGGCGCAGCTGGTCACACCAGGGCCCGGTGGCATTCACGACCACGTGACTTTGGATGGCACCGGTGGCGCCGGTCAGGCGGTCCCGGACCCGGACCCCGCGGACGCGCCCGTCCGCCTTCAGTAACTCCTCTACTGCCATGTAGTTCGCCACCTGGGCACCGTGCCGGATGGCGCTGCGCGCGGTGGCCACCACCAGCCGGGCGTCGTCGCACTGGGCATCGTAGTAGCGGGCGCCCCCCTGCAGCCCCCGGTCCCGGAGCATCGGCTCCAGCTGCAGCAGGCCGCGCTTGCCGAGGAACCGGTGGCGCTTCACATTGCGGAAGGCGGCGAGCAGGTCGTAGAGCCAGATTCCCGCCCAGATCTTCCACAGCGGCACCCGGTCGCCCTGGTGCACGGGGAAGACGAACGGCAGGGGATGTACCAGGTGGGGCGCGATCGTCAGCAGGACCTTCCGCTCCCCCAGGGCCTCGAAGACCAGCTTGAGGTCGCCCTCCTCGAGGTAGCGGAGCCCGCCGTGGATCAGGCGGCTGGAGCGCGAGCTGGTGCCGAAGGCCAGGTCGTGCTGCTCCACGAGGATGGTCGACAGCCCGCGCATCGCCGCATCCCGGGCGATGCCGGCGCCTGTGATGCCGCCGCCGATGACGAGCAGGTCCACCGGCGACGCGGTCAGTCGCTCGATCGAGGGTCGATGCCAGATCTCTCCCGCGGGGCGCCCCCGCCCGTCCTGTACCTGCCCCGGCCCAGCACCTGGCTCGTGTGGCACGACTACCTCTTCCGTCCGGGAATGCGGGTGCTCGACCTCGCCTGCGGGGAGGGGCGGCACGCGCTCAAGGCGGCGCAGTGGGGGGCGACGGTCACGGCCC
>JBGAPX010000057.1:0-16978 GCA_044221045.1 Gemmatimonadales bacterium
CTTCTCGAAGTACCTCTCGGCAGTCGACTTCCGGCAGCGCAACGACTCGCTCATCGTGCCGGTCCGGGTGGAACTGACCACCTCGCCCGAGCAGTTCTACCTGTACGCCGAGGCCCGGGGCGGGGGGCTCGTGTATAACACGGTGAGCACGTTGGTGACCGCGTCCGCCTGTGTCGACACCCCGACGGCGCCGCTCACTCCGACCTATGTCGGGCCGGGGTCCGCGGCCGACAGCGATCGCCTGGTGCTCACCGCCCCGGCCGTGGCGGCCGGCGACAGCATGCTCGCCTTCGCGGTGGTGTACCAGGGGGGCGTGGCCATCACGGGCGTGCCGGTCGGCATCGTGCCCGTGGATACCCTGCTGGCGGTCAGCCGCCCGGTCGGGGTGGACAGCGCCTGGATCGTGGCGCGGATTGCCGCCGTCGGCAGCGTGGCGATCGCCGCGGAGACGCCCACCGGCCTGGCCGACACGCTGACCCTCGCCTTCAGCGCCGCCGCGGACTCCCTGGTCCGCGTGAGCGGCGACAGCCAGCAGGTGCTGACGGGCCTGGCCTCCCAGCCCATCGTCGTGCAGGTGCTCGACGTCGCGGGCCAGCCGTACCGCGGCGGCTACGCGGTGTCCTTCGGGCTGCTGAGCCCGCCCCTCGGCGCCAGCATCGCGCCGACCTCCACCACGACCGACAGCAACGGCTACGCCCAGGCGGTGGTCACCGCCGGCACCGGGACCGGTGCGGTGAACGTCAGCGTGGCCGCCGCCGGCCTCAAGGGCTCTCCCGCCGGGTTCCGGCTGGACATCCTCCAAGGCGCCAGCGGCCCGGCGACGATCACCGCCGCCTCCGCCACCACGCTCTCCGGCACCGTGAACCAGCTGGTGGCGCCGGTCCCGTCGGTGCTGGTCCGCGATTCGTCCGCGGCACCCCTCGCCGGCGTGCCCGTGACCTTCGCGGTGACCGCGGGCGGCGGAAGCCTCGTCGGCTCCGCCACGGTCACCACCAACGGCTCCGGCATCGCCACGCTCGGGGGCTGGCGGCTCGGCACGCTCGCCGCCGGCAACGGCCTGACCGCCACCGTGACCGGACTCTCCCCGGTGGCCTTCGCCGCCACGGCCAGCCCGACCGTACCGGCATCGGTGGTGCGGATTTCCGGCGATGCCCAGAGCGACACCGCCGGCCGGGCGCTGCCGCTCCCGCTGGTCGCGGAAGTGCGCGACTCATTCGCCAACCCGGTGCCCGGGGTGCCGGTGACATGGACGGTAACGGACGGCAGCATCCTCCCGACGCCGGACACCACCGACGCGAGCGGGAGGGTCGCGGCCACCTGGACGCTGGGCCTGACCCAGGCCACGCCGACCGCGACCGCCACGACGGCCACCGCGCAGACCACCTTCACCGCGACGACCCTGTTCGGGCAGCCGACGATCCTGCTCAGCTTCGTGGGGATCCCCGGTGTCGGCGTAGGGCTCACCGCCAAGGTGCTGGTGAGCCTCAACACGCCGGCGCCGCCGGGCGGCACCACCGTGGCGCTGGCGAGCAGCAACACCAGCCTCTTCACGGTGAACCCCGCGAGCGTCTCCATCCCGCAGGGCGGGATCATGGACACCGTGGTCGTCACCGGCGTCGGGGCAGGCACGGGTACGCTCAATGCCACGGCCGCGGGCTACACGGCCGGGGCGCTCACCGTGGACGTGCAGAACCGGAACATCTCGGTGCCGCCGACGCTGTCGGTGCCCTATGGCCAGACCCAGTCGCTTCCCATCGTGCTGCCGGCGCCGGCCCCGGCGGGCGGCGTCACGTTCACGGTGACCAGCAGCAATCCGGCACTGGTGGGCGTACTCACCCCGACGGTGACCATCACGGCCGGGGGGCAGTCGGCCAATGCCACCCTCTCCGGGGTGCTGCCGGGTACCGCGACCATCACCGTCAGCAACCCGAGTTACCTGGACGGCATCACCGCGGCCACCACGGCCGCCTCGCTGCGGATCGTTCAGGGCAGCCTGACGATCAACGCCAGCTTCCCGAGTCCGATCACGATCAACTTCGAGAGCAACGGCTCGGCCACGGCCGCGCCGGTGCCCGGCATCCCGGTGACGCTCACCGCGCTGCACCCGGGCTGCGTGGCGGCCACCTCGCCGGTCACGATCATCACCGGCCAGGTGAGTACCACCTCGTCGGTGAGCTATGGCGGCGTGGCCAGTCTGCCGTGCACCGACACGCTCATCGCCACGGCCACCAACCTGCAGCCCGACAGCCTGATCGTCACGGTGAACCCGGCCCCGCCGATCACCGTGTCCACCAACTTCAGCCAGCTGGGCCAGGGCCTGCTCGAGGCGGGCGGGGTCTTCCTCGGTGCCTCCAACCATGGCGGCGTGACCGTCACCCTGACGAGTTCCGACAGCAGCCTGGTGGTGCTCTCCACGTCGGTCGGCACCCCGGGAACCGGGAGCATCACGGTGCCGGTGCTGCCCCTGGGCACCAGCTTCACCTACTACGCCCACGCCCTCGAGGGGGTCACCGGCACGGCCGTGGTCACCGCCACCGCGCCGGGCTTCGCGCCGGTGCCGGATACCCTGACGGTGGTGGTGCCCGGCATCGAGCTGCAGGGGCTGCCCACCAGCACGACCACGCTCTCGACGGTCACGAACATCTACGCCCAGGTCGGCGTGCCGAACGGCCAGTTCACCGCACTCAGCCGGGTGCAGAACCACCGGCCGGGAGTGGCGCCGATCCCGGTGACGTTCGGGCTGCAGGGCGGCACGTCGGTCGGCCTCCTCGTGGACAGCCTGACGCCGGGCGGGGCGCAGACGGGCCAGGCCGCCATCGGGCCGAGCGTGTACTACACGCCCACCGGCGGGCCGGCCACCGGCGGCATCAGCTTCAAGCCGGCGGGACAGGGCACTGACTCGGTGTCGGTCTCGGCGCCCGGCCTCATCAGCATGGCGAACGCCACGCGGGGCATCACGGTGACGCAGCCGACGCTCTCGGCCAGCATCAACTTCTCCCAGGTCGGGGTCGGGCTGCAGGAGCCGGGCTCGGTGTTCCTGAGCGCAAGCCAGCACGGCGGCGCCGCGGTGACGGTGGCGTCGGTGGACCCGACCGTCTTCGTGATCGACACGCTGCCGAACGGGCCCGGGCACGACTCCATCATCAAGCCGCTGGCCAACGGCCAGACCAGCTTCACCTACTACGTGCAGGTGAAGGAATTCTCCCAGTTCCTCTCGGGCTACGTCCGGGTCACCGAGCCGCGCTTCGCCGCCGACTCGGTCCTGGTGACGGCGGTCCAGCCGGCGGTGGAGCTGCAGGGCCTGCCCACGACCACCACCACGCTGACCGGGGTGAACAACCTCTACGCCCAGATCGGCGTGCCCAATGGGCAGTTCACGGCGCTGTCCCGGGTCCAGAACCTCCGGGGCGGGGCCCCGGCGCCGCTGCCGGTCATCTTCGCGAGCCTGCCGGGCAGCGCGGGGATCCTGGCTGATACCTTCACGCAGGTGAGCGGCGCGGACACCGTAACCGCCGTGATCGACACCACCGGCAGCCTGTACTACACCCCCACCAGCGGGCCCAATTCCCGGGGGGTCGAGTTCCGCCCGCAGGCAGCCGGCAACGACACCGTCAGCGTGTTCGCCGCGGGGTACGCCACGGTCGCCACCAGCGCCCGCGGCATCGCGATCACGCAGCCGACCACCAGCATCGGCGTCAACTACCCGACCATCGGCAGCGGGCTGCAGGAGCCGGGCAGCGCCTTCCTCTCCGCCAGTCAGCACGGGGGCGCGGCGGTGACCATCACCTCGCGCAACCCGGCGGTAATCCTGGTGGACACGCTGAGCACCGGACCGGGGCGGACCTCCTTCGTGAAGACGCTGGCCAACGGCCAGTCGGGCCTCACCATTTACTATCAGGCCCTCGAGGGCGTGGTGGACAGCGCCTGGGTGGTGGTCTCCGAGCCGCGCTTCGCGCCCGACAGTGTGCTGGTGCGGACCGCCACCCCGGGCATCGAGGTGCAGGGCCTCCCGGCGAGCCTGACGCCGTTCGACCTGGACGCGAACTTCTACGCCCAGATCGGCGTGCTCAATGCCGGCAACTCCTCGCTGGCGCGGGTGCAGAACCGGCGCGGCGGCGCCGCCGGGGTGCTGACGGCCACCTTCACCAGCAGCACGCCGGCCATCGGCACCGTCCTCGACAGCTCGACGGCCGGCGGCGGCGGCGGGGCCACCGGCACGGCGCAGATCGTCGCCGGCATCTACTACACCCCGACCAGCGGGCCGGTGAACGGCGGGATGGCGTTCCGGCCGCTGCTGGTGGGCACCACGAACGTCTCCGTCAGCATGCCGGGGTTCACCACGGCCACCGTCGCGGGCACGCGGACCGTCAATGTCCTGCAGCCGGGCATCACGGTCACCACCAACTACCCGACGGTGGGGAGCGGCCTGCAGGAATCCGGCGGCGTGTTCCTGGGCGCGAGCCAGCACGGCGGTGTCACGGTGACGCTGACCTCCTCGGACAGCACCATCCTCAAGCTGGCGCCCAACAGCACCACCCCGGGCAGCGGGTCCATCCAGGTGCCGCTGGCCAACGGCCAGACCAGCTTCAGCTACTACCTCCAGGGGATGGAAGGCATCAGCAGCGCCACGACGGTCACCGTCACCGCGGTGGCCGCCGGGTTCACCAATGGCACCACGGGCATCACCGTGGACCAGCCGGCGGTCGAGATCCAGGGCCTGGGTGGGACCTACACCGGCGGCGGGGCCGACGTGAACTTCTACGCCCAGGTCGGCGTCGCCAATACGCAGAACAGCAACCTGGCCCGGGTACAGGTGGTCCGCGCCGGAGCGCCGGCGCCGCTCACCGCCAGCTTCACGAGTTCGGCACCGGCAGCGGCCACCCTGGTGGACAGCGCCGGGGTGGGGACCCCACGCACCGCGCAGATCGCGAACGGCGGCACGGTGTACTACACGCCGACCGGTGGGCCAGCGCAGGGCGGGGTGGCCTTCCGGCCGCTCGCGCCGGGCAGCACCACCGTCTCCGTGGCCATCTCCGGGTTCCTGACGATGACGACTTCCGGCAACCGGGTCGTCACGGTCCAGTAGGCGGGCGGGGCGGCTCCTCTGGGGCCGCCCGTTCTCCGTCATGCTGACTTTGTGGCACAAAGCACTTGACGAAACGTGGCCTGCACCGTAGACTGCAGCCATGGCATCGTCCCGGCCCCAGCGCGCGCCCCGTTCCCCGGCGGAGGAGGTTCCCCTCCACGACCGGGCGTTCGAGAACCTCGCCTTCATCCGCGATACCATGGAGCGCGCCGGCGCCTTCACCGGCGTCCCCGGCTGGGGTGGGGTGGGGATGGGGCTGACCGCGCTGCTCGCCGCCTGGATCGCGCACCGGCAGCCCAGCGTGGATCGCTGGCTCCTGGTCTGGCTGGGCGAGGGGTGGCTGGCCTTCGCGATCGGGGGCCTGGCCATGGTGCGGAAGGCCGCCGCCGGTGACACGCCCCTCACCAGCCGCCCGGGCCGCAGGTTCGTCCTCGCCTACGCGCCGCCGGTGCTCGTGGGCGCGCTGCTCACCCTGGCGCTCTATCGCGCCGGCCTGGTCGCCCTGCTCCCCGCCACCTGGCTCCTCTGCTACGGGGCCGGGGTGGTCACGGGGGGCGCCCTCTCGGTCCGGGTAGTGCCGGTGATGGGTGCCTGCTTCATGCTGCTGGGCGCGGCCGCGGTGTTCCTCCCCTCGGGGGCGGGGGACCTCCTGCTCGCCCTGGGCTTCGGCGGGTTGCACGTGGGATTCGGCTGGTGGATCGCCCGGAGGTACGGTGGCTAAGTCCAATGCGGTGCGCCGCGGCGACGGCGCGGATGGCGGGGGGCGGCGCCCCCTTGCCGGGGTGACGGGCGGCCGCGCCGCGCTGGCGCCGGAGCTCGACAAGGTCATCCACGAACGGCTGCGGCTGGCGATGGTGAGTGCGCTCGCGGTCAACGAGTCGCTCACCTTCAACGAGCTCAAGGCGCTGCTCCGGACCAGCGACGGCAACCTCAGCGTGCACGCCCGCCGGCTCGAGGATGCCGGTTACGTCCTGTGCACCAAGTCGTTCGAGGGGCGGCTGCCCCGGACCGAGTACCGGCTCGCGGCGGCAGGCCGCCGGGCGCTGGAGCGGTACCTGGAACACATGGAAGCCCTGATCCGGATGACCCGGGGCTGAGCGCCGCCCCGGCCGCCTCGTTCCCCGGCGACCGCAGGGTCGCCTTTCTCTGGAGATCGCGCTTTACAATGCAAAGTACTTCGCTGCACGCCGCCATCATCATGGATGGCAACGGCCGCTGGGCCGAGCGCCAGGGGCGGCCCCGCGTGGCGGGCCACCGCGCCGGCGCGGACCGGGTGCGTGAGATCGCCCGGGCCGCGCCCGCACACGGCATCGGGATCCTGACGCTCTATGCCTTCTCATCCGACAACTGGCAGCGCCCCGCCCCTGAGGTACACGCCCTCCTCGGGCTCTTCACCGAGTACCTCCGCCATGCCGGCGACGACGCCGTGGCCGGGGGCGTGCGGCTCAGCGTGATCGGCCGGCGCGACCGCCTGCCGCTCGCGCTGCGCTCCGCCATCGCGCTGGCCGAACGGCGCACCCGCGAGGGCCGGCGGCTGTGGCTGCGGATCGCCATCGAGGCCGCGCGCCGCGCGCCCGCGGGGGTGCTCCTGACGCGGGCGCACTTTGCGGCGCTGCTGGGGCAGGCGGGCCACGGCCGGCGCCCCGCCCCGGACGTGGACCTGGTGATCCGCACCGGCGGCGAGCGCCGCCTGAGCGACTTCCTGCTCTGGGAAGCGGCCTACGCCGAACTGTGGTTCACGGAGCAGTGCTGGCCGGAGTTCACGGTCGAGGATCTCGCCGCGGCCATGGAGGCGTTCCGCGGCCGCGATCGCCGCTTCGGGCGGGTGCGCCTGCCGGAGGGCGCATGACGCCGTCCCTCCCGCAGGGCACCGCCCTCCTCTGGCCGATCCTGCTGCTCGGCGTCCTCGGGAACCTGCTCTTCCGGGCGGGGGAACTCGGGCTCAATGTCGCACTGTGGCTGTGGCTGGCGGCGGGCCTCTGGTACCAGCATCGCCGCGCGGGGGGCGCCACCATCAGCGCGCTCGAGGGACGGCTCCTGCTCGGCGTCGTGGCGGTCGGCTGCGCCTGGATCTGGCGCGCCAGCGAGATCCTGCGGCTGCTCGATACCGTGGCCCTCCTGGTGGTGGCCGCCCTGCTCCCGCTCGCGGCGCAGGCGGGGCACCTGGCCGACCTGACCATCGGGCGGCTGCTCCGTGCCGGCGCCGTGCTGGGCTGGCGCGGGGCCACCGGTGTGCTGCCCGTGGTCTTCGATGCCCAGCGGACTGCCGCCGCGGAGGGGACCGGTCGGGCGCGGGTGCTGGTACCGGTGGCCCGGGGCGCGGTGCTGGCGGTCCCGGCGCTGCTGGTGTTCGGGGCGCTCCTGTCCTCCGCCGACCCGGTCTTCGGCGAGTTCGTCGGCCGGCTGGTCCGGTTCCGGGTGGACGTGGTGGCGTCGCACCTGTTCGGCACCGTGCTGGCTGCCTGGATCGGCGCGGGCTTCCTCCGCGGCGCGCTCCCCGGCGCCAGCCGCTGGATCGACGCCGACGGCCCCCTCCGCCTCCCGACGCTGGGGCCGGTCGAGGTGGGGATGACCGTCGGCCTCGTGGATCTGCTCTTCGCGTCGTTTGTCGCCTTCCAGCTGCCGTATTTCTTCGGCGGCGCGGCGTGGGTGCAGCAGGCCGCCGGTGTCACGCTCGCCGACTATGCCCGGCGCGGCTTCTTCGAGCTCGTGGCGCTGTCGGCGCTGGTGCTGCCGCTGCTCCTGCTGGTGTCGAGCCGGCTGGCCCCGGGACAGTCGTCCGCACGAACACTGTTCCGGCGGCTCGCGGGGGTGCAGGTCGCGCTGGTGCTGGTGATCATGGCGTCGGCGGCGCACCGCATGGCCCTCTACCAGGCGGAGTTCGGTCTCACCGAGGACCGGTTCTTCGCCTCCGCGCTCATGGCGGGGCTCGCCGTCTCGACGCTCTGGTTCGGGGCGACCGTGCTCCGCGATCGGCCAGTGGCCTTCGCGCGGGGGGCGCTGCTGGCGTGGGGGGCCTGGCTCTTCACCCTCAATGCGGTCAACCCGGACCGGGTGATCGCGGAGACCAACATCCGCCGCCGGAGCGACGCCGGGACCTTCGACGCGGCGTACCTGGGCCGGCTGGGCCCGGATGCCGTGCCGGCGCTGGTGGCCGCGCTGCCTCTGCTCAGCGCCGGGGAGCGGGACGACCTGCGCCGCTCGCTGGAACTGCGCTTCGGCCCCGACACCTACCCTGATGCCCGCGCCTGGGACCTGGGGACGGCCCGGGCTCGGGCGGCGGTCGCATCGCTTTCATCCGAGAGGCCATGATGATCAGCCCCGGTTTCCTGGCGCCGGTCTCGGCGCTCGTCTTCCTTGCCTCGCTTGCCGCACTGGGGCTGTCCCTGCTGGGCTGGTCCGGGTTCCGGGGCCGGCGACCGGTGCTGGCGCGGCGCTGCCGGCTCGTGGCCGTGGCGCTGCCCCTCGGCTACGCCATGGGGATGGGGCTGGGCTCCCTGTCGAGCCGCGACCTGACCCTCGCCGCCGGCGTGGAGAAGTACTTCTGCGAACTCGATTGCCACCTGGCGTACGTGGTCACCGCCGTCCGGCCGCTGCCCGGAGATCCAGGGGGGCGGGTCGCCGTGGTGGTGCGCACCCGGTTCGACGAGACGACGATCTCGCCCCGGCGGCCGCGGGAGGCTCCGACCTGGCCAGCGCCGCGGCGGGAGGTGCTGGTGCTCGCCGATGGCCGGCAGGTGAGCCCGCTGGTCGACGGCGCGTCCGCCCTGCCGGCGGACCTGCCCTCGACCCCGCTCACGCGCGAACTGCGGCCGGGGGAATCCTACGAAACGACGCTGCTCTTCGATGTCCCGGGCGGGGTGGACGGCGGCAGGCTGTGGCTCGCGGATGACCTCGGGGTGAGTCCGTTCCTGATCGGCCACGAGCGGAGTCCATGGCATGCCCGGGTGCTGCTGCCGCTCCCTACCCCGGCGCTCGGGGTGCGATGACCCTCGTGGCCGCGCTGCCCCTGCTGGCCGCCGCCATGCTCCTGGCCGCGCCGCTGGCGCGCGGCCCCGACCCGGAGCCGGGCGAGGACTGGCCCGCGGCCTGGGAGTGGATCTGGCTCCTCCCGGCGGTGCTGGCACTGCTGGCCGGGGGCGGCTAGACTCCGGCCTCCACCCCATGGAGGCGTGATGGTGCGCATGCCGCGTCGTTCGGGGGCCGGCGGAGCCCTGCTGGGCCTCATGCTCCTCATTGCCTGTCCCCCCAAGGGAGCCAACATGCCATCCCTGGCCACCGATGAATTCCGGGCCACCGGAACGGTCACCAAGACCACCGTCGGCGCGAATTGCTGGCGCTTCGAGGCGGCCGACGGCACCGGTTACGAACTGCGGCCCGACCAGGCCCCCGCCGACGTCCTGTCCGACGGCAAGCGCTTCACCCTGGTGCTCCGGAAGCGAACCGACGTGATGAGCACCTGCATGGTGGGACAGATCGTGGACGTGATCCGCGTCGAGCCGGGGCCGGCCCAGTAGGCGGGTGCCGGGGCCACCCGGTAGATTCCCCGAAGCCGGCCGCCAGCCGTACGCCGCATATCGCAGGACCCCCGCCCACGCCCGGCGGCGCGCGGGCCGGGCCGCCCGTCCGTCATCCTGGAGACCGGAATCCATGTCGCTCGTCTGGTGGATCATAGCGCCCGTCGCCGTGCTGTTCGGGCTGTACGTCGGGCTGGGGGTCTACCTCGCGATGGTCCTCCGGTGGGAGGACGAGCAATCCGTGGGGCTGCGCTACTACGGCCTTCCGCCGGCGGGCCGGGCGGCGTTCAAGCGGACCCTGGCCCGGCACGCGCGGCTGCTCGCCCCGATCCTGTGGCTCAACGCGAAGCTCGCCAAGATGGACTTCCGGCGGGTCGCCTTCCAGTACAAGGGCGTGGCGGCGCCCCACGGGAGCTGCAGTCCCGAGTCCTTCGCCAAGGCCGAGTCCTACGTCCCACGGCCGGGGGACGTGTTCGTGGCCACCCAGATGAAGTGCGGCACGACGTGGATGGAACACATCGTCTACGAAGTGCTGCACCGCGGGGGCGGTCGCCTGGTGGAGAGCGGCACCGCGCTGTACGCGGTGGCGCCATGGCTCGAGGGCCGCAAGAGCGTGTCGCTCGAGGAGGCCCCGCTGCTCGGCACCGAGCGCCCCTCGCGGATCATCAAGACCCACCTGCCGGCGCAGCTCTGCCCGCGTGGCGCCACCGCCCGGTACATCTACGTGGCCCGGCACCCGGTGTCGTGCTTCGCGAGCTGCATCGACTTCGTGGAGACCAACGTTGGTGGGATGGCGCCCGGGCTGGCCGCCTTCGAGGAGTGGTACTGCTCCCCGGAGCTGATGTGGTGGGGTACCTGGCCCGACCACGTGAAGGGCTGGTGGGAGCGCAGCCGCCGGGAGGACAACGTCCTGTTCGTGCTGTTCGAGGACCTCAAGAAGGACCCGGCGGCCGTGATCCGGCAGGTGGTGCAGTTCCTGGGCGTGGCCCCGCTCACCGAGGCGGAGCTGGCCCAGGTGGTCGAGAAGACCAGCTTCGGGTACATGCAGCGGCACCAGGACAGCTTCGAGATGCACCCCCCCCACATTCTGCAGACCAACGCCGAGCTCTTCGTGCGCGGGACCGCGAACCGGCACGAGGACGTCCCCGAGGCGGTGCGCCGGCGGATCGGCGCGTGGAGCGTCTCGGCGCTGGCCGGCAGCGACGTCCCGGTGGCCCGGATGTACCCGGACCTGCCCGCGGTGGGCGGCGCCTGACCCGGCGCCGGGCGCCGCTCTCCCGCCGGGCCTTCCTGCTCGCGGCTGGCGGCCTGGCCGCCGGGACGGCCGGGGCGGGGGTCGACGCCTTTGCGTGGGCCCCGCGGCGGGTCCAGGTGAGCCGCTACGACGTCCCGGTGCCCGGGCTGCCGCCCGCGCTGCACGGGCTGACCATCGCGCACCTCAGCGACCTGCACCTGTACGCCGGCCTGCACCCCGCGGCGGAACGCGTCATGGAGCTGACGGCCGGACTGGCACCCGAGGTCACGATCGTGACCGGGGACCTGGTGGAGCACACCTCCCAGCTCCGGGAACTTCCGGCCTGGCTCGGGGCCTGCCGCGGCCGCCTGGCCACGGTCGTGACCCTGGGCAACTGGGAGCACCAGGTCGGGGTGACGGTGGAGGCAATGGAGCGGACGGCCAGCGCCGCCGGCGCCGCGCTGCTCTACAACCAGGGCCTGGCGGTGGAGCGGGGTGGGGCGCGCCTGACGATCATCGGGCTCGATGACGCCCGCGCCGGTGCCCCGGACCCCGAGGGCGCCCTCCGCGATGCGCTGCCCGGCACCCCCCAGGTCTGGGCCTTTCACGCCCCGGGCTACGCGGACCTGCTCCGCGCACGCGGCTGGCCCCGTCCGGCGCTCGCGCTGGCCGGCCACACCCACGGCGGCCAGATCCGGCCGCCGCTGCTGCCGCCGATCACGCCGCCGGCCAGCGGGCGGTTCGTGGCGGGCTGGTACCGTGACACCTTCGCGCCGTTGTACGTCTCCCGTGGCATCGGGACCAGCGGCATCCGGGCCCGCTTCCGTTGTCCCCCCGAGATCGGGGTCTTCACCTTGCACCCTTCCTGATGCGGCATCCGCGCGGCGGTGGTCGGCTGGTCCTCGGGCTCACGCTGCTGATGGCGGCGTGCGGGGACGGCACCGGCCCGGCGTCCGGCGTCCCGATGCCGGTGACGCTCGTGGCCGCGGCCGGCGACTACACCTGCGCCGTGGACCTGACCCGGCATGGCTGGTGCTGGGGGGCCGGCCTGACCGGGCAGCTGGGCAACGGCGACACCACGATCTACCGCACGCCGCAGCCGATGGCGCTGTCCCTCGAGTTCCAGTCCATCTCGTCGGGGGAGTTCCACTCCTGCGGGCTGACGCTCGAGGATGCGGCGTGGTGCTGGGGCACGAACTTCATCGGGGTGCTCGGGATCGGGAGGCTGTCCGGGCGAGAGCCGGTGCCGCTGCCGGTGGCGGGCGGCATCCGCTTCCGGTCGATCAGCGCCGGCAATGCGCACACCTGCGGGCTCGATCGCGCCGGGGCGGCCTGGTGCTGGGGGCAGGGGGAAGATGGCCGCCTCGGCGTCGGCGACACGCTCGACCGTCTCGAGCCCGTGCCGGTCGAGACCACCCTCCGATTCACGCAGCTCTCCGCCGGCGGAGCGCACAGCTGTGCCATCGACCGCAACGCCGAGGCGTGGTGCTGGGGGGCCAACTTCCGGGGGCAGCTGGGCGCCGGCGACACCGTGGAAAGCGCGCTGCCGCGCCTGGTGGGTGGTGGGCACCGGTTCCGCAGCATCGAGACCGGCAACTACTTCAGCTGCGGGCTACTGGAGTCGGGCGCGGCCTGGTGCTGGGGCGACAACCTCATCTCCGAGCTGGGCAATGGGGAGCTGACCGCGGCGCCGGTCGTACTGCCGGTCGCCGTGGCGGGGGGGCGGCACTTCGTGGCGCTGAGCCTCGGGCGCGAGCACGCGTGTGCCCGCATGGCTGCGGGTGAGGCCTGGTGCTGGGGGTCGAGCATCTACGGCAAGCTGGGCCACGATGACTTCCTGCCGACGCCGGTGCCGGTGGCCGTGGCCGGCGGGCTCACCTTCACGTCGGTCGCGGCCGCGGGGAACCACACCTGCGCGGTCACCACCGCCGGCGCGCTCTACTGCTGGGGACGGAACAACGTCGGGCAGTTCGGCGATTCCACCAGGTCCGACGCCCTGCAGCCCACGCCCGTCCTACCCTTCCCGGTCCCCTAGGCTCTCCCGCTTCATTTCCTGCAGGGCCCGCGCGGCCTCGGCCCCGCCGCGGGTCCCGCGGTAGCGCTCCGCGAAGCGCGCCAGTTCGCTCATCAGGCGACCCCGCTGGCCAGTGGCGCGATAGTGCTCGATCAGCAGGTTCGCCACCAGCGCCTCCTCCCGCGGGCTGGGCGCGGAGCGCCGCACCTCGAGGTACAAGCGCTCGGCCGCCTCCGGCGCGCCGAGGTGGGCCCGGTGCACTTCCGCCAGCTTCACGCGCGCCAGGTTATCGCCGGGATGGGCGGCGAGGTGGGCGGCGTACGCGTCGGCCGCCTCCGCATAGAACCCGCGGGCCACCAGCGACTCGCAGGCCGAATGCGCCGGGTCGGGGGGAATGTTGCCGCCCCCGAGCACCGTGCGCGTGAAGCCCGAGGCGGCCTGTTCCATCAGGCCGAAGAGGAAGCCCGTGGCCAGGAAGAGGAAGGGGAAGTTGAGGACGTAGATCACGAGCAGGGTGCCGCCTCCGTACCAGCCGCGCCCCATCCCCATCGCCTCCCCGGCCATGAGGAGGGGCAGCCCGAAGATGAGCACCCGGATGAAGAGCGAGAGGAACTGGGCGCGGTCGGCGGCGTCCGCCGCGGAGAGCGGGGTGCGGATCATGGGTGGAGCCGTGCCAGGTCGGCGAGCAGCGGGTCGGGCGAGAGCGGCCGGCCCAGGAACTGCTCGAGCACCTGGCGCGAGGGGCGGGCCAGCCCGTCCTGGAAGAGCCGGCGCGCGAGCAGGTTGTACGTGCCCGGGTCGGTCCAGGCGCCCGGCCCGCGAAGCGTGAGCACACGGGCCCGGATGTCGGCCACCATGAAGGCCCCCAGTGCGTAGTTGATGAGGTACCCCGGGTCCTCCACCAGCTGGCCCCGCAGCGCCCACCAGGACCATTCGGGATGCGGGCGGATGCCGAGGTACGTGGAGGTGATGTCGGCCCAGACGCGGTTCGGGTCGGCCTCCGCGGTGCGGTGCACCCGCAGTTCGAAGAGCGCCCACGCCATGTCCAGCATGATGCCCGCATAGCGGGCGCGGAGCGATGCCGCGAGGGGCGCACTGTCGCCGAGGAACCGGAACTGCCAGGCTGGCTCGTAGGCCTCCTGCGCGGCAATGTCTGCCAGCGCCTCCGTGAAGGTGTCGTTGTCGGGCCAGTCGGCCAGCGCGGGGCGGCCCCGGAGGGCGGCGATGTGGATCGCATGGCCGGCCTCGTGCAGCAGCTCAGCGAGGTTGTCGAGCCCGCCGTCAAGGTAGCTGGCGAACACCCACGGTTCGGCCGGGTGCAGCCGCCCGGCGTCGTCGACGCGCCGGTGGGCGCCGAAGTCGGTGTACGCCACCGGGTACTTCCCGGGGCGGGGTGCCAGGTCGAAGCGTACCCCGAGTCCGGCGAGGTCGGCACCGATGGCTGCGTAGAAGGCCCGGTTGACCCGCTCGATCGCAGCGACGGTGGCGATCCGCGGGCCGAGGCGCCGGCTGGCGGCACCGTTGGCATGGTACCAGTCCCAGGGTTCCACGAGGCTGTCGGGGCCGGCGCGGCGCCAGGCGGAGAGCGCGGTGACGAGCCAGTCCTCCAGCTGGCCGGCTGGGAGGCCGAGCGCCGGGCCCTTGAGGGCGAGGGGGGAGGGACCGCCACCCCAGGCGGCACGGCGGAGGCGCAGCAGCAAGCGGTAGGGACTGTCGGGCTCGTCATCCCCGTTGACGGCGGCCCACACCGGCCCGAGTGCCAGGAAGAGCCGGCGCCGCAGGATGGAATCGTCGACCTGCGCCAGGCGGCCCAGCACGGCGAGCCGGTTGAGGGTATCGCCGTCGAACAGGATCCGGTTGGCGGCCGCCCCGTAACAGGCCATCGTGCGGGCCGTGAGGCCGCCAAGGGTCGGGGGGGCGGGGAGCGCATCGAGGCAGCGGACCGGGGCGCGCGGCGACTCAGCACCCGCCAGGCCGTCGAATCCACGCCGTGCGGCGCGGGTCAGGACGGCATGCACCGCGCGGTCCGCCGGGTCGCGGGGCGTCTCACCGAGCCGGGCGATGGCCGCCTGGAAGCGCCGGACATGGTGGGCCAGGCTGTCACGGGCGCGGCTGGCGGGGACGCCGTCCGGGGTCGTGTCGCTGCCGAGCGAGCCGATGAGCCGCACCCGGTCGTCCCAGTACCGGGCCGTCTCGTAGGCGCGTTCCGCCTCGGCGAGCGGCCCGGCCGGGGCCTGCTGGGCCCGCGCCGTCGCGCCGGGGAGGAGCAGCGCCGCGGCCGCGAGCCATGCCAGGGCCCCGCCGCGCATCAGCGTTCCGCGGGCACGTCGTCGCCGTGGCTCACGCCGGGGGCGCCGACACCGGCCTGCGCGTCCCACCACCACTGGTCCTCGAGCGGCCGCTGGCGGGGGTAGATCTCGTCCAGCGTCTCCCCGGCGTACAGGCGCCCGTTCTTCATCACGTAGCGGATGCTGTTGGTCTGGTGGATGTCCTCGAGGGGATTGCCGTCGAGGACGACCAGGTCGGCCAGCTTGCCGGGTTCGAGGCTGCCCAGGTCATGGTCGAGGCCGATGGACTGGGCCCCGAAGATGGTCCCCACCCGCAGCACGTCGAGCGGCCGCATCCCGCCGGAGGCGATGGCCCACAGTTCCCAGTGATCGCCGAGGCCGTCGAGCTGGCCGTGGCCGCCGAGGCCCACCTTGCCGCCCGCCTCGACGATGCGGCGCGCGCCGTCCGCGAGGCGGCTGAAGACGTACTGGTTGTCCCGGAACCAGGGGCGCCGCTCGGCCCGGGCGTCGATGGCGGCGTGGGGGATGAAGCGCCGCACCTTGGGGTCCTCGTGGATGTCGTAGTGCTCGTAGAACCAGTTCTCGCTCCACGGGCCGCCGTACGACACGAGCAGGGTGGGGGTGTAGGTGATGCCGGCCTTCGCCCACATCGTCACGACGTCCTGGTAGAGCGGCATGATGGGGAGGCTGTGCTCGTGCCCCGGGTAGCCGTCCATGGCGATGGTGAGGTTCATCTTGAAGTCGAGCCCGCCCTCGGTGGTGGGCATCAGGCCCTGTTCCTTCGCCGCCATGATCACCCACTGCCGCTGCTTCCGGTTCCCGGCCATGTACTGCTTGATCGTGTTGGTGCGGTAGAACTCGCTGTAGCGGCGCAGGGCGACGCCGGGACCGGTGTGATAGATGCGGGGGCCGAGCAGCGCGCCGGCCTCGACCCGGTCGGCGTAGGTGAGGACGTCGGTGGTGGAGGTCTGCGGGTCGCGGGTGGTGGTGACTCCCCACGCCAGGTTCGCGAGGTACTTCCAGACCTGGGGCTGGTGGACGCCCCAGGCGGGCCAGGGGTGGGCATGCACGTCCACCAGGCCGGGGATGATCGTCTTGCCCTCGAGGGGGATCACCTTGGCCCCCGCGGGCACGGGGCAATCTCGCGCCACGCAGACGAGCCGGTTGTCGGTGATGACCACCGTGCCGGCCTCCAGGACCTCGTCGCCCCGCATGGTGATGACCCGGGCGCCGGTGAGCGCCACGGTGCCGCGGGGCACGTCGCGCGGCACCCGGACCGCCACGTCGATCCGCCCCGGCTCGTAGGCGGGCGCCTTGGCCAGGGAGTCGATGCGGGCCTTGAAGGCGGAGTCCGGCTTGTCGCCCGCCTGCTTCAGGGAATCGGCGCGGGCGGAGTCGACGGACGCCTTGCGCCGCGTCAGCGAGTCGGCGCGCGGGAGGTCGTACCGGAAGACGCTCCGGCCGAGGGCCCAGGTGACGCCGCGCCCGTCGGGCTGCCAGGCGATGAAGTCGCCGCCGATCTTCGTCAGGCGGACCGCAGGGAAGGCGGTCGCCGCCGGGTCCGCGACGTTGAGCACCAGCGGCTGCTGCCCGGTCTGCGGCAGGTTGACCAGGTAGACGTAGTTGTTGACCAGCGCCAGCGCCCGGGTGCTGTCGGGCGCGATCAGCACTTCATCGGCGCCGTTGGGCTCGGCCCCGGGGGCGTTCACGGTGAAGCCGGTCACCTTGAGGTGCGCCCGGCGGTCGGTGCCGTCGAAGCGCATCGAGACCAGACCGTCGCCGGGGTCATGGATGTAGATCCGGCCCGGGTCGCGGGCAAAGTGCGGCCGGCCGCCCGGG
>JBGAPX010000057.1:17031-22961 GCA_044221045.1 Gemmatimonadales bacterium
GATCGGCGCCACCCGCGTGGCCGCGCCGCCCGCCGCGGGAATCCACACCAGTTCATAGCCGGGGCCGAACGACTCCGTGACCCGCGCGGCGCGCGGACCGCGGATCGCCACGAGGCGCGTCCCGTCCGGCGACCAGGCCGGTTGCTGGTAGAAGGCCGGGGCCGTGGTCAGGCGGACGGGGCGGTCGCGACCGTCCGCCCCCACGCTCTGGATATGGCCGCCGCCATTGCCCCAGGTGACATAGGCCACGCGCTTCCCGTCGGGCGACCAGCGGGGCTGCTGCTCCAGCACCGTGTCGCTGGTGAGCCGGCGCGGCGTCCCGTTGGGGAGCTGCATGACGTACAGCCGGTCGAGCGCGGAGAAGACGAGCCGGCTGCCGTCGGGCGAGACCGACGGATCCCGGACCTGGCGGAGCAGGATGTCCCCGGTGTCCACCGGGGTGGCCACCTGCACCAGCGGTCCCAGCTCGAGCCGGACGGGAGCCACGAAGGGAATCTCCGTGGCCGCCTGGGTGGCGAGGTCCACCCGCCAGATGCGCCCGCCCCAGGTGGTGATGAACGCGCGGCTGTCCGGGGTGAACGAGGCGCCCGGCATCAGGTCGCGGGTGAAACGCGACTCCTGGTCGTCCCGCTGCACCGGGTACTTGAGCCAGCGCTCGTCCCCGGACTCGAGGTCGCGGAGCCGCAGCCCGGTCTCGGCATCGTGCCGGATGGCGTACACCAGCCAGCGCCCGTCGGGCGAGAGGGCGGGGCGCATGGCGCTGCCGTAGACGTCAGTCTGGGGGATGATCCGCCCCGTCTGCCGGTCGAAGATGGCGAGCTGCCACTGCGAGATGTCGATGTTGTAGCCGAAGCCGCCGCGCTTGCGCGCGTACCAGAGGTAACGCCCGTCCTTGCCGAAGGCCGCCCCCAGGCTGTTGATGTTGGTGCCCCGGCCGGTGCCGAGGGCGCCGACGCCCTTGTCGTCCTTGGTGAGGCTCTGGCCGGGCCCGCCGTCCTTGTGGAACAGCCACAGCTGGTAGCTGCTGCCCAGCGGGGCGTTGGTGCGGGAAGCCACGATGTACTCCCCGTCGGGCGTCCACTCGGGCGAGGCGTAGAGGTTGTTGTCGCCCTTGCTGACGGCGCGGGTCCCGCTGCCGTCGGGGTGCATGGTCCAGACGTTCTCGCCGCCGTCGCGGTCGGAAAGGAAGACGATTCGCGTCCCGTCGGGCGACCAGCGCGGCTGCGAGTCGAACGCCGGGCCGCGGGTGATGGGCGTGGCCCGGCCGCCGCCCACCGGCATGGTGTAGATGTCGCCGAGGAGCTCGAAGGCCAGGGTCTGCCCGTCCGGCGAGACGTCGAGCGAGAGCCAGGTGCCCTCGCTGGTCTCGAATTCCACCGTGCGGGTTGGGACCAGGGGGAGGCTGTCGATCTTCTTCCGGGTGGTATCGCTGGCGGGACGGGGGAGGGTGGCAACGAGGGCGAGCGCGGCGAGGGCGAGCATCCGGTCTCCGGGGACGGCAGTAAGTCCAGTCGTGGTCGGGCCGAGCGTCCCGGCGGACCGGCGCGTGAGCCGGCCATCCGGGCTGAGGGCAGGGCAAGTCTGGTCGAGCGTCACATGGACGGCCCGGGGCCTCTCCGGAATCCGGGACCGAGCCCTGGGCCCGCGCCCCGTGCGTCGGCACGGGAGCGCGGGTAGTGGAGAAGGTACTGTGCGACGAGGGTGGCGGCCAACCCGGCCCGGTCAGCGCGGCCGGAGGGTCACCCGGTCGCCGGCGGTGTCGGCGATGAGGCCGGTGAATCGCCCGTCGATGCCCGGGGCACGGACCAGCAGCGAATCGCCCCGCGCCGTGATTTCCGGAGGGTGCTCGAGCCCCGTGAAGGTGACGGCCCGAATTCCGTTGAAGAGCGGATGGGCGCCGGCCGGGACGGTGAGGGCCCAGGCGCCCAGGACCTCGAGGGCGCCGGGCCCACCCCCGAGCTTGAGCTGCCGGCGGTGGAGCACCTCGCCCTCGGGCAGGGGCGTGACGTTGAGTGGGTCGAAGCCCTGGGGCCAGAGCGGCGCGGCCGGCGGCAGCTCGATCACCAGCCACCACCCCGGCCGGTCGAGGAACCCCTGCCGCAGCGCCCCGCGGGCCGCCAGCACGGACGCCACCTCGCGCCCCGCCAGCGAGGCCACCGAGTCCGTCTCCATGGGCGAAAAGTCGGCGCGACAGCTCACCGTCGCGAGCGCCTCCGCCAGGAGGCCGTCGAGGGTCCGGGTGGAATCGGCGCTGAGCGCGGCTTGCCACCGCGGCATGAAACGCTGCAGAAGTTCGGCCTGGGCCGGGCCGACGGCGTAGGTGCGTTCCCGCACGCCGTCGGGTCCGAAGCCGGTGTCGGGGATGATGGCCTCCCAGCGGCCACGCCGGGCCACCCACTGCACCCACGTGGCCAGTCCCTCGTTGAGGTCGTTGCCGCGCTCGTAGGCGATGGCGTCTGGTCCGATCCGCTCCGCCCGCAGGCGGCGGAGCGCCAGTGCCCGGCCCGCCCAGCAGGCGGAACGGTTCTGGTCCCCCAGGGCCCGGCGGAAGGCCTCGGTCTCGAGGCGCTGCAGCGCCTGGGCGGTGGAGTCGGTCGCCGGATAGGTGAAGCGATGCGCCTCGTTACCGTACCAGGAGGGGTGCGCCCGGGCCTGGTACACGTGGAAGGCCTCGTGCACGAGCACCGCGGCAAGGTCCGTGGGCTCGCCGCCCGCGGCGGGCCACAACAGGGTGGCGGTCGGTGTGCCGTTGATGTCCGCATGGGTGTTGGCGCGCACCTCGGCCAGGCGCCCGACGATGACCCGTGCGCCGGGGAGCATCGTGGTGGATTGGAAGCCCGCGGGGGGGTGCGGATGCCGCACCAGCCAGGTGCGGGTGCCGTCGAAGATCGCCAGGGGGGTCGCGGCCGGGGCGAAGCCGGGCCAGAGCGGTTGCGCCGCCATGCGATCATATTCGGCCACCAGGGCGGGCACCGGCTGCTGGGCGGCGAGCGGGGCGGCCATCAGGCTCAGGACGGACAGGGGGAGGCGCATGCGGTTCCGGGTGTTGGCGTTCTTCCTCGGATGCATGACCGACCCGCCGGGTTGCTCCGGGTGTGTGTACCTTGAGCCATCGGTCGTCTCACAGGGGAGCGCTGCCCCGGCCGGGTGGCGCGCATCGCGGGTCCTACCACCACATCCGATGAGGCACCCATGAGGATCGGGGGAACCCCCGGCCTGCTCGTGGCCCTGCTCGCGGCTGGCTGCCAGGATGGCCAGGGGCCGCTGCAGCCGGCGGCCGCCGTGCTGATCGGCGCCGCCCCGGGACCATTCGTGCCGGGAGACAGCGTCCAGCTGTCCGCATACGTGGTCGATGACGCCGGGGACACCCTGCATGGCCGCGTGGTGGTATGGGCCTCGAGCAACCCGGACGTGGCCCAGGTGTCCACCACCGGCCTCGTCACCATGCTGGGGTCGGGGACGGCGGACATCTCGGCGGCGAGCGAAGCGGTGGCGGGGAGCGTCACGGTCGAGGGCATCGCCCCGTTCCACGCCGCGAGTCTATCGCTGGGGTCGTCACAGACCTGCGCCATCGATACCGCGGGGGCTTCCTGGTGCTGGGGGTACAACTACAGCGGTTCCCTCGGGCTCGGACTCATCCACGGCAGCTTTCCACTCCCGGTGCGACAGCAGGCGGGGCCGATCGCCGCGATCGAGGTGGGCGTGCAGCACGGCTGCAACCTGGCCGGGAACGGCGCGATTGCCTGCTGGGGCAGCAACACCTTCGGGGAAGTGGGCGACAGCACCATCCAGCCCCGCCTGTTGCCGGTACCGGTGAAGGGCGCCGGGGGGTACAGTGCGATCGCCGCCGGTTACTGGTCGAGTTGCGGCCTCCAGGCCGGCGGCTGGTGGTGCTGGGGATCGATCACCGGTACCCGCGTCCCGAGCCAGGTGTCCGCCGGCCCGTTCGTCGCGGTTGCGATGGGCCTCGGTCACGCCTGCGCCCTGGCGCCCGACGGCGCGGCCTTCTGCCGCGGCGGCAACTTCAAAGGCCAGCTTGGCGATGGCGGGAACGGCTCCTCAAGCGTCCCGGTCGCCGTCGCGGGCGGACACCACTTCGCCCAGATCGAGCTTGGAGATGCTCACAGCTGTGCCGTCGATTCGCTGGGTGGTGCCTGGTGCTGGGGGCTCAATTCCTCCGGCCAGCTCGGGGACGGGACCCAGCAGGACCGCTCCACGCCGGTGGCGGTCGCCGGGCTGCCCGCCGTGTTCCAGGTGAGCGCCGGCAGCGCCCACACCTGCGCGCTCGCGACCAGCGGGCAGGCCTGGTGCTGGGGCATGAATTACGCCGGCGCCCTGGGTGACGGCACCGCCCAGGACCGGGTGCAGCCCGTGCCCAGCGCCGGCGCGCTCCGGTTCACCCGCCTGGTCGCCGGCGGGGGGCATACCTGCGGCATCACCCCGACCGGCCGGCTCTACTGCTGGGGCTTCAACGCCAATGGCCAGCTGGGCGACGGCTCGACCACCGACCGCCTCACCCCCGTCCCGGTGCATGCCCGATGAGACGCCTGTCCTGCGCGGCCCTCGCGCTGCTTGCCGCCTGCGGTGAGGATCCGCTGGATCCCCCCGACCTCACGCCGGTGGAGACGGTGGCCCTCTCCGCCCCGCGCGACACCCTGCTCCTGGGCGACAGCCTGGCCCTCAGGGCCGTGGCGCTTTCCGCCGCCGGCGACACCTTGCCGGGCCGCGAGATCGGGTGGAGCTCCGGCGATCCATCGCTCGCGACTGTCTCCGGCGGCGGGGTGGTGCGCGGCGTGGCGGGTGGCGTCGTCACGCTGCGCGCCACCATCGGTGAAGTCACCGACAGCCTGGTGATCACGGTGCGGGAGCTGCACTTCACCCGCGTCGAGGCGGGGCTGGGTTACTCCTGCGGTGTGACCGACGTGGGTGACATCTGGTGCTGGGGGCTCAACGCCGAGGGACAGCTGGGCAACGGCCAGCCGGGCGACCAGTTCGGGGTCCGAGTGCCCGCGCCCGTCGCGACGGCGACCCGCTTCACGGACCTCGTCACCGGTGCCGGCGCGGCCTGCGGGCTCACCACCCTCGGTGGCGTCATGTGCTGGGGCGGCAATGGCGGCGGCCAGCTGGGCGATGGCACGACGACGACACGGCTGACGCCGACCGCCGTGCCCGGGCTTGCAGGGGTGGTAGCGCTGGCACAGTCGGGGAGCCACGCCTGCGCCCTCCAGGGCTCGGGCCAGCTGTCCTGCTGGGGGGGCAACAGCTACGGCCAGGTGGGCGACGGGTCCCGGGTGCAGCGACTCGGCCCGGTCCCGGTGAGTGGGGGCCCCACGTTTGCCGCGGTGGTGGCCAGTGAGGGTCAGAGCTGCGGTCGCACCGGCGCGGGCGCCGCCTGGTGCTGGGGTAACAACGTGAGCCAGCAGCTCGGCTACGACACGGTCTACTACCGACCGGTCCCGGGACCGGTGGCCGGCGGCGGAAGCTTCACCCGCCTCACGGCCGCGGCCGGCGAGAGTTGTGGCCTCACCGCCGCCGGGGCGGTCGAGTGCTGGGGATTCAAGCGGTACTACCACGCGTTCACGGTGTCCCGGGTGCCGGCGCCGGACGCGGTGGGCAGCACCTTCACCGACATCGGCAACGGCGAGGAGCACGCCTGCGGCCTGACGGCCCAGGGCGCGGCCTATTGCTGGGGGGCCAACACCGAGGGGCAGCTTGGCAACGGCGCCATCGGTCAGCAGAACGTGATCTACCCGCCGACGGCAGTGACCGGGGGCCACGTCTTCACCGCGATCACCGTCGGCGGCTACCACGCCTGCGGCCTCACGGCCGCCGGGGCCGCGTGGTGCTGGGGGTCCGGGGAGGTCGGCGCCCTCGGGGACGGTACGGGGGCCAGGGCCACGACGCCGGTGGCCGTGGCGGGAGGTCTCAGC
>JBGAPX010000058.1:0-22546 GCA_044221045.1 Gemmatimonadales bacterium
CCCCCGAACCCACGCTCCGCGTGACGGGACCGGCCCCGGGCGTGCTTCGCTACCGCGACGACTACGTGCTCTGGTCCATGCGCAACGAGACCCAGGTCAACGTGGCCGCGCCGGTGGTGTTCGTGGGGTACGGCATCGTGGCCCCGGAGTGGAACTGGGACGACTACGCCGGGCTCGACGTGAAGGGCAAGATCGTGGTCTGCCTGGTGAACGACCCCGGCCTGCATGATCCGGCGATCTTCCGTGGCCGCATCCTCACCTATTACGGACGCTGGACCTACAAGATCGAGGAGGCGGAGCGGCAGGGCGCGGCGGGCATCCTGCTGGTGCACACCACCGAGAGCGCCACCTACCCGTGGACCACCGTCACCGGCTCGTGGACCGGGGAGCAGGTGCGGATCGAGCGGGCTCCGAGTTCCCTCGTGGTCGCAGGCTGGCTGCGCGACGAGTCGCTGGCGCGGCTGATCCAGGGTTCGGGCCTCGACCTGGCCGCGCTGATGCAGCAGGCCGGGCGGGGCGGATTCCGCGGGGTGCCGTTGCCCTTCGGCCTCGAGGCCTCGGTCCAGAGCACCCTGCGGCGATCGGCCACCTCCAACGTGGTGGGCCGCCTGCCGGGCCACGGCCGCCTGGCCGGCGAGGCGGTCCTGATCGGGGGACACTACGACCACTTCGGCATTCGCAACCCGGTGAACGGCGACTCGATCTACAACGGCGCGGAGGACAACGCCTCCGGCACCGCCGCGGTCCTCGCCGCGGCCGAGGCCTTCGTGCAGAGCCGGGTGGAGACCCCGCGCTCCATCGTGTTCATGGCGTTCGGCGCGGAGGAGAGCGGGCTGCTCGGCTCGCAGGCCTACGCCGCGGCGCCCACCATCCCGCTCAGGAACATCGCCGCGGTGCTCAACCTCGACGTGATGAACCTGTACGGACGCACCCGCGACATCGCCGCGCTCGGCACCGACCAGTCGAGCCTGGGGACGGTCTTCGTGGCCGCCGCGGCGGCGGAGGGACTGCGGGTGGTGACAGATTCCGGCTCGCTCATCCGCGGGAGCTTCTTCCGCTCCGATCACTTCCCCTTTGCCCGCGCCGGCGTGCCGGCGCTCTCGCTCGAGGGCGGCAGCGACTACGTCGGCAGGCCGGCCGGCTGGGGGGAGCAGCAGCGCGACGACTACACCGAGCACCGGTACCACCAGCCCCAGGACGAGGTGCTCCCCTGGTTCACGATGGATGGGGCCCTGCAGCAGCTGCGCGTCATCCTGCGGGTCGCCGTGGCCGCCGCCACCGCCCCGGCGCAGCCCACCTGGAATGCCAGCTCCGAGTTCCGGGCCGCCGGCGAGGCCCGCCGCCGATGACCGCCCTGTTCGACCGCCTCGATACCATCATCCTGCGGGTGCGACACCTCGACGCGGCCCTCAACTGGTATCGCCGGGTGCTCGGGCTCACCGTGGTCTTCGAGGACCCCGAGGACGAACTCGCCGTGCTGGGACTCGGGCACGGGACCAGCATCACCCTCTATACGCTCTCGGCCGAAGAGCAGCCCGCCGCACCGACCGCCGCCGGACCGTTCCCGATCTTTGCCACCCAGAACGCCGGCGCGGCCTACGCCATCCTGCTCGAACGTGGCGCCCGGGTAGACCCGATCCAGGAAGGCGGCGGCGTCCGGTTCTTCTCGTTCTATGATCCCGATGGGAACCGGCTGGAGGCGTGCGAGATCCTCGACGAGGAGGGAGATGGCTCCCCCGGGGCATGATGGCTCTGGGGCTGCGCCGCAAGTTGTTGCGGGGCAACGCATTGAATCCCGATGCCGGACCACACGTAGCGGAACCCGTCAGCCGCCACTATAATTGCGCCCGATTTTTCCGCCCGACACACTCCGCTGACGGGGGCGCACCTGGATCTCCCGAACACACACCGAATCCCGCTCGGATGGCTGCTCGCCCATGGCGGCGAGTCCACCCGGTTCCGGGTCTTTTCCGAACTGTCGCCCGCCGGCACGGTGGCATCGGAAACCATCGAACACGCCCGGGGCAGCATCGAGGCCTCCAAGGCCACCCAGGCCGTCATCAAGAAGCAGAAGGACACCGGCACCTGGGGCGGCAACCTCCTCGGCGTGGCGCCCGCGGCCGCGCAGGGCATCAAGGACGTCGGCACGATTCCGCAGTACCGCCGCCTGCTGCAGCTGGGCCTGCCCACCGCGGCTCGGCCCTACAAGCTCGCCGACCGGCTCCTGTACCGGCTGCTCTCCCGGGACGAGGATCCGGCGCTCCTGTTCGAATACCAGAAGGCCGCCAAGGGCGATGAGGGCTACACCCTCTGGGCCCGGGGCCTGATTCGCGAGGCGGCCACCGCGGCCTTGGCGGAGGCCGGCCAGATCGAGGATCCGCGGGTTCGCGGGGCGGCGCACAAGATCGCGTCGGATGTCTCCGAGTTCCTCCGCAGCCCGCTGGCCGAGAAGCCGCTGGTCCGGGCCGGCACCGGGGCCGTGCTCCACCCGGAGGCCAACCCGCCGACGTGGTACACCCTGGCCATCATGGCGGCGATGCCGAACCTGCAGCGGGAACGGGCCGGCTTCACCGAACGACTGAACCACTACCTGGCCCAGCCGCAGCCCAAGAAGGCCTACGCGATCGCCGCCGGGAAGAAGAAGGTGAAGCCCGCGCACCTGCTGCTCGGCGACCCGATCGAGGCCGACAGCAAGGGCCTGCCCAAGGACATCCCGCTGGCGTTGCATTTCCTGGAGCTGCTGGCCCGCACCGGCGGCCTCGCGGCCTCACCGCCGGCGACGAAGGTCCTGACCCGCCTGCTCAAGGACTGTGACGACCAGGGGGTGTGGGCGCCCAAGGGGATCCGGGCCCTGCCGAAGGCGGTGAACAAGATGAGCTACCACACCTTCCCGCTCGACGCGGAGACGAAGGCGGTGGAGTACCGTCAGGTCGACGTCACCTTCCGGCTGGCGCTGATCGCCAAGACGCTGGGGTGGAGCATCGAGTACCTGTAGCCTCTCGTCGGGCCGCAGCAACGAACGGGGGACGAGTCTGTGACTCGTCCCCCGTTTTCGCTTCCGCGGCGCCCCGGTTGCGTCCGTGGGCTCAGTATCCGATACTACTACCATGGCCGAACTTGATCTTACCCCCTTCGGCTTCACCCCGACCGAGAGCAAGGTCTACGAGGTCCTCCTGACCGGAGGTCCCGGGACCGGCTACGCCGTGGCGCGGAGCGCTGGACTGGCCCGTGCCAACGCGTACAGCGCGCTCGAGGGACTGGTGGCGAAGGGCGCGGCGCGGGCGGACGAGGGCCAGCCCAAGGTCTTCCGGGCGGAGCCGCCGGCGGGCGTGCTGGCCCGGATCGCCAATCACCAGGGCGAGGCGCTGGAGCGGTTGTCCCGGGCCCTGGACGGGTTCGGCGCGCCGGCCACGCCGCGCGTGGTGGAGCTGACCAGCCCCAAGGGGATGCTGCAGCTGCTCAGCCACGAGATCGGGCGGGCGGAGCGCTCGGTGCTGCTGCACGCCCCGGTCGAGGCGTATCCGCTGCTCGCGCCGGTGCTGCGCCGGGCGGCGAGCGCCGGGCTGTCGCTGGCGCTGGTCTCTCCGGGGGCGGTGACCCTGCCCTTCGCGAGCGTGGAGGTGGTCCCGGACGGCCATGCCTGGCCGGGAGCGCCGCTGGTGGCCGTGATCGATGAGCGCAGCGCGGTGATCGCGAGCCGGCAGGGAGCGGAAGTCGAGGGGCACTGGAGCAGCGCGCCGCCGTTCGTGGCCGCGGCGCGCCTCACGTTCGAACGCCTGCGGAATCCCACATGACCGACGCCCTGAACGACGCGCTCGCCGAGCTGCGGCGCGAGTACCTGTTCGACGCCCCCGGCCGCCTGGCCGAGCTGCGCAAGGACGTGGCGGCCTTCCGGGCGGGCGAGACCGATGCGGTGGCCTCGCTGGTCGGCCGGTTCCACCGCCTGGCGGGGTCCGGTGGCTCGTACGGGTTTCCCGAGATCGGCGAGATCGCCCGCGGGGGCGAGCGCTGGCTCAAGGCGGAGCAGCCGGCCCCCACGGAGGTGAACGCGCGGCGGCTGGAGGAGCTGGTGGATCGCCTGGCGTCCGCCTTCGACGCGGCGGCCCGGGAACTGGGTCTCCCGCCCCGCGGGCCGGCGGTGACGGAGTTCGGGTGGCGGGCACTGGTCATCGGGCCGGAGGACGCCCTGCGGCAGGAGGTGTCCGCGGCGCTGGTGAACACCGGGTTCCTGGTCCGGACGGAGAGCGGCGCCGGGGAGCCGCGGGAGATCAAGCTCTCGGAGCGCCCCGACCTGCTGGTGGTCATCGAACACCCGGGCGGCGCCGACGCGTTCGCCACCGCCACGGCGTGGGCCGGCGCGGGCCCGGTGCGGCCCCGCGCCATCGTGCTGGTGTCCCAGCGCGATTCGGCCGACCGGGTCCGGGCGCTCGCGAGCGGAATCGACACGATCATCCCGTCGGGCCGGGTCACGGTGGACCTCCCGACCTACGCCAAGACCCTGGCCCGCATCGGCAGCCCGCCGCCGCGGGTGCTCTTCGTCGAGGCCGATCCCGCGCAGACCGAGCTCATCTGCGGCTGGCTGGAACAGGCCAACGCCAAGGTGACCCACTGCGCGGACGGGAACGCGGCCCGGGAAGCGATGATCAAGGAAACCCCGGACCTCATCCTGATGGATACCCGGCTGCCGGGACTCGATGGGCTCTCATTGGCCCGGCTGGTGCGACAGGACTCGCGCTTCAGCCTGACCCCGATCGTGTTCCTCACCTCGAACGACACGGTGTCGGAGCAGATCGAGGCGCTCTCCGCCGGCGCCGATCACTTCCTGATCGAGCCGGTGGACCGGGAGCTGCTCACCCACCTGGTGGTGAACCGGGCGGAGCGCGGGCGGCGGCTGCGGGAGATGGTGCACCGCGACGGGCTCACCGGCCTGCTCAACCACGCCACCCTCATGGCCGAGCTGGAGCACGCCGTGGAGTACGCGCGGCGCCACGGCGAGACTTTCGCCTTCCTGATGATCGACGTGGACCACTTCAAGCGGGTCAACGACCGGTACGGCCACCTCGCCGGGGACCAGGTGCTGCTGCACGTTGCGCGGGTGTTCCAGACCACGGCGCGTGCCAGCGACCTGATCGGCCGCTACGGCGGGGAGGAGTTCGGGATGATCCTGCGGCGCACCGACCGGGCCGGCGCGGGCATCCTGGCCCAGAAGCTCCGCCAGGCGCTGGCGGAGCAGCCGGCGGTCATCACCGCCGAGGAGACGATCCCGGTGCGGGTGTGCATCGGCATCGCGGCGTATCCGGATGACGCGGGCACCGCCGGCGAGCTGGCCCAGCTCGCGGACGCCGCGCTCTACCGCGCCAAGGCGGCCGGCCGCGACCGGATCGAGTACACCCGGGAGATTCGGGCCCAGTCGGCTTGAGCCATCGGGGCCCCGCCGCCGCCGAGCGGCTGCTCGAGGCCGCGCTGCGCGAATTTGCGGCGGCGGGCCGCGCCGGGGCCCGGACCCAGCGCATCGCCGCCCGCGCCGGCGTCAACAAGCAACTCATCCACTACTACTACCGCACCAAGGCCGGGCTCTACACCGCCGTGCTCGAGCACGTCGCCCAGGCGGTGGCCGGCGCCCTCACCCAGCTGCCGCTCGTGGGCCTGACGGCCGTCGAGCGCCTGCGGCGCCTGGTGCGGGGGCAGTTCGACTTCTTCCTGTCGCACGCCGACCACACGGCGGTGCTGGTGCAGGCGGACGACGCGGGTACCTGGGCCGAGCAGGCGGTGCGGCCGGTGGTGGACCTGCTGCGCGACGGCCAGGCCACCGGGTTCTTCCGCGATGATGTCGACGCGGAGGGCCACGCCCGGCTGGCGCTCCTGCTCATGCTGGGCTATTTCGCGGTGCATCCCGTGACCCGCCGCTGGGGCGAGCCGCAGGCCTGGCGGGACCAGGCGGCGGAGCTGGTGGTGCGCGGCGCGAGCTGGTAGCTCGGCGGCTCGGCGGCTCGGCGGCTCGGCGGCTCGAAGGAAACCTCGGTTCGGCGCGACACCTCCCCTCTCCCCTCGGAGTCACCTCATGCGTTGGGTCCTCAGAATCGCCGGTGCCCTCGTGGCGCTGGTGCTGCTCGCGGTGGCCACGACCTGGCTGCTCGGCAACCGGGCGCTGGCGCGCCGGTACGACGTACCCGCGGAGGCCATCGCCATTCCCACCGATTCCGCCGCTCTCGCGCGGGGACGCCACCTCGCCACCGCGATCGGGAAGTGCGTGGACTGCCACGGTGAGAACCTCGGCGGCACGGTCATGGACATGGGGCCCTTCGGCAGCTTCTCCCCGCCGAACCTCACCACCGGACGGGGCGGCAAGCCCGCCCGGAGCGACGCCGAATGGGTCCGCGCCATCCGGCACGGCGTGGGCGATGGCGGGCGACCCCTGGTCTTCATGCCGTCGCTGGCCTACCACCCCATGACCGAGGCCGACCTCGGCGCGCTGATCGCCTACCTCAAGTCGGTGCCCCCCGTGGACACGACGCATCCTCCCACGCGCCTCGGCCCGATCGGTCGCCTGGTCCTGGCGCGGACGCCGGGGAAGCTGCTCGCAGCCGCGGCGCTCGACCACACGGCACCCCTCCCCGCGGCCGTTCCACCGGGGCCCACCGCGGCCTACGGCGCCTACCTGGCCGACATCGGCGGCTGCACCTCGTGCCACGGCCCGGACCTCAAGGGCGGTATCCACGAAGGACCGCCCGAGGTTCCCCCGTCTGCCGACCTGACGCCGGCGGGAAAGCTCGGGAGCTGGAGCGAGGAGGACTTCCGGAAGGCGCTGCGCGACGGCGTGCGGCCGGACGGGAGCGCGATCAACCCGTTCATGCCCTGGCGCCTGACCAGGCTCATGAGCGACGAGGAGATCAGCGCGGTGTGGGCGTACCTGAAGACGCGGTAGTGCGGTAAGGGCAGTTGCGACGGCAAGGGCGGTAGGGGCGGCTACCGCCCTTACCGCCCTTACCGCCTTTACCGCTAGTGGTGAAACGCCTGCAGCGGGGCCACGTCGCCGGGGGCCTGGTCGCCGAAGAGCAGGCGGCCTTCCCGGAAGGTGGCGCCGCGGAGCGCCAGGGCGAGCACCTGGCCCAGGTTCTCCACCGGGTAGACCTCGATGGTCTTCCGCACCTCCTCGGGCAGGTCCTCGAGATCCGGCTCGTTCTTCTTCGGCAGGATGATCCGGCCGATGCCGGCGCGCACCGCGCCGAGCACCTTTTCCTTCACCCCGCCGATCGGGAGCACTTCGCCCCGGAGGGTGATCTCGCCGGTCATGGCGATATCGTTGCGGACCGGCCGGCCGGAGAGCACCGAGACCAGCGCGGTGGCCATGGTCACGCCGGCCGAGGGCCCGTCCTTGGGGATGGCCCCGGCAGGCACGTGCACGTGCACGTCGTGCTCGCCGAAGACATCCTCGCGGATGTGCAGGCCGGCAGCGTGGGACCGGGCGTAAGTCAGCGCGGCGCGGGCCGACTCCTTCATCACGTCACCAAGCTGGCCGGTGAGCACCAGTTCGCCCTTGCCCTTCATCACGCTGGCCTCGACGAACATGATGTCGCCGCCCACGGGCGTGTAGTACATGCCGGTGGTGACGCCGATCTGGTCCTCGCGGGCGGCACGCTCCGGGTGGACCTTGGGGCGGCCCAGCAGGTCGTCGACCATGTCCCGGGTGATCGCCAGGCGCTCCACCTCCCGGGTGGCGATCTTGCGGGCCACCTTGCGGCACAGCTTCCCGATCTCGCGCTCCAGCTGCCGCACCCCGGCCTCGCGGGTGTAGCTGGCGATGACCTCCGCCACGGCCTCGTCCGTGAGCTCGATCTGCGCGGCGCCGAGGCCGTGCTCGATGAGCTGGCGGGGCACCAGGTAGTTCCGCGCGATCATGAGCTTCTCGCGCTCGGTGTACCCGGCGAAGTCCACCGTCTCCATCCGGTCCAGCAGGGGCGCGGGGATGTTCTGGAGGAAGTTGGCGGTGCAGATGAAGAGCACCTCGCTCAGGTCGAACGGCACTCCGAGGTAGTGGTCCACGAAGCTGTCGTTCTGGGCCGGGTCGAGCACCTCGAGCAGCGCGCTGGCCGGGTCGCCCTGGAAGGAGACGCCGAGCTTGTCCACCTCGTCCAGCAGGAAGACCGGATTGCGGGTGCCGGCCTGCTTCATCCCCTGGATGATGCGTCCGGGCATGGCGCCGACGTAGGTCCGCCGATGGCCGCGGATGTCGGCCTCGTCGCGGGCCCCGCCCAGCGAGATGCGGACGTACTTGCGGCCCATCGCCCGGGCGATCGACTTGGCCACGGAGGTCTTGCCGACGCCGGGCGGGCCCACGAAGAGCAGGATGGGGCCCTTGGTGGCCTTCTCATCGGGATTGCCGTGGGACGGCCCGGCGGGCGGCTCGGCCGCCCGGGGGCTCGCCGGCTCGGTACCCTCCGTGGCCACCGTCTCTTCCTGCCGCCGCGCCTCGTCCTTGAGCTGTCGCACCGCCAGAAACTCGAGCACGCGGTCCTTCACGTCCCCGAGGGCGTAATGGTCCTCGTCGAGGATGGCCTGGGCCTTCCGCAGGTCGAGCGACTCCTCGCTGCGCTCGTTCCACGGCAGCTCGGCCACGGTCTCGAGGAAGGTCCGGACCACCTGTGCCTCCATGGACTCCTTACTGATCCGCTCCAGCCGGGCCAGCTCGCGGTCCACTTCCTTGCGCGCCTCGGGCGGCAGGTCGAGCAGCTCGAGGGTCTCCCGCAGCTCCTCCTGGTCGCCCCGCTCGTCGTCCTCGCCCAGCTCGCGGCGGATCTGCTTGAGCTGCTCCCGCAGGAACATCTCCCGCTGCCGCTCGCCGAGCTCCTCCTGCACCTGCGACTTGATGTCCTCCTGGGCGTCGAGCACGCCGATCTGCCGCTGCATGTGCACCAGCACCCGGCGCAGCCGCTCCTCGACCGAGAGCGTCTCCAGGAGCGCCTGACGGTCGGGCGGCGCGATGTCGAGGTAGCCGGCCACCAGGTCGGCAAACTTGCCGGGGTCGTGGACGCCGGCGAGCACCTGCTGCACCACCTCCTCGGGCAGGCCGCTCTTCTGCCCCAGCTCACCGGCGCGGGTGCGCGCCTCGCGGTGCAGCGCCACGAAGGCGGCATCCTCGCTGTCGAGCGGGGCCATCTCCTCGGCCTCGCGCACGATGCTCTCGAGGTATCCGTTCTTCTCGGCCACGTGCATGGCGATGCCCCGCCGCTCGCCGTGCAGCAGCAGCTGCATCCCGGCCAGGCCGCGCTGCATCTGCCCGATGCGGGCGATGGTGCCGATGGTGTACAGCCCTTCCGGGGTGACCTGCTCGACGTTCTGCCGCTGGGAGACGGCGAAGATGAGACGATCGGGGGTGGCGAGCGCGGCCTCGATGGCGCGCAGGGTTCCGGGCCGCCCGGCGCCGATCGGCGCGGTGGTCCCGGGAAAGAGGACGACTTCCCGGAGGGGCAGCACGGGAAGCACGAGGCGTTCGGAACGCTCAGTCATGGCGGTACACTCCGGTTCGGCTGGCGAAATGGCAGAGGGGCCAGCGTGTGGCGCTACTGGGTGCACCGGACATGCCACTCGCGGCGGGCCCGGGGCGCGGCGTCCCTCCCGAGGGGAAGATGGGGGAGTGCGACCCGCCGCGCTCGGGAGCGCGTCCCGAATCGAAACACGGGCGGCTGCCACTTCGTCCGGGGGTCGCAGCCCGACTGCCGTTCTGTCGGGACGGTCAGCGGGGTTGGGACAGGGCCCTCCTTGTCCCCCCCGTCCGAGGTCGCTAAATCTATGACGCTTCTCCGGATAACCGATGACCGAACCGACGAGTCCCCTCGCGCCACGCCTCAGCGATGCCCTTGGTAGCGCCTTCACTATCGAGGGCGAGATCGGTCGCGGGGGGATGGGCGTGGTGTATCGCGCACGGGACGAGAAGCTCAAGCGCCGCGTGGCCATCAAGGTCCTGCCGCCGGAGCTCGCCTTCCAGCAGGAAATCCGCGCCCGCTTCACGCGCGAGGCCGAGACCGCGGCGCGGCTCTCCCATCCGCACATCGTCCCCATCTACACGGTCGGCGAGGGCAACGGGCTGGTCTACTTCGTGATGGGCTACGTCGACGGTGAGTCGGTCGGCGGGCGGCTCAAGCGCCGCGGCAAGCTGCCGGTGGAGGAAGTCCGGCGCATCATGAAGGAGACGGCCGACGCGCTCAGCGCCGCCCACGCGATGTCGGTCATCCACCGGGACATCAAGCCGGACAACATCTTGCTCGACGGCACCCGGGGCCGGGTGATGGTCACCGACTTCGGCATCGCCAAGGCCATGTCGGGCGGCACCGGGGGCACCCTGACCAGCGCCGGGGTAGCCATCGGCACCCCGCAGTACATGAGCCCCGAGCAGGCAGCAGGCGAGAAGGAGATCGACGGCCGGAGCGACCTCTACAGCCTCGGGATCCTGAGCTACCAGATGCTCACCGGCGAGCTGCCGTTCAACGCGCCGACGGTGGCCGGGATCCTGATGAAGCAGATCACGGAGCTGCCCCCCTCGCTGGCGGACAAGCGGCCGGACTGCCCCGAGGACCTGGCGCTGGCGGTGACTCGCTGCCTCGAGAAGGACCCCGAGAACCGGTGGCCTTCCGCGGACGCGCTGCGGCGGGCGCTCGAGTCGCGGGTGGTGACGGGCTACCGCCCCACCGGCCAGACCAAGGCGGGCAGTCGGGGCACGCTGGGCGGGTCCCCGGCGCCGCGCCGCTCCACCGGCGCGGCCGCCGCCGGCGACCAGGGCGGCCCCCCGTCCCCGCCCCGCCCGCTGGCGCGCCGGCCCTCCGGCGAGGACTGGCGCGGCCGCCTAGACCGCCACATGGACCGGGCCAGCCGCCAGATGGACCGGCGCACCGGCAAGGGCGCCGACACCCCGCTCCCGGTGCCTGACACCGGCGAGCCGATGATCGTCCAGAAGACGCGGGCCCAGTTCGCGCGGTGGGCGGCGGTCTCGGGCGGTCTGTTCATGATCAACCTGGCCACCGGCATCGGCGAGCCCTGGTTCCTGTTCCCGATGGCCGGCATGGGCTTCGGCCTGGTGAACAGCTACGCCAAGCTCTGGCAGGCCGGCTACACCTGGCGCGACGTGCTCAGCCGCCCGGCCGCGCCGGACGCGGTGCTGGTCCCCAGCGGCAAGGGAGGCAAGCTGGCCCGGGCCCTCCCCGCCCCGCGGGTCGACGAATACGGCCAGCAGCTGGGGCTGATCAACCAGGCCCACGCCGACCGGCTGGCGATCCTCAAGCTGATGGAGCGGATGTCGGCGGCCGAGCGGCAGATGCTCCCCGAGGACGTGCAGGCCACCGTGGACGGCCTCTACCAGCGCGCCACCGACCTGGCCAAGACCCTCCACTCGATGGACTCCAACCTCGACCGCCAGGGGCTGGACCGCCTCGACCAGCGGATGAAGGCGCTGGAGCGCGAGCCGGAGGACGAGGAGCGGGCGCGCCGGATCAGCCTGCTCGAGCGCCAGCGGAAGACGCTGGAGGACCTCCGCGGGCGGCGCGACCACATCGCCAGCCAGCTCGAGAGCTGCATCCTCGCCATGCAGAACGTGCGCTTCGACCTGCTGCGACTGCGCTCCGCCGACGCCGCCGCGGCCCTGGGCGACCTGACCATGGCCACCCAGCAGGCCCGGGCGCTCTCCCGGGACGTGGACAATGCCATCGTGGCGGCCAGCGAGATCCGCGAGGCCCTGGGCCGGGATTGACCCCCCGGCGCGCCCCCCGGCCTGCCTTCCGCCCGTGACCCCGGCGGATATATTGTGCCCCGTCCAACGCAGCCCTTCCCGGCCCGGCGCACCACTCCGGGGCCCGGGGGGGTGCCCTGCTTCCACTCTCCAACCTGGAGGATGCCGCATGTCCACCGCCCGTCGGAAGTCCGCCGGTCTGATCCGGGCCGCCGCCCTCGGCCTGGCCGCGACCGTCGCCACCGTCACCGCCTGCGGCAAGAAGGACGCGCCGCCGGCCGAGCCGGCGGGCAAGCCGATCGTCGCGATGATCCGGGCGGCGGACTGGATGGGCAGCGAGTGGAGCGAGGACGCGATCAAGTTCGGGCTGGCGGAGGCGGGCCTTGAGGAGGGGCGGGATTACGAGCTGCGGCTCTCCAGCGCCCAGGGCGACATCGCCACCCTGCCCAACCTGATCGACCAGGCCCGCGACGCCAAGGCGAGCGTGATCGTCACGCTCCAGGACGCCACGCTGCAGGTGGCGGTGGAGCGGGTGAAGGACGTGCCGATCGTGTTCCACCTGCTCTCCGACCCGTTCGCCATGGGCGCCGGCACCACGGACAGCGCGCACCTGCCCAACATCACCGGCGTCTACGCCCCCGGCTTCGGCGACCCGGAGCAGGCGCGCCGGGTGGACCTGATCCGCCGCACCCTGCCCAAGGCGAAGAAGCTCGGCATCCTCTTCAGCAACGACGAGGCGCTGTCGGTCGGGCTCAAGGACAAGATGACCGCCACCGCCCAGCAGGCGGGACTCACGGTGGTGGCGCAGGGGATCGGCAGCATCGGCGAGGTGGGCCAGGCGGCCCAGGCGCTGGTGGGCCAGAAGGTCGACGCGATCGAGATCTACGGCAACGCGGCGCACACCGCCTTCATGAGCATCATGCAGGTGACCCAGAAGGCCAAGGTGCCGGTGTTCTCCTCCTCGCCGTTCGAGGTGACCCAGGGCGCCGTCGCGGCCTTCTATCCCGACTTCCAGGAGGGCGGGGTCGAGGCCGGCAAGATGGTGGCGCGCATCCTCAAGGGTGAAAGCCCGGGAGCCATCCCGTTCTTCCGCGTGGAGACGGTGAAGCTCTCCGTGAACCCGAACACCGGCGTGTCGGTCCCGGCCGGGGTGACCTCCGAGGCCAGCCAGGTGGTTGGCGACACCACGAAGAAGTAACCGCGATGCGGATGAGCGCGGCGCACGACCGTGCCCGGGCCGTCGGGCGCCATCCGGGCCGGCGCGCAGGCGAGTCGGCCCGTCACCTTTCCGACACCATCGAGGACCTGCTCCGCGACGGCGCCCGGTCGATCGAGCTGGACATGGCCGGCGTGGAGTACCTGAGCTCGGCCGGGATGCGGGTGCTGGCCCGCCGGGCGGAGGACCTCGCCACCCTGCGCGGCACCCTGCAGGTCGTCACCCCCTCGGGGGTGGCCCGGGAGGCGCTGACCGCCGGCGGACTGGCCCAGGGCCTCATCCGCGAGGGCGGGCCCACCCGCGTGTCGGTCCCCTCCAGCCGCTTCACCTCCTGGGGCCTCCCCGCGATCGCCGCGCAGCACGGCGCCTACGAGGTGTCGCACTACTCCGATCATGGCGTGCGCTGCCGGCTCTACGGCCCGGGGACCAGCCCGTTCGCGGCCCCGGTGGACCCGTCGCGCTGCCACACCGTGGCGTTTCCGCTCGAGACCTTCGGGGTGGGCATCGGCGCCATCGGGGCGGACTTCGCCAGCACCGCCCCGCGCTTCGGCGAACTGCTCGCCGCCGAAGGGTGCGTCACCTACCGCCCGACCGACGGCTCGGGGATCCCCGACTTCATGCTGAGCTACGGGGAGCGGGCGCCACAGGCGGTGCTGCAGTCCGGGCTCACCTGGACGGGCCAGTTCAGCGACCTGATGCGGTTCACGATCCAGCCCAGCGCCGACATGATCCCCTTCGCCGAGCTGGCGGAGGTGTGCGTGGAGATGGCGGGCGAGGAGGCGGTGGTGCTGGCGGCGGTGGCGGAGATGACCGGCATCGTGGGGATGAGCCTGCGGCGGCCGCTCACCGGCCTCCCGCCCGGCGGGCTCCGCACGCCGGACGCCAACGCGCTGCGCGACTGGGTGTCGTTCACGCCCGAGCCGGCCCACCAGGGGAGCACCGCGATCCTCCTCGGCGTGGTGGCCCGCCGGCCGGCGGGACCGCTCGCCGACCACCTCCGCCCCATCGACGGCACCACCGGGCTGGCCGGCCACGTGCACGCCGCGGTATTCCCCTACGCCCCGGTGCCGCAGCGCACGGTGCTGCTGCCCGCGCTCGTGGGGCGGATGTTCCAGACCCAGCCGGTGCGGGACGTGCTGCACCTGATCCATGACGACCGGCGGCCCAGCGACGGCCACCAGACCGGGCTGCTGCGCGGGGTGTGCTGGATGGCGCGGGTGAGCGAGGTCGAGGTGGTGCCGTGAACCTGCTGCTCGGGGCGCTCACCGTCGGGCTGCAGCTCGCGCTGCTCAGCCTCGGCGTCTTCTTCAGCTTCCGGGTGCTGCGCAGCCTCGACCTCACCACCGACGGCGCCTTTGCCACGGGGGGCGCGGTGACGGTGGCGCTGCTCGTGGCCGGCGCGCATCCCGTCACGGCCACCTTCGCGGGCGGACTGAGCGGGACGCTGGCCGGCACGATCACGGGCATCATCCACACCCGCTGGCGGGTGGACGTGATCCTGGCGGGAATCCTGGTCACCACGGGACTCTATTCGATCGACCTCTACGTGATGGGCACCGGCAACCTCTCCGTCGCGACCCGCCCCACGGTGTTCGACCTGGCCGCGGCGCTGTTCCCGGCCGGCGCCTCTCCCGAGGGCGCGAGCCGCTCCCGCGACCTGGTGGCGCTGGTGGCCCTCGTGCTCATCGTGGGCTTCCATGGGATGCTGATCGCATGGTTCGTGGGCACCGACCTGGGCCTGGCGCTGCGGGCCACCGGCTCCAGCCCGCGGATGGCCAAGGCCTCGGCCATCGACACCGGCCTCGCCACCACTTTCGGGCTGGCGCTCGGCAACGGCTGCGCGGGGCTGTCGGGGGCCCTGTTCGCCCAGTACCAGGGCTTCGCCAACGTCCAGATGGGGATGGGCATGATGGTCACGGGGCTGGCCAGCGTGATCCTGGGCGAGGCGCTCTTCTTCCAGCGCACCATCCGGCAGCGCATCGTCGCCGCGCTGCTCGGCGCGCTGGTCTTCCGCCTGCTGGTGGCCGGGGCGCTCCAGGCCGGGCTCGACCCCAACGCGCTCAAGCTGGCCACCGCGGCCTTCGTGCTGGCAGCGCTCACCATCCCGCAGCTGGTGCGGCGGCTGCGCCGGGCGGGGGCCGCATGACGGCGCCCGCGCTTTCCCTCCGCGGCCTGTCGCACACCTTCCACCGCGGCACGCCGAACGAGAATCCGGCGCTGCAGGGCGTGGACCTCGACCTCGAGCCGGGGGCTTTCGTGGTGCTCCTGGGCAGCAACGGCTCCGGCAAGAGCACCCTGCTCAACGCGGTGGCGGGCTCGCTGCGGACCGAGGCCGGGACCATCGCCATCGAGGGGGAGGACATCACCCGGTGGCCGGAACCCCGGCGGGCCCGCCGCATCTCGCGGGTATTCCAGGACCCCTTCGCGGGCACCGCGTCCGACATGACCGTGGCGGAGAACCTGTCGATCGCCTCGCGCCGCGGGACCCTCCGGGGGCTGCAGCGGGCGCTCACCCGGGCCCGGCGCGACGAGCTGCATGAGGAGGTCCGGACCCTGGGCCTCGGGCTCGAGGACCGGCTCCTCACCCCGATGGGGCTGCTCTCGGGCGGGCAGCGGCAGGCCATCACGCTGCTCATGGCCCTGCTGGTGCGGCCGAGCCTGCTGCTCCTCGACGAGCACACCGCCGCGCTCGACCCGCGCAGCGCCGAGCTGGTGCTGCGGCTCACCCAGGACTTCATCGAGCGCGGCCGCATCACCACCATCATGGTGACCCACTCGCTGCCGCAGGCCACGCGCCTGGGCGACCGGATCATCATCATGCACCGGGGCCGGGTGGCCTTCGACCTTGCCGGGGTGCAGAAGCGCCGGGCCCGGGTGGACGACCTGCTGGCCCGCTTCGAGGAGCTGCGCCGGCGCGACCTGCTCGACGACGACGCGGCGGAACTGCTCCGGCGGCAGTACGTCTAGCCGGCGCAGGCCGCCGGGGTGGCTGCCCCCGGACCGGACCGCGCGCGGGGCCGGCCCGGAGGCCGGCCCCGCGTCGCCCTGAGCCCGCGCGCCCGGGCTAGTACGCCGCCAGCTCCGCCATCGCGTCGCGGAGGTGGCCCACCTGGGGCAGGATCACGTCCTCGAGTTCTGGGGCGTAGGCCACGAACGTGTCGGTGGCGGCGAGGCGCCGCACCGGCGCGTCGAGCCACTCGAACGCCTCGTCGGCGATCCGCGCGGCGATCTCGGCGCCGTACCCCCACGAGAGCGAATCCTCGTACGCCACCAGCACCCGGCTGGTCTTCCGCACCGAGGCGTAGATCGCTTCCCAGTCCACCGGCGAGAGCGAGCGCAGGTCGATCACCTCGGCCGACACCCCCGCGCTCTCCTCCAGCTCCTTGGCCGCCACCAGCGCGCGCTGCACCACCGCGCCGTAGGTGATGACCGTCAGGTCGGTCCCCTCGCGCACCGTGCGGGCCTTGCCGAAGGGGATCAGGAAGTCGGGCCCCGGGTTCTGGGACTTGTTGTAGGTCTGGCGGTAGAGGTGCTTGTGCTCCAGGACGAGCACCGGGTCCTCGCAGCGGATGGCGGTCCGCAGCAGGCCGTTGGCGTCGAGCGCGGTGGCGGGGCACACCACCCGGAGGCCCGGCACGCCGGTGAACACCGCGGCGCCGGTCTGGGAGTGGTAGACCGCGCCGCCCTTCAGGTACCCGCCGTAGGTCACCCGCACCACCACCGGGCAGGCGAAGGCGTTGTTGGAGCGCCAGCGCATGAGGGCCAGCTCGTTGCGCAGCTGCATGTACGCCGGCCAGATGTAGTCGAAGAACTGGATCTCGACCACCGGCTTGATGCCGCGGGTGGCCAGCCCGATGGCGCGGCCGATGATGTTGGCCTCTGCCAGCGGGCTGTTGTAGACCCGGTCACTCCCGAAGGCGCGCTGCAGCCCCCAGGTCACCTTGAAGACGCCACCCTTGCCCTTCACCTGGTCGAGGTACTGTTCCCGGCTGGCGTCGGCCACGTCCTCGCCGAAGACCACGATGCGCGGGTCCCTCGCCATCTCGTCCTTCATGCAGGCGTTGAGCAGGTCGACCATCGTGGTCGGGTCGCCGGTGAAACGCGGGGCGTCCTCGGTGTCGAACGCCGCCCCGGTCGGGTCCACCGTCGGCGAGTACACGAAGTCGTAGATGGTGTCGGTGGCGGGCTGCGGGGCGGCCAGCGCCGTCTCGGTGGCGACGTTGAGCTCGTCCTCCACCTCCGCCTTGATGGCCTCGATCTCCGCCTCGGTGGCGACCCCCTGCGCAATGAGCGCCCGCGGGAAGCGGGTGACCGGGTCGCGCTCGGCGTCGGCCTGGCGCTCCGCCGCCGGCCGGTAGAGCACCTCGTCGTCGGAGAGTGAATGGCTGTAGGGCCGGATCACGTGCGCGTGCACCAGGGCAGGCCCCTTCCGGGCCCGGCAGTAGTCCACGGCCTTCTGCAGGACCTCGAACGACGCCACCGGGTCGCAGCCGTCCACTTCCTGGATGTAGAGCCCGGGGAAGCTGGCGACGAGCTTCGAGATGGAGCCGCCGGGGGTGTTCACCTCCACCGGCACCGAAATGGCGTAGCCGTTGTCCTCGATCACGAAGACCACCGGCAGCTTGAGGTTGCTGGCGCTGCTGATCGCCTCCCAGAACTCGCCCTCACTGGTGGTGCCGTCGCCCGAGGAGACGAACACCACCTCGTCGCCGTGCGGCCCGGTCACGCCGTCGGCCATCCCCTGCACCTTGGCGTACCGCAGCCACGCCTCGGCGCACCCCACCGCCTGCAGGAACTGGGTGCCGGTGGGGCTCGAGGCGCTGACGATGTTGAGGTCCTTGTGCCCGAAGTGCGACGGCATCTGCCGCCCGCCGGAGTTCGGGTCGTCCGCCGCCGCCACCGCCGAGAAGAGCATCTCGGTGGCCGTCATGCCCAGGCCGAGGCAGAGCGCGCGGTCGCGGTAGTAGGTGTAGAACCAGTCGTAGCCCGGCTTGAATACCTTGGCCGCCGCCGCCAGCAGCGCCTCGTGGCCCGCGCCGGAGATCTGGAAGAAGATCCGGTTCTGGCGCTTGAGCTGGATCTCGCGATCGTCAATCCGGCGTGACAGGAGGATGGTGCGGTAGAGGTCGAGCAGATCGGCCTTGGCGAGCGTTCGGGCCGTCTTCGGGGCGCTGCGGGTGCGGGAAGCCAGCGGGCCAAAGATCGTGTCCGGGGGGGCCCGGCGGTAGGCCCGGGCCCGATCACGCATCAGCCGGCACCGGTGCCGGCCGCGGGGCGCCCGGGCGGCGCCGTCAGCCCCACGATGGCGAGCCCGCCGATGAGCACCACGCTGTACTCCATGCCGTTCCGCCCGCCGCCCACCACGAACCACCCCTCCGGCCAGTGCACCATGGCGATGCCGAGCAGGAGCTGCAGCCCGAACCAGGCGGTGAGGGGGCGGACCAGGCGTCCGGCGACGAGCGTCAGGCCGCCCACGACCTCCACGGCAGTCAGCAACCCGGCCGCGACGACGCCGAGGGGGACACCCTGGTCGGCGAGCCAGCCGCCGAAGGGCACCACGCCGCCGCTGAGGGTGCGGTAGCTGCCATGTATGACGAGTTGGGTGGCGACGAGGACGCGCAGGGCCGCCAGTCCGCGGCGGTCGGGCAGCTGCATGGGGACTCCGGAGGAGGGGTGCGGCACCTACGGCCCGCGCCCGGGCGGAGTTCCGCTTCGCGTCAGTGAGCGGTCAGGAGGCGCGGCAGCTGGTCCCAGTAGCCCATGGCGGTGGCGAGGCCGGCATCGCTGCGGAGCCAGAGTTCCTCCGCCGCCTCCGGCCCCCAGCGCACCTCCGCGGCGCGGTACGCCAGCAGCCGGCCGACCCGGGCACGCATCGCCTCGTCGGGGGGCGTGGTGAGCTTGAGCCGGCCCGTGACCCGCGACAGGAACGGCTCCACCAGGCGGCTCTGCCAGTCGGCGGTGGCGGTGAGCCACGCCTGGCGCCCGGCGGGTTCCTTCGGCAGCAGCGCCGCCACGCTGTCGCTCACCGCCTCGATCCAGCCGCTGTCGGCGGCGGTGCTGAACCAGGCCGGGATCCGCACCCCCTCCGGCAGCGCTACGTCCGGGGCGATGCCCCCGCCGCCGCGCACCTCGCGGCCGTTGTCGGTGCGGAACACGGCGACCGTATCCTGGCCCGCGCCGGCGGTGCCGGCGAAGTCGTAGTACTGCTCGGCCTTCATGCCGTGGTAGGCCCGCTGGATGATGCGCCCGCTCGGCGTCACCACCCGACCCACCACCAGCATCACCAGGTCACCCTGCGGGGGCACCTCCAGCGCCACCATGACCAGCGCCTTCCCGAAGCTCCGCCGTCCCACCACCAGCGCCCGGTCGTGGTCCTGCAGCGATCCCACCAGCGCCTCGGAAGCGCTGGCGCTGCCCTCGTCCACCAGCGCGATCAGGGGCAGGTCGCGGAATGGCCCGTCGCGGGTGGTGATCGTCCGCTCGACGATGGCCCGGCGCCGCCCCACGGTGCGGAATACGAGGGTGCCCTTGGGCAGGAACAGCCCGGCCACGTCCGACGCGCCGATCACTGCGCCGCCGGGATTGCCGCGCAGGTCGAGGACGACGCGCCGGGCCCCCTTCCCCTTGAGTTCCTTGATGGCCTGCTCGGTCTCGTCGCCCGCCTTCTCGAAGAACTCCGCCAGCCGCACGTACCCGGTGGTCGGGTCGAGCATCAGGTGCGTCACGACGGAGCGGGGCTTAATGAAGTCGTACTTGAGGGTGACGGCCACGCTCTCCGGCTCGAAACGCGAACCGCGCTCGAACAGGAGCCGGACCTTGCTCCCCTTCTCCCCGAGCAGCCGCAGCCCGACGTCGGCGGGGGAGAGGCCCGCGACGGAGGTGTCGTTGATCGTGACCAGGCGGTCGCCCGCGGTGATGTTCTTCCGCGCGGCGGGGCTCCCCGGGTAGACGGTGACGACGGCGAGCTGGGCGTCCACCTCGTCGAAGGTGATGCCCAGGCCCGCAAGCAGCCCGGCCTGGTAGGCCATCTCGCGCTCGCCATCGGCGTGGCGCAGGAACCGGCTGTGGGGGTCGAGGGAGCCCAGCACGCCGTCCACGGCCGCGCGCACCAGCTGGGCGTAGCTCACCGAGTCGACGTAGTTGATCCGGATCTGGTTGAGCAGGCTGGAGAAGGTCTGCAGCTGCTCGTACGAGGCGCCCTGCGCCGCGGCGGGCAGGGGCCGAAGGAGCGCCAGGGCCAGGACGAGCGGCGACCAGCGGGCGAGGCGCGGGGACGGCCGGGGGATCGGCACCGGGGCTCCTACTGCAGTTGGGCGAGGCGTTCCTTCGCCATCGCGACCTGGGGACCGTAGCGGCTGGGCGCCAGCGCCACGAACCGCTCGAACGTGGCCTTCGCCTCCGCCCGCTTGCCCTCCGCCTGCTGGGCCACGCCCAGCCAGTACCAGGCCCGGGTGTCGCGGGGGTTGGCGTCGACGGCCGCCTGCAGCCGCGTCTCCGCCTGCGGCATCATGCCCGCCTTGCCGAGGGTGACGCCCAGGTCGAGCAGCAGGCTGGCGTCGTCGGGATTGGTGTTGACGGCGAACTGACGCTGCTCGACCGCGCTGGGGAAGTCGCGCTGGGCCTCGTAGATGTTGGCCAGCCGGACATTGGCCATGTAGTACCCGACGTCCTCCGTGAGCACCTGGCGGAACATCGTGATGGCCTCGCCGGTCTTGCCGTCCGATTGCAGGATCGTGGCCAGGACGTAGCGGTACTCATTCTCCTTGAGCGGCACCCGGGAGAACTCCCCCTTCCGCTCCGCCGAGTCGGCGCGGGCGTGCTCGCGGGTCAGCAGGGTCCGGAAGTGGGTGGCAGCCAGGTCGAAGCGGTTGATGTGGGCGGCGGCAATGCCCTTGTACCAGAGCACGGAGGTAGGCACGCGGTCCCCGTACCGGTCGCCGTCGATCTCGCGGATCAGCGACGCGAAGCGGCCGTGGCAGTCCTCGTACCGCCCCTCCTGGCAATCGGCGAAGCCCTGGAAGAACAGCGCCCACACCTCGCCCAGGTAATCGCGGGCGTCGCCGAAATCCGGCTTCTTCCACTCGGCGGCGCCCAGGATGCGCAGGTCGACCATCGGATCGATCAGGAAGGCGTGCCGGTACTCCCGATCCGACTCCTTGAGCCTGGCCACCTGGTCCGCCGGCACCTCGTCGTTGAAGATCTCGTCCCACAGCTTGGGGCGCCGCGCAAAGGGGAGGTAGGCCAGGGCCAGGTGCGCGGGCGCGAAGCGGGGCTCGATCAGGACCGCCGTCCGGAGCGAGCGCTCGGCGTCGTCGAACCGTTTCTCCTGCCAGTAGCCGAGGGCCACGTTGTAGTGCGCGGCGGCATCGTTGGAGTCGGCCTTGACCCGCTGTTCCAGCTCCGGCAGGCGGACCGCGAGCTTGAGCCGCTGCCCCGCGAGCGGCGCGGCGGCCAGCACCAGGGCGAGCGGCAGCAGACGAGACAGGCGCATGGGCATCCTCCGGGTCAGTTGAGCGCCGCCAGGCGGCGGCGGGCCTCGGCCTTCTGGTCATCGAACCGGCTCGGGGCAAGGTCCAGGAACCGGGTGTAGGCCGTCCGGGCCTCCTCGGTGCTCCCCACCTGCTGGGCCACGAATCCCAGGACGTAGAGCGCGCGGTGACTGCGCGGGTTGGCGGCCACCGCCTGCCGCAGCACCCCGTGCGCCTCGACCAGCTCGCCGGCGCGGGCGAGCGACTCACCCAGGTCGAAGAGCAGCGACGGATCGTCCGGGTTGGACGCGACCGCGCGCCGCCGCTCCTCGAGCGCGGGATTGGTCCGGTGCTGATCCTCGTAGATCCGCGCCAGCCGCACGTGGGCCGGATAGAGCCCGACGTCGTCGGTCAGCGCCTGCTGCAGCAGCGCGACCGCCTCGCGACGCTCCCCCGCCAGGTCCAGGATGCAGGCCAGGGTGTAGCGGTAGTGCGTGGCGTCGGTGAAGGCCAGCGTCGCTCCCCCGCCCATCGCCGCCGCCGCCTCGGCACGCGCCAGGAGGATGCGCAGGTTGGTCGTGGCCCGCGGGAAGTCGTTGGTGTGCGCCGCCGCGAGCGCCTCGTACCAGAGGAACCAGCTGCCGAACTTCTCCCGCCGATCCTCGTCCGTGGCCGGCCCCGCAAGCTCCCGGAAGAAGGCATACGCGTTGGCGTACTGCCCATCCCAGAAGCTCCCGAACCCGTTCATCAGGTAGGTGTAGACCGCTTCGGCGTTGCCCTTGAGGCCGAAGACCCCCGCCGGCGGGATCATGAGCGCCAGCGGCTTGAGGTCCACCAGCGGATCGAGCAGGAACGCCCGGCGGCGGAACGTGTAGGCCTCCGTCACCGTCGGCAGCCACTCGGCCGGCACCTTGCCGTCGGCCTCCTCGTTCCAGAGCTTGCTCCGCCGCGCGTACGGCAGGTACGAGAGTGCCAGGTACGCGGCGGCGGTGGCGGGCTCGATGGCGATGGCGCGCCGGAGGTGGAACTCCGCCTCGTCGTACCGCTTGGCGAGCCAGTATCCGAGCGCCACCTCGTACTGCGTCGGGGCGTCATTCGAGTCCACCCGGGCGCGTTCCACGAGCGTATTGAGCGGCACCACCA